>JAGWHK010000009.1 GCA_028866775.1 Microcaldota archaeon | reverse complement strand
AATATCCTTTGCAAACGGCCAGACCGTGGAGATACTCGGAAGGTCGTTCAGCATAGAGGCGAGCGAGACGATGTCTGAGGGCTCGAGGGCCAGGCTGAAGGGGGACAAAGTCCTGATAACCATGCCGGCAGGCATGGGCGAAAGGGAGAGGAGGCAGCAGGTATCCTACCTGTCCAGGAGGGTCCTCACCAGGGCGCTGCTCCCGGATGTGGAGAGCAGGGTCAGGGAGCTCAACAACATGCACTTCAAATCCCAGATAAACGCTGTCAGGCTCAAGGACACGGCCACTCTCTGGGCGAGCTGCTCGATAAGCAACAACATAAACCTGGACTTCAGGCTGCTCTTCGCGCCCGAGCACATCAGGGACGCCATCATAATACACGAGCTCGCGCATACAATCCACAGGAACCACTCCAAGGCGTTCTGGGGGCTGGTGACCGCAGCCGTTCCCGACTACAAGGAAAGGAGGAAGTGGCTGCGCGAGAACGCCAGGGACCTGAAGCCGAAGCTTGTACCGATGAGCGGGCCGCAGCAGGCAGGTATAAATACATTGGCAGGCATCTCTAATCCT
>JAGWHK010000008.1 GCA_028866775.1 Microcaldota archaeon | reverse complement strand
GGATGAGCGCGATGGTGCGATCGACGTGATCGGTCGCCTCGGGGTGAAAGCTGAGGAAGGTGGCGCCGGCGGCGGCGAAGTCCGGCACCAGGCGGTCGACCGGGCGCACCATGAGGTGCACGTCGATGGGAGCGGCCACGCCGTGCCGGCGCAGCGCCTGGCACACCATCGGCCCGATGGTGAGGTTCGGCACGTAGTGATTGTCCATCACGTCGAAATGGATGAGATCGGCGCCGGCCTCGAGCACCGCCTCCACCTCGGCGCCGAGCCGGGCAAAGTCGGCCGAGAGTATCGATGGGGCGATCCACGGGGACGGCATGTGGCGGGTCTCCTTAGGCTGCGCTCACGGCCGGGTGAGCCGCGTGAGCGCCTCGCGGTACTTGGCGCTGGTGCGCGCGATGACGTCGGGGGGGAGCTTCGGCCCCGGCGCGCGCTTGTCCCAGTCGAGCGTCTCGAGGTAGTCGCGCACGAACTGCTTGTCGAAGCTCGGCGGGCTCATCCCCGGGCGGTAGGTGTCGGCGGGCCAGAAGCGCGAGGAGTCGGGTGTGATCACCTCGTCGATGAGCGTCAGGGTGCCCGCGGCGTCCAGGCC
>JAGWHK010000007.1 GCA_028866775.1 Microcaldota archaeon | reverse complement strand
TCGCCGCCGCATCGCCGATCAAGCGGATCGATTGCAGCAGGTTGTAGATGATCACCGGCTTGAAGACGTTGAGCTCGAAATTTCCCTGGCTGCCGGCGATCGAAATGGCGACGTGATTGCCCATCACCTGCGCGGCGACCATGGTCACCGCCTCGCACTGCGTCGGGTTGACCTTGCCCGGCATGATCGATGAGCCCGGCTCGTTCTCCGGCAGATGCAACTCACCCAGGCCGCAGCGCGGTCCCGAACCCATCAACCGGATGTCGTTGGCGATCTTCATCAGCGACGCGGCGATGACGTTGAGCGCGCCCGACAGCTCCACCAGCGTATCATGCGCCGCCAGCGCCTCGAATTTGTCCGGCGCCGAAACAAAGGGCAGACGGGTCGCCGCCTTGAGGCGTTTGATGAACGCGCCGGCGAATTTCTTGGGCGCATTGAGGCCGGTGCCGACGGCAGTGCCGCCCTGCGCCACGGCATAAAGCCGCGGCAGGCAGGCTTCAATGCGCGCCAGGCCCGTTGCCACCTGATGCGCATAGGCGCCGAACTCGGCGCCCAACGTCAGCGGCGTCGCATCCTGGAGGTGGGTGCGGCCGATATTGACGATGCGGGCAAACGCCCGCGCCTTGGTGTTGAGCGCGCGTTCAAGCTGTTTGAGCCCGGGCATCAGCCGATCGCGA
>JAGWHK010000005.1 GCA_028866775.1 Microcaldota archaeon | reverse complement strand
CTCAATCTCCAACAGGTTATCCATCATGCTTATCTGTACGCTTCTGCCCAAGATGCGTCTTATTGTTACACTTGTTCTCGCACTGGTGACACGCCTCAGCTCAAGTCCAGCGTGCCCTTCAGAGCGGAGAAGATTGGCCACTTTCCTGGCCATGCGCTCCCTCTTCGGATCCCTAGTTATTTGTCCTGCGCCTTCTTCGGTTAGCTCATTTATCCCAATAAAATCATCTCCTGATAAGCTCAAAGGCCTCGGGCCTCGCGTCAAGTATCGCGGCAATGCGGTTCAAGACCTGCCTTGTCTGGACTCTATCACCTGCATCATGCATGCCATGGCTGGATTTTGATTCAAATCCGACTCCAGGAAGGCCCATATGAAAGTCCACCACGTTGGGGTGCCCAATCTCCACCGAGGGCTTTCCGGCCTTGCGTATCAAGATCGTGTGCAGCAGCTGCACCTCTATGTTCTTAAAAGGCCATCTCCTCTCTATAGTGATAATCGCCTCGCCACAATCATCTGCAAGACTGAGCCCCTTGCCCTTGATTCGGAGAAGATTTGCTAGCTTGTGGCCTGTGACTTTGTCGAGCGGCTGGCCCGTCCACTCCCAGCTCCCCAGCTTTAACTGGTCCATATCATCACAAAATCTATCTGATTCTGGAAATATATATGCTTTACGAGGGATCAGATTCTCCTCGACCCTATGGCGAATGAACCCGGATCCCTGATCAAGTTGGCCGAGAGGTTGGAAAGCAGTTTCGCCGTATGCTCCGCCCTGTAGTCTATCTCCTCCTGGCTCAACTGGGGCGAGCTGGTGAGCCTAAACTGACTGTATTTGAATCCCTCCGGGATTGACCTGTAGCATTCGCCTACACCAATACCGTTCAGAACCATCTTGCCCATGCCCTCCAAACCTATTTCAACCAGATTGCCCCTGAATGCCATGCTTAAGTCCCTTCCCATCCCAAGGAACCTCTTCTTGGTTATCTTTTTGACCGGCTCCATGGCAACCAAACCCACAGAAACAGGCTCCCAATCCACATCAAGCCTGGTGGTTCCGCGCCTCAGCATCCTTGCGGCCCACCTTTTCATCCTTTCCGAAGCCACCCTATCTGCCACATTCCATCTGTTTGTAACTTGCACCCCTGCGGCAAGGCTTTTTTCAGAAGTCAAGGCATCACTTGCATACGCTCAGTTCCCTGGAATATATATGCCTTCCTGCCACAATTTCCCCGTCCAGGCCAAGTTTTAAATACATTCCCGGCATAACTGCTATAGTGAATTTTATGATAACAGGATTCTCCATACTCAACGTGGAAGGCAAGATTCAGTCCATAGACTCGCTCGCAAAGCAGAGGTTCCCGAAGCTCAACATAAACATCGAGAAGGTTGACACATCCGGTGACAAGGTGAACATATCATACTCGTTCCTAGCTGAATACACGGACAGCGACTCTAAGGAGGCAAAGAAGCTGGGCCACATCAAGCTCGAGGGCGTAGTGGAGATGACCGAAGGCAAGGAGGCTGCCGCTTCTGTTCTAAAGAAGTGGAACTCTGAGCACATGCTCCCGACCAACATGGCCGAGGAGCTGATAAACAGCCTCAACTTCAGGTGCAGCGCAACAGGAACGCTTGTCGCTTATTCTATAGGCCTCATACCACCAATGGTAGTTAGCACCACGAAGATACAGGAGAGCAAGAAGTAATCGCAATTATGTCAAAGGAGAGAAAGAGCGCCGGCAGTGTGGATGATGACTCCCTGGTGGAGCTGGAGGCCGCGGTGCTGGACGTCGACTACATAAACCAGGATGAACGCTCGACCATAAGGATGACGGTCAAGTCCGCGGACGGGACAGTCAACGAGCTTCTCGACACGTCTTACAGGCCGTACTTCTACTTTGTGCCCATAGGAAAGAACGACATCAGCGGGGCGTTCGCGCAGGACGGGGAGAACATAATAAAACCGACCCTGATCGAGAAGGCGGGAAAGACCCTCCTTGGAAAGAAAGTCGAGGCCTTCAAGGTCTATGTGGTCAACACGGCACAGGTGCCAAAGCTCAGCGATGCGATGAGGCATCTTGGCGACGCATATGAGAAGGACATACCTTTCGCCAAGAGGTATGCCATCGACAACAGCATAACCCCACTCATCATGCAAAGGATAACCGCGTCTAGGGGCGAGGATGGAAGGCTGATCCTGAGATCCATGGAACCCACGAGCACCAAGACGATGGTGGAGCTGAGCGTGATGTGCTTCGACATAGAGGTGTACAGCCCATCAGGAGGCATGCCCAAAGCCGAGAAGGACCCGATAATAATGATAAGCTACTCCTTCAAGGGAAAGGAGAAGAAAAGCGGGGTCATAACCTTCAAGAAGATAGACCTCCCGTTCGTGGAGGCGATGCCAGATGAGAAAGGGATGATAACAAGGTTCATGGACCTCCTCAACGAGCTCCAGCCAGACATAGTGACGGGGTACAACTCCAGCGGATTTGATGTCAAGTACTTCATAGACAGGTGCGGCGCGCTCAATATGAAGTTCAGCATGTCAAGGTTCGAGGGGTCTACCAAGCTGGAGAACCACGGCCTGGTTACAAGGGTTAAGGTCGCGGGCAGGGTCCATGTGGATATGTACTCTGTCATAAAGTTCATCTCAGTGGTCGGCGCGGCGGAGAGCATACTGAAGCTGAACAGTAAGACCCTGAAGAACGTCTATGAGGCCATAGCAGGAGACAGCAAGAAGGTCATGGTGGACAAGCCCAACATATGGAAGATGTGGGACGGCGGAAGGGAGGAGCTGGAGCAGCTCGCAACATACAACCTTGACGACTCGTTCGCCCTGGAGAAGGTCTACGAGACCTTCATACCAATAATGATAGAGCTCGCCAGGCTTACCTACGACCCGCTCACTGATGTCTGTGTCTCAACCACTGGGCAGCTGGTCGAGTTCATGATGATGCACAGCTCATGCCACAACAACGAGCTGATACCGAACAAGCCCGACGATAGGGAGTCGAGGGACAGGCTAAGGAACCCGATAGAGGGCGCTTATGTGAAGACCCCGGAGCCAGGAGTCTACGACAACCTTGTGATGTTCGACTTCAGGGGCCTGTATCCCTCTATAATAATCAGCTACAACATCGACCCCTCAACTGTCACAAAGGAGGGAACCGGCGTCTTCGAGTCGCCTGAAGGTACCCGATTCCTCAAGAGCCCCAAAGGAATAATGCCCGGACTGCTGAAGATGCTGATGGATCAGAGGGCAGAGGTGAAGAAGGCCTACAAGAAGGACCCCAAGAACATATTCCTAGGGTCGCGATCAATGGCCCTCAAGATAGTCTCCAATTCATTCTATGGATACCTGGGATATGCGAGGTCGAGGTGGTACTCCAGGCCTTGCGCCTCGAGCGTCACCGCATTCGGCAGGCAGTACATCAACGATGTCATGTCAAAGGCAGACGCCCGAGGAATGAAGGTCCTTTACGGCGATACAGATAGCTTGGTCATGTTGATGGGCGACAAGACAAAGGACGATGCCATGTCATTCATGAAAGAATACAACTCCAAGCTTCCCCCACCAATGGAGCTCGAGCTCGAGGACTTCTACAGCAGGGGCGTATTCGTTGGTAAGAAAGTTGCTAAGGAGTCAGAGGCCGCCGGGGCGAAGAAGAAGTATGCCCTGCTGTCCGAGTCCGGCCGCGTGAAGATACGCGGTTTTGAGCTCGTGAGAAGGGACTGGTCAAGAGTATCAAGGGACACCCAGAGGGCCGTCCTGGAAACCATACTAAAGGAGGGTGATCCCAAGAAGGCCTCTGACATAGTCAAGGAAACAATTAGGAGGCTCAGGGACGGCGAGGTGCCGCTTAGCGATGTTGTGATAAGCACGCAGCTCAGGAAGGGTATAGAAGGTTATGAGGTCAAGTCACCTGAAGTGTCTGCTGCCAAGAAGGCGGTGCAGGCAGGCTTCAAGACAAGGGACGAGGTGGAGAACAACACCATAGGCTACATAGTGACCAAGCATGGCAGCAGCATAAGCGACAAGGCGGAGATGGAGGGCATGGCGAAGGACTACGATCCAGAGTACTACATAAACCACCAGGTAATCCCCGCCACGATGAAGATACTAAAAGAACTCGGCTTCAGCGAGGAGGAGCTGAAAGGTCTTGGAACCCAGAAGAAGCTGGGCTGACTATTAATCCGCACCTACAATCCTGAAATCTCTGCGCATCAGGTGCCCGGGCGGGTAATTTGTGAGTGTCGCAACCATCCTACCTAATGGGGCAAGTTCATAGCTGTTGCACCCCTCCTTCTCCTTAATGAGCTTGGTATCGAAAAGGTCTTGCACAGCTTGGGCCCACGGGCCAGAACGCGGGTAATCCTTCGCTATTGGACCGCGTACCAACATTGCCCCTAGCTCACTCAGCATGTAAGACTGCCTCCCCTCCTCTAGTATCTTTGCTACCCTCTTGGCTGCCTCCATTGTGCTTGTCATCCTTAGCCATATCGCCGTATTGGAGGCTCCCTTCAACCTTCTCTCAAGCTCTTCCACCACAGAATTGACTTTACCTAGGGTTGTGGGCTCCTTTGTTGCCTCCATACCATCAATCAATAGGTGAACGATTCAAATATATAAATCTGAACTTCGAATCAATTGCATGGAAGAGGACAGGCTAAAGCAGGCAATTGAGGTGGGAAAGGCCTCACAGGATGCGATAGTATCTGCAAGCAGGCTGGTAAAGCCCGGGGCAAGGCTGCTCGATGTCGCGGAAGCGGCCGAGAAGGCGCTCAGGCAGTCTGGATTCGGACTCGCATTCCCAATCAATTTGTCGCAGAATGAGAGGGCGGCCCACTACTCGCCATCCCTAGAGGACCAGACCACATTTTCGGAAAGGGACATAGTGAAGATCGACTTCGGGGCAGAGAAAAACGGTGTTCTTGGGGATGGGGCCTTGACAATAGACCTCTCTGGGGAGCATGGGAAGATGGTCGAGGCAGCAGAGAAGGCCCTTGACAATGCCATTTCCATGGTAAAGGCAGGGATAGAGGTCAGGAAAATAGGTGCCGAGATAGCCAGAACAGTTGAAAGCGCAGGATTCAAGGTCATACTCAACCTAGGTGGGCATGGGATAGAGGAAAATGACCTACATACTGGATCGTTTATTCCAAATTATGACAATGGCGACTCAGATGTGCTTGAAGATGGCGCCATAATCGCGATAGAGCCCTTCATAACCACAAAGTCAGGGAAGGGTCAGGTGACAGAAGGCGACAACATGGAGATCTACTCATACGTTGGCGGAGCTGTACCCAGAACCCCTGGTGCAAGGAAGGTCCTCCATGAGATAGAGTCAAAGTATCCCAAGAACCCATTTGCGGTGCGATGGCTAGGGTCAGGAATGTCGCGCTTTTCCCTATATTCAGCCATATCAGAGCTCTCCAAGACGGGCTGCATATCTGTGAATCCAGTGTTAATAGAAATGGGCCGCGCGCCGGTGGCCCAGGCAGAGGCAGAGCTGCTTGTCGAGAAGGACAGCTGCAAGGTTATAACTCTTGCAAAGAGGACGGGATGAATGCATGATCTTCATAGGGCTTGATCTGGCGTGGTCGCAGAAGAACAACAGCGGCCTTGCTGTAATAGAGGGCGACAGGAAGCAGGGAAAGCTAGTGAGCGCGGGCCTCGCATTGTCGGACGAGGAAATCCTCGATTCTGTGAGCAAGGCTACAGGGATGAATCCGGCCCTCATCGCAATAGATGCACCCCTCGTAGTTCCCAATAAGACGGGAAGGAGGGAAGCAGAGAGGATCGTAGGCGATCTGTTCCGCAAGTACGATGCGGGTGCGCATCCATCCAACAGGGAAAGGCTAGGCGCCTGGTCAGGCGGAAAGATAAGGGGCGAGGAGATTGTCAAATCACTGGAAGGGATAGGTTTTGCCCATGACCCGGTCCTGGGCGGTTATGAAGAAGCGAGGAAGATATTCGAGGTATACCCGCACCCATCGATGGTGGTGCTATTCGGGCTTGACCGCATACTGCGGTACAAGGCAAAGCCCAACAGGGATCCTGGGTTCAGGATTGGGGAGTTCGAAAGGTACGAAAGGCTCCTTGAGGGTCTGAATGGCGCCTCGCCATCGCTAAGGATCGGAAAGAAGTTCCTTTTGGGCAAGAAGATGGAGCATCTTGGCGGCGCGGAGCTGAAGAGACACGAAGACACCCTCGACGCTGTGTTCTGCGCCTACCTCGCCTACTATTACTGGGCAAATCCCCAGAAATGCGCGATCCTGGGGAGCCTGAAGGAAGGCTACATCATGACTCCAGTCTTCAACCATATGAAAGGAAAGCAATCGTCACTCCTCTAAACCATTCTGGTTTCCAAGCACGACAATTGCAGAATATTTACGAGAACAAAATTGTAGTCTCCTACAATTTGCGCCTAAATAATACCCATATGTATATCAATCTTCAATCCGTAAAAACATGGGTATTAATACACGTGTTGTAAAAGTTTTGTCCGGCGATCGGGATAGTGGGGTTTTTATGGTAGAAAAGATAAGAAAACGTGATGGGTCCATAGTGGATTTTGATTCCTCAAAGATAAGCAGCGCAATCTCAAAGGCCTTCTCGGCCGTCAGGGGAGGTGCGAACCAGGAGGAGGTGGACAAGCTCACTGAGATGGTGGCCCTTGACGTTACGATGGCCTACGAGACCGGAATAGCTGACGTCGAGGGAATCCAGGACATAGTCGAGATGTGCCTGATGAAGGCCGGCTGCTATGACGTCGGGAGGGCTTACATACTCTACAGGGAGAGGCACGCCCAGATAAGGGAGGCGAAGAGGACGGAGACGCTCAAGAAGATCGACGAGGGAAGGCTCTACATCACGAACAGCAAGAAGGTGAAGGAGCAGTTCAGCGAGCAGACCCTAAGGAAGTTCATGTCTGACGCATGCAGGGGCTTCGAGGGGGTGGTCAACGTGGAGGAGCTGCTGCAGGCGTGCGAGGTCAGCGTGTACGATGGCATGCCTACCGAAGAGATAGCCCAGCTGGCCGTCCTCACGGCAAGGGGCCTCATAGAGACCAATCCCATTTATGACTTGATAACATCCAGGATGTTCCTCTCCAACATATACAAGGAGGTATGCGGTCAGAGGCTCAGCGTCGAGAGCCTGAAGCCGGCCTGGGAGGCGGCATTTGTCAACAGCATAAGGCATGGTGTCTCAATGGGCAAGCTGGCCAAGGAGCTCGAGTCGTTCAACCTGGAGCTCCTTGCATCAAAGATAGAACCAAGGAGGGACGAGCTCCTCCCGTACAGGGGAATCCAAACCCTGTACGACAGGTACTTCCTATTCGACTACAAGGAGAAGAAGCATACGGAAACCCCCCAGATGTTCTGGATGCGCGTGGCGATGGGCCTGGCGATCAACGAGCCGGACAAGAACAATGCGGCGGCCAGGTTCTATGAGGTGCTTTCAAGGCTGGAACTGGTAAGCTCAACCCCGACACTCTTCAACTCGGGGACCGCCCATCCGCAGATGAGCTCATGCTACCTGACCACAGTGGAGGACGACCTTGATCACATATTCAAGTGCTACGGCGACAATGCCCAGATGTCAAAATGGTCCGGTGGGATCGCGAACGACTGGACCAACCTGAGGGGAACCGGAGCCTACATAAAGAAGACGGGGGTGGAAAGCCAGGGCATAATACCGTTCCTCAAGATTGCAAATGACGTGACAGTTGCGATAAACAGGAGCGGGAAGAGGAGGGGAGCCACATGCGCATACCTCGAGGCCTGGCACTACGACATCGAGGACTTCATGGACCTGAGGAGAGTAACCGGCGACGAGAGGAGAAGGACCCACGACATGGACACTGCGGTATGGGTTCCTGACCTTTTCATGAAAAGGGTGATGCAGGACAAGGACTGGATCCTCTTCTCACCGGACGAGACCCCTGACCTGCACCACACTTATGGAAGCGCCTTCGAGAAGAGGTACGAGGAATACGAGAAGATGGTGGCCGAGGGTAAGATGAAGCTCTACAAGGTCATCAAGGCTAAGGACCTCTACAAGAAGATACTGGTCAACCTATACGAGACTGGGCACCCGTGGATAACGTTCAAGGATCCGTGCAACATAAGGTCGCCACAGGACCATGTCGGGGTTGTTCACAATTCCAACCTCTGCACCGAGATAACGCTCAACACCTCGAAGGAGGAGACCGCGGTGTGCAACCTTGCCTCGGTCAACCTGGCCAGGCACATATCGAAGGGCGCACTGGATACCAAGAAGATTTCAGAGACGGTGAAGACTGCAATGAGGATGCTGGACAACGTCATCGACCTGAACTACTATCCAACCATGGAGGGCAGGACATCAAACATGAGGCACAGGCCTGTCGGGCTTGGGGTCATGGGCTTCCAGGAGGCGCTCTACCAGCTCGACATAAGCTTCGATTCAGAGCAGGCTGTCAGGTTCGCTGATGAGAGCCAGGAGGCGATAGCCTACTATGCGATACTTGGATCGGCAGAGCTGGCAAAGGAAAGGGGTTCATACGAATCCTTCAAGGGCTCCAAGTGGGACAGGGGCATATTCCCGATAGACACGCTGCCCCTGCTCGAGAAGGAAAGGGGGATGAAGATAAACGTTCAGCTGGATGGCAAGATGGACTGGACCCCGGTCAGGGAGGCTGTGGCAAAGCACGGGATGAGGAACTCGAACTGCATGGCAGTGGCCCCTACCGCGACCATATCAAACATAGCTGGATGCACTCCGTCGATAGAGCCGATGTACACGGCTGTATATGTCAAGTCAAACATGAGCGGAGAGTTCACTGTGGTAAACAGGTACCTCGTGGAGGACCTAAAGAAGCTGGGGCTCTGGAACAAGCGCATGCTTGAGGAGATAAAGATGCGCGATGGGAGCGTGCAGAAGATAAACTCCATACCCACCCGCATAAAGGACAAGTACAAGAACGTCTTCGAGATCGAGCCGCAATGGCTGATAAAGATAGCCGCCTACAGGGGCAAGTGGATCGACCAGAGCCAGTCGCTCAACATATTCACCAACACCATATCCGGCAGGGTGCTCTCTGACATATACATGCACGCCTGGCTGATGGGCCTAAAGACCACCTACTACCTCAGGACGCTTGGCGCTTCCGCGGTTGAGAAGAACACCGTTGAGATAACTAGGCAGAAGACCAGGGCCGCGGACCAGGGTGTCGTGCAGGCGGTAAATGTGGCCAAGGCTGGAGAGGCAACTGTCCAGATACAGGAACAGGCCGCCGTCCAGCCGCAGGCGCCTGAGGTGGCGCAGACCATGCAACCCACCCTCCAGATAAGCAGCGATGACATAAGGGAGGCGAAGGCCTGCAAGCTGGATGACCCGAGCTGCGAATCCTGCCAATGAATGCGAGTGAGAACATGGCAAAACAGATACTCAACGCTTCAGAAGTTGACCCAAACAAGATACTCCCCATAAAGTACCCTTGGGCCAGGGAGTACTACAAGAACGGGGTGGCCAACAACTGGGTCCCAGAAGAGATACCGATGCAGCAGGACATTGAGCTCTGGAAGGAGAGGGGAGGGCTCAGCGAGGATGAGAGGAGGATGGTGATGTGGAACCTCGGATTCTTCTCCACTGCAGAGAGCCTAACGGCAAACAACATAGTGCTGTCCATCTACAGGCATGTCACCAACCCTGAGTGCAGGCAGTACATGCTCAGGCAGGCCTATGAGGAGGCTGTCCATACAGAGACTTTCATCTATTGCTGCGACTCGCTAGGGCTTGATCCAGATCATGTCTTCAACATGTACAACAGCATACCGAGCATAAAGAAGAAGGACGACTTCGTTGTCGAAATGACGAAGTCGCTGCTCGATCCGGGCTTCACTACAAGCGGGAACGAAAACATAAAGAGATTCCTTCACGACCTGATAGGCTACTATGTCATCATGGAGGGAATATTCTTCTACGCCGGCTTCGCCATGATGCTCTCTTTCAAGAGGATGAACAAGATGATAGGCGTGGGCGAGCAGTTCCAGTACATACTCAGGGACGAATCGGTTCACCTGGCGTTCGGTGTCGACCTGATAAACACGATAGTATCAGAGAACCCAGATGTCTGGAATGACGATTTCAAGAAGATCACTGTAGAGAACATAAAGAGGGCGGTTGACCTTGAGGCTGAGTACGCGAAGGACTGCCTGCCTGGAGGGATCCTCGGGCTCACGTCAGATACGGTGATACAGTATGTCCAGTACATCGCGGACAGGAGGCTCGAGAGGTTGAACCTCCCGCAGATCTACAATGTCAGGAATCCGTTCCCCTGGCTGAGCGAGGTCATAGACCTCAGGAAGGAGAAGAACTTCTTCGAGACCAGGGTCACTGAATACAAGACCGGCGGCCAGCTGGAATGGTAGTAGGCTTAAAAGCAGCAGCAACAATAATCAATCATGGCGAGACTAGATAGGCTAGTCCTATTCGACGTAGACGGTACCCTTATAAAACAGTGGAGCGGAGCCCCCTCGCAATCGGGCCGGCTAATTAAGAAATATTTCAACCTTGATTCAAGCAAAATCAGACTCGAAGGGGGTGGGATGACCGACCGCCAGATAATAGTTGAAAAGCTCAAGAGGCTGGGATTAGAAAATCCAGATGCCGATCCTCGGTTGGCAGCTGCGCTCCTGGGTTACACCTCGATCACAAAGGAGATAATGGACGAGTTCGGCATAGAACAGGTACCGGGTGCTGAGAGACTAGTCAAGCGCCTTATCGATGAAGGGATAAGCGTAGGCCTTTTGACTGGAAACACTCCTGGAAGGGCCAGGATAAAGCTTGAGGCTGTTGGGCTCTGGAATTATTTCAAAATCGGGGCCTTTGGCGATGCCACCACGAAAAGGAGCGAGCTGGTCCCAATCGCACTAAGGAAAGCAAAAGAAAAGACAGGAATCTCATTCAGGAAGAGCTGTGTATTCATTCTGGGTGACACGGTTAGGGACATAATGTGCGCAAGGGAGGCAGGAACGAAGTCCATAGCAGTGGCCACAGGAAAGCAGACGTTCGATGCCTTGGCGGCAGAAAGCCCTGACTTCGTTTTTAGGGATTTTTCTAATATAGAAGCGATGTTGCTCGCAGTAATAGGGAAAATGTAGGTGTCAGTGTGCCTGATTACTATCTTGAGGGGGAGGAGAGATTTGGACCAATAATGTCGCGCCTCTACTCATTCTTCCGATGCACTGGGCGGGCCAAAGCGCTATACCGCTTCATCTCTAGTGACTTGGAAGCCTCCGGAGCATCCCGCATCCTTGACGTGGGGACGGGAACCGGAACAGTGCCTATAATGCTCGCTAAGTCTAACCCAGGCCTAAAGCTGTACGCGGTCGATCCCTCAGAATCTATGATAAAGATAGCCAAGAGTTCGTCAAGAGGGCTGAAAAACGCTAAATTTGGGCTCGGCTCCAGCAGATCCATCCTGTTCGGTGGCAAATTCGACATAATATTCACCTCACTCTCATTCCACCACTGGAAGGACAAGGAGGGCTCCCTAAGATACCTGGCGACCAGGCTCTCCAAGGGCGGCGAGATAAGGGTCTATGAGTTCGACAGGGGAAAGGCTAACCCCTTCTTTAAGGCTCTAAGCAGCCACATGTCAACTATAAGCGAGATAGCGGAATCAGGGAGGAAGGCGGGCCTAAAGCTGTCTTCATCAAAAGAAAGTGGCGGTATTATACGCGCCACACTCAAACGGAAGAACTAGAGCAGGCTTACATATCCTCTGCGTTCTGCCAAAGGCCTATGACATTGCCCTCGCTGTCCTTCGCATAGGCCGACCATCCCATGTCGCTTACCTTCTGCTTTTCTCCCATAGCCTTTCCGCCGTTCCTCTCAATACGCTTCAAGGCCTCATCTATGTCTTCAACACCCATGTAGATAACTGGGGCCTTTACCTCCTTGGTCGCTTTCATTATCCCGCCGTTTATTCCGTACTCCTTTGGCGGCTCGTCCGCGTCTTCATCCATCTTCATGGTACGCACGATGGTATAATCCATCTCAGGCATAGGCTTCACCTTCCAGTCAAAGGTGTCCCTGTAGAACTTTCTTGCCCTTTCCACATCCTTTGCCGGTATCTCAAAATGAACTACCTTGTCCATAAACTCACCGATATTTTTGCTGCGCTCTCGGCTAAATAGTTTGCTAAATTTTCAGGCAAAAGAAGCCGATTAGATCCTGGCGGTTGCGCCAATTGCGCGCTCCCTGTTGTCGCACTCCTCCTGGAACTCCTTGTTGAGCCCCATCCATGCGGCCCTGTATAGTTCCCTCATCTCCTTCTCGGTGTTGAATGCAAGCCATACAGAAAACAGGCTGTCTGCTATGTTCATCTGGGACACCTCCTGTATGTCCTTGCTCCCCACCATCTTCCAGCGCGACCTCTTAGCCGCTGTGTACTCATTCTTAACCTCGAGCGACGACCTAAGCCGCTCTGTGTCGCGATCTATCAACGCCCTGTTGGTCTGCCAGGAGTGGCCTGGAGAAAAAGAGGCGATCAGAGTAGCCTGCGCATGCAGGAGACCATCGCCCACATCCTCTGATGAGAATTCGCTGCCGTTGTATTTTTGAACGAGCTGCCGGAATTTTCCGGAGAGCACATCATGTTTGGTAATATTGAACTTTATCGGCATTCCACATCCACCAAACAACCCAACCTATTTAATAGTATTCAGGATAATAAGGTATATAAGCACTTGCTGAATTGATCGCGATGGGACTCTTTGACATTTTCGGGAAAAAAGATGCTGCAGCCGACATAACAAAAGGATCGCCATTCCTCATTTCGACAGAGCTGGTGCCATACCGGCTCTATTCCAGAAGGAACAGCTCTGCAACATTGATAGTCAAGGTGAGGAATGTCACCAAGGACATACTTCTTACATCAGTTGTCGCTGAACTTCCGGAGCGGCTTGGCTTCGATGAGATGGTTCTCTCAAGGCAGAGGGAGGTAAGGGTCGGTGAGATGCAGCCCAATGAGCAGAAGGAGGTCAAGTTCAATGTTTACGGTGGCGTTGGATCAGATGCAGGCGACTACACACTCAGGCTCACCACCATAGCGCACTACAGGGACTACAGCCATGTCCTAAATGCGGTAAGGAAGCAGATTGCGATATCTGTTGTCTGACTGCTATTTCTTCTCAGGTTCCTTTTCTTTCTCCTTAGCAGATTGCTGCGTGGAAGGCTGCGGCGCCTGTGGCTGGGCGGCCGCCGCAACGGGCGGCGACCCTATAAGCGCGCTTATGCCAGATATCATCTCCACCATCTTGGCCCCTTTCTCGGTGAGCTTGACAACCTTGAGCTTCCCGTGCTTCTCACAGTTGACTATGCCAAGCTCCTCACAAGTGTTTATGAAATTGCAGGCATGCACATAAGTAGTCCCTGCCGCCTTAGCAAGTGATGAGACATACCAGGATTGCCCGTTGTCCCTGAGGGCGAGCAGTATCCCTGATTGTTTCCCCTTCAGTATTATGTTTGCTTCCACAATTGATTTTGTTAGCTAGGGTTAAATAGCCTATCCAAAGGGAGCTATTTAAACCTTTAAACGAGATGATTACTGGATATAATGGCAGAGCGACTAGCCAGCAACGGTTTCACGCTCCTTGCCTTCGGGCTTGGATTCGCATCGATACTGGTTTCGATAATAAACGGGGCCACAATAGCGATAGCGGTGTCCCACGGCATACCACTACGGACGCTTGCCGGTACAAGGGGTGTGGTGCTAGACATACTTACCGATATCGCCATACCACTCGTTGGCGGGATCATGCTGGTGCTGTGCGCAGTAAGGCTCCTGGACATGAGCCATAAGAGGATAGTCCGGGCCAGCGAGTTGAAGGAGAGGCAGACCCAGAAGCAGAAGGCGATAAACACCTTCCTCTCCCAGGACGAGAAGAGGATCCTTGGGATAGTGAAGATGGAGGACAATGGAATCCTCCAGTCGGACATAGTGATAAAGAGCGGCTACTCGAAGGTGAAGACCCACAGGATACTGAAGAGCCTGGAGAACAAGAACCTGATAAGAAGGGGAAGGTTCGGAATAACAAACAAGGTAATGCTTAACGATTAACGGGGCTGTACGCTAACCTGGCAGACTACCAGATTCGGGTTCTGGTTATCCGAGTTCAAATCTCGGCAGCCCCAAAGTAATGTTGCCGTCAGCGGAGCCTGACCCATATATAAAACTAAAGAAAAAACCCGTATACATATAAATATTTGAACAACAGCTATACTTGCAGTGGATTTATGCCTACAAAGCATGCCACCCAATCCATAAAAGGATTCGAAGTTAGCTTCACCCCAGTTCTAGGATTCGAGTGGGCTCATTCTATTGCAGCAACTCCGAAATTCAAGACCACCAAGAAGCTAGAGTCGATGTTGCGCACCGCCCAAAAGTCTGCAAAAGCCAGCAACTGACGAAGCACAATTATCTCAGAAACAAAAAACCAAATGTGAAACTATGAAATTAGCCGAGAAACCAAGGAAAGATCACCAGACAGTAACTTTGGAGAACGTCGAAATCCTGAAACGAAAGGTGCAACACGTACTCGACCTTAAACCTGCCGATCGGCGCGACGCCTCAGTTTCAAAATTTATTGAAGCTGTGGCTGGACGGAATCTGAACGCCCACGGACTGGCGAGGGAATGGGAAGCTGCCGTCTCTTCTGGCACCACAATAGCACCTGGGGACCAGACCAAAATGAAACACCACTTTATGGAGGTGCTTAGCGCGATTGCGCCAACGGACATCTCAATTCAGGCTGCGGCTTTCCTAGACGAGCTCCAGGCTAGGTTCCGCATCGTCGAGAGGCGCGGAGCTTGCTAGAGGACAAGATACTGCGGGTCTAACGCCTGCCCTCCATATCATTCCGGAGTTCCACCCTTGGCAGGTCGAGCAAGTTTCCCTCTCCCCTTATTTGCATGGCCCGTGCCGATCTGCACCCTCCCCTCACGTTCAGGTAAACCTTTGACATCTTCAGCTCAGGCGGCAGCGACATTACCGCAGGTATCCCAATCCCAACTTGTCTTATCCACCTCACACCCATTCAACCACCAATTAAATATGAGGTGGGCCTCTCGGCCCACCTTCCCACCCACGGCTATCCTCCAGGGTAAACGCCAACCCTGTAGAACATCCCGTTCTGCGACACCTCTGTCGCATATCCAACCCCTGTGCGTCCGCTAAATGCCTCAAGTACCGCTGTTCTCCTCCCCGCGAGCGCGGCGAGCTGCTCAAACCCCTTCCTACTCAGCATCAATGGCTCTCCGGGGTGCTGCTTGTCTGCGAAGCTCACGATGCCCTTCTCCTTCAGGCAGTTGAGGTTGTACCAGACAGAGCTCTTGGAGATCCCGTACTCGTCTGAGATGTAGTCCACGAAAGCCGATGCGCTGTCTATCGTATCGTGGTCTATCTCCAGTACTAACAGCTGCTCGCGTCTGCTAAGGCTAACCTCCTTAGCGATTGCTCTACTATATATCGTTTGTGCCACCCATATCACCCAAAAATTTAGAAGGTTAAGCGGCACAAACGGCTATTGGCGTCATGAGCTTATTGCAGGAAAAAGCTCCAACCGCTCCGCTGACGATAAGGTTGTTCCACCTTACGTAATGGAGCGATTGCATTCGTACACCAATCCGTTCTATAGTACAATAACTTACAAGCTCACAATATATTTAAGGCTTTTGTTTAGATTCGCCCTGTCCTTCTATAGACCACGCAATTTTAAATTCTCTTATATGGCCGTCCTTTTGGGCATCAACCATTTCTCCCCGATACGTGATAACTTGTCGAATATGTAAAGCTGCTTAGGACTACATTTAGATTTAAAATAAGAGACATTACAGAATGAATCCAAAATCTCATATAATTCTGAAGGATTTACTATCGTCCAACTCGCGGCTTTAAGATTCAGATAGCAATCTAAATTGGATTTTCTGACGCTTTGCAGATCATTATACGCTTTAGGTATCGGAAGAAGGTATACACTTCCCACAATTTTTGCCACTTTAACCCCAACATCGCAGAGAAGTGCAGACCTCTTAACTGATGATGGTATATCCGTATCCTTTTCGATAGACCTTCTTAGATCCTTTATGTCTTCTCTGCAAGTTATGCAGGGCTGTACTATTGCAGCTTTATCCAATGCTTTTATGGCTTTAACTTTATCGATACAGACCTCAGACAATCATATCGACCTCTTATAAAACCCACAACCAGGATGACTTATGGTGTTTATATTCGTTTTCATTCAACCCACAAGTATAATTTCAATTTCCAGATATAAATATCTTTATGGCGCTTAGAGTCTGAATGGCCATTTAACGCCCTGTTGCCCAAAATCAGTACTCCTTCATTATCTTCCCGATCTCGTTGGCCAGAGTCTCCTCATCCTTGTAGTCGTAGATTATCCTCCCATTGTATTCCACCTGCGGGACGGGTATGTGGCCATCCTGATCGACGACATGGCGCGGAGGCTCGTTCTTTGTGACGTCGTAATCCTTGTACTTTATCTTTCTGGAATCTAGTATTCCCTTGAGCTTGTTGCAGAAGGGGCAGGTAGGCCTGGTGTAAATCGTTATCTCGTTCATCAGACACCATTCTCATTCGCAGAATTAGTACCTATATCATTTCCTCCGGTTTTATTGACGTTTGCCGGTCCAGCCTCGTCAGACATCCTCCTTGTGCCTCTCTTCGCAGTAGGGAACTCAATCTCAAGGTCCTCGTTCGTCTCTGTATCCATCCAGCTCTTCACGTATGTGGCGATGTTCTTGAACGGCCTGCTGAACCTGTCGGTGAGCATGTAGACATTGCCCTCGTGCTTGAGCATTCCGATGTTGACCGCGAAGTCGAGGTACCTCTTCGCCGTGGATATCGGGATTCCCTTGTCAACGTCCTTGAGCCTGAGCCCCTTTCTCTTTTTGACTTCCAGCAGTAGGTATGCGAACCTGTACGCCTCTGTGTCATTATCGAAGAACACTCGCGCGATCTCCCTGACATTTACGCTCTTGAGCTTCTCCTTGAGCGGGGCATCCTCAAACTCCCAGTACTTTATCGCCATCTGATAACCTTCTATAAATATGGAATCGCAGTAATAAAAACCCGCACTACCTGTCTCCCCTGATGAACGTTATCCTGTCTCCTTCCTTGAGCTCATGCTCAACCCCGACCCTCTGCCTGTCGAACTTGGCGCTAGGTCCTGTCACGTAGGCGGATCTTGTCACGTCCATAAGCTTTGTGTGGAGCCTCGCAGCCGCATCCCCTATGTCAGCACCCTTCTTGAGTATCAGAGGATTTTTCTCCTTTCCATCAGGCGATAGGTAGACGGTCATTATGCCCAGGTTCCTGTAAACGCTTTCCTTCAACTTTTCTATGTTGACCTCATCCCTTGCACTCACCGACACCACCTCCATGCCCCACTTCTTTGACATCTCGGCCGCGATCCTCTCATAATCTGATGAAGTGTCTATCTTGTTGAGCGCCACTATCCCCCTCATGTAGGACGACCTCCCCATGACCATCTCTATCAACTCATCGAGGCTAAGCTTGTCCCCAATCCTGACAAAGACGTTATGGAACCTAAGCTCGGTGAGTATGTCCCGTACATCATCATCCGATATGTCAGACCTGTTGAACCCTATCTCTATACCAGTATTCTTCTCAACCTCTATGACATCCACTCTTGGAGCCTTCCTGTTTATCTTTATGTGCAATGCCTCCAACTCCCTCATTATCATGTCCAACTGCGCCACATTGCCTACGTCAACCACGAATACGACCAGATCCGAAGTTTTTAGGGCCGCAAGAACGGATTTGCCCCCTCCAACCCCCTTGTGGGCATCCTCTATGATGCCTGGCATGTCAAAGATCTGTATATGGGCGTCCTTGTAGATCATTGTGCCTGGTATTATCGTTGTGGTGGTGAAGGCATAGGCAGCTGTCTTCGAGCTTGTGTTGGCCAACAGGTTTATCAAAGACGACTTCCCAGCACTGGGGAACCCCAATAATGCAACAGTTGCATCTCCCCTCTTTCTGACAAAAAAGCCTTCCCCCTTCTGGCGCTTGCCTGCCTCTACTATCTCCTTCTTGACGTCGGCTATCTTTGCCCTGAGTATGCCAAGGTGCAGATTGGTGGCCTTGTTGTGCTTGGTCTTGGCATACTCCTTCTTGTACTCCTCGAGCTTTCCCTCAAGTGCCTCTTTCTTGTTTGGTCTCTTCTCCTCTGCCATGCTATACCATCGCTATGAATGTATTATGGTGGCAACGCTTATATATTTGGAAACAGTCACAAGTTTCGGGGTAGCCATGTTAAACGTCAAGGTTGGAAAATATGCGACCAACAAGGCGATAGATCCGCACGTACATTTCAGGGGCTTTGAGGAAAGGCAAAAGTGCACCATAAGCTCAGGAATGGCGCTTGCCGCGAGCCAAGGTGTTGTTGCTATAATAGACATGCCGAACAGCAAACCACCTATAATCAGCTGGGAAATAGTGAACATGCGCCTTACCGAGGCGAACAATGAGGGGTGCACAAAGGGCTACTACCTCTTCATTGGTGCAACCAGCAACCCAAATCAGATAAAGGAGGCCGCATATGTCGCCAAAAACAACAGCAGGGTTGCAGGAATAAAGATGTATGCTGGGAAATCAACCAACCCCTCAATCTCGGTCATAGAGTACGGAGCCCAGAGAATAGTGTACCAAACGCTTGTACAGGAGGACTACAGAGGAGTCCTCGCACTCCATTGCGAGAAGGAGAGCCTGTCGAACTATGCCCTCTGGGTCCCGGAGAGGCCATCAAGCTGGAACAGGGTAAAGCCTCCCGAATCGGAGGTGGAAAGCGTCAGGGACCAGATAAGGCTGGCCGAGGAGACCGGTTTCAAGGGCCATTTGCACATATGCCACACCTCTGTCCCAGAGAGCGTATATCTGGTCAATGAGGCCAAGAAGAGGGGCAAGATAAGAATAAGCTGCTGCCTGACTCCCCATCACTTCCTGTATAGCACGGATGACATGCTCACACCGGATGCCGTAAGGTTGAAGGTGAATCCCCCGATAAGATCACCAGAGATGATGCGCGAGATGAGGGCGCTGCTCAGGTTCGAGAAGATAGACATAATAGAAACTGACTTCGCTCCGCACGAACCGGAGAACAAAACCTACAAGGAAGGAAAGCCCAAGGAGACATACGCCTCCGGCATACCAAGCCTTGCTGGATATAGGGACTTCCTTGACAGCCTGGTAGAGGCCTACAACTTCACTCCGGATCATGTGAAGGCCCTCACCTATGACAACGTAAAGCGCATATTCACCAAGATAGTAGAGTGATCGAATGCTAGGAATCGCCGAACTAGAAGAGAGGAACCCTCAGCAGAAACAGAACGGGCAGACCCTCCCCAAGCTTGGGATGGGGCACCGCCTGGCCCTAATGAGGGGCGCGATCGACCCTCTATATTTTCACACAAAGACAAGGCCAATGCTATATGACCTCTGCAGGAATGACCCTGAAACAGTGCATGAGCTGATGCTTGATAACCTAAAAAGGCATGGAAGGGCGATAAGGGTCCTCTCCGCACCGTTTTTCAGGCCCCCAGAAAATCTGATGATAAACTTCATGGGTCGCAGGCTGGCACCCTTCGGCACGGCTGCCGGGCTCGACAAAAACGCAGACGCCGTTGAGGCGCTAAGCAGCATATTCCCGATACAGGAGAATGGCACATTCATAATTCCCCCCAGGGATGGGAATCCGAAGGTAAGGGTCGCCGCATATCAAGAGGAGCTCGATCTTTTCAACGCCCAGGGCTTCCCAAGCAAGGGCGTGACATACGGCGCAAACAACATACTGCAGTATAGGAGCAGGGGAGGGGACGGAATCCTGTGGGCAAATATATGCGGCCTTCCGCTCTCCGAGAACAATGCGGTTGGGGTTGCGATGGAGGAGATGAAGAACCTTATGCTCATACTTAACAACTACGTGGATGGGTTTGTATGGAACCCCTTCTCCCCCAACACGGCCGCGCTGAAGCTGCTAAGGGAGCCAAAGGTATTCTACGAGACATCGAAGCTGATGGCCGAGATGGCTCCCGGGAAGCTCAGGCTGGTCAAGATCGGGCCGTATGAAGCAGACGACACTATCAGGGCGCTCTCACTAGTTGAAGCATTCATGGTAGGAAGGGGACATGGAGTCGTAACCACCAACACCAAACTGGTGGCGAAGGAGGATCTACCAGATTCGATCAAGGCATCGTGGGGCTATCAGAGCGCAGGAAGGAGCGGCTCATTCCTCAAGACCTACAGGCTGAGGAGCGTGAGCGACATAAGAGAGTCCTTTCCAGGCTCTGTGATCGTCGCGACGGGTGGAATATTCACGCCCGACGACGCCTATTTCAGCTTCAGGGCAGGGGCAAACGTCCTTGAAGGATACACCCCATACACCTATTTCGGTGTCGGCCTGCTGCGCAAGATCATGGATGGTGTATCCAAGAGGCTTGAGGCCGAGCATATCACATTGGAGCAACTGCAGAAGGAAGTGGCTGATGAGGCTAAAAGCCGCAGTGGCAGATGACTACTTGGAGTACTGCTCTGCATACTGGCCTATCACTGGCATGCTTATGTCCCTGCCCTCATAGGCCATGAAGGCAACGTACATCCCATATATCCAGAGAAGGAAGCCAAGCAACGGAACCAACGGGAGCGGCGCGATCACCAGCACGAATACGATCACGCCCAGTATAGTCGCCTGCACTGCGTGGTACTTGATGCGCTTGTTCTTCTTGGCCTCTGTCAGGAACACCAGTAAGCCAGAGATCCAGAGCAGCAGGTAGGTGAACAGGTAGACTATCCTTTCATCTTTCTCCGGATGCGGAACGTCTGAAGGTGTCTTGGGCATCGCTTCTCCACTCAGCCTATCAGGCCGAAGAGCTCTTGGCAAATCCGCCTATCACAGGGAACTCTATGTCCTTGCCCTGGTAACCGGCCTGGTAGCCTATGTAAAGTCCATACAGCCAGAGCAGCACGCCTATGAGCCACCCGACGAACGGTATCCATGCAAGGATGAATATGACCACACCAAGCAGAATTGCCTGTATCGCATGGAACTTGGCCCTCTTGTTCTTCTGCCCCTCTGTCACGAACACGATTATCCCAGTTAGCCAGGTCAGCAAGTACGTGATCAGGTAGATTAGCTGCCCACCCGAGGCCGTCTTCGCGGCCGCGGCATTAGTTGTTGCCATAACCTCACTTTAATTGAATCAAAGCCAAAGTTTTTATAATCTAGTGTATGCCGGGCCAGGGGTGCCCTTCTGGGCCTTACAGCAAGGAATATATAGCTGCGCCCTATAATCATATTGCTTCAACAGAAGTCGTGTTTTTATGGCCGAAGCAAAGAATGATACTTTAGTGGCAGTAGTCCGCATAAGGGGGCGCGTTAACGTGAGGTCCGACATAACTGAGACGCTCAACAGGCTTCACCTCAAGAGGGTGAACAACTGCGCCCTAATAAAGCAGACACCATCGCTGCACGGCATGATACACAAGGTCGAGAACTACGTCGCATACGGGGAGATAAACGAGCCTACGCTTGCAAAGCTTCTAGGCAAGTATGCAGCCTCGATGAACCCCAAGGAGGTCTTGGCCGGCAAGATCGACCAGGCAAAGATGAAGGAGCTTATGCCCTTCAGGCTGCACCCCCCGAGGCACGGCTTCAAGAGCACCAAGCTCTCGGCCAAGAACGGGGGTGACCTTGGCTACAGGGGCACTGACATAAACAACCTGATAGGGAGAATGATATAATGGTAGTCAGAAGGGAGAAGAGGAACAGGAAGTACTACGGCTCCAGAAGGTGGGGCGTGGGAAACATAAAGAATGCCAGGGGCAAGCAGGGCAGCAGGGGACTTGCCGGAAGGGGCCTAGGAACCGGGTCAAAGCACAACTTCACCTATGTGACCGCTTACGAGCCCGAGCTGATCAGGAAGGTGGGATTCACCCCATGGAACCAGAGGAAGCTCAAGAGCATATCATTGAGGGAGGTCGAAAGGCTGCTCTCAAGGAAGGACGAGAGGGTAATCGAGCTCGGGGAGTACAAGGTGCTCAGCAACGGCACCCTATCTGCCAAGGCAACCATAAAGGCGGCAAGGTTCTCCAAGGCCGCTGAAGAGAAGATAAAAAGCGCCGGCGGGGAGGCAGTAAAGATATAAACCTGTAAATCCAAGGCAACACATGGCCGGATCCCTAAAGATCGCCTTCTATACCGATACGTTCCTACCCGCAGTTGACGGAGTGGTGGTATCAATACTCAACTTCAGGAAGGAGCTGCAGCGCAGGGGCCACGAGGTCCACATCTTCGCAGGGGGGAACTCCAAGAGCAAGGATCTGATCAAAGGCTACAAGAACATTCACATAATCAGGGGCACGAAGTTCAAGAAATACCCGCAGTACAGCCTAGCCTTCTTCCCCTTCTACCCATCGCTTGACGTGATGAGGATGAAGTTCGACCTCATACACACCCAGACGCCCTTCATGATTGGTGCCCAGGGCCTCGTGAGGGCCAAGATAAACAGGACGCCGCTCGCCTCGACCTTCCATACGATGTTCATGGACCCCTCTGCGATAAGGGAGTATACGTTCGACAACAAATACCTCAGGCGCTTCGTGATGAAGTACTCCTGGAACTATGCGAGGACATACTACAACAGCTGCGACGAGGTCATAGCGCCCAGCAGGACGATAAGGAACCTATTATTGAGAAATGGCATAAAAGAGGCAGACGTGGTGCCTAACAGCGTCGACCTGGAACTCTTCAACACAAAGGTCGACGGAAATCAAATAAGGGAAAGGTTAGGCTTCAAGGACAGGGACAGGGTGATAGCATATGTTGGCAGGGTCAGCAAGGAGAAGCACCTGGAGACGATGATAATGGCGGCCCGCCTGATAAAGGAGGAAAGGGTCAAGTTCATGATAGTGGGGGCAGGGCCCGCGCTCGAGCACTACAAATCCCTGGTCTGGAAGACCGGCCAGGGCCATCGGTTCACCTTCGTGGGCTTTGTGGCCAACAAGGAACTTCCCCGGTATTACGCCGCTGCCGATGCGTGCTGCATGCCCTCAAAGTTCGAGACCCAGGGTATAGCATCGCTCGAGGCGATGGCTTGCGGGAAGCCGGTCATAGGGGCCGATTATCTCGCCCTTAAGGAGCTGATCGTGAACGGAATGAACGGCGAAAAGTTCAGGGCGGATGACCATTACGACTGTGCACGCAAAATAAGGAAGGTTATAAATAACACCTCCTCTTATAAGGATATGTCAAATACAGCTAAGCAATACTCGGTGGAAAACACAACCGACAGGCTTTTAGATGCATATAAGAAAATACTTGATAACTAACTCTTACTTAAGGGGATTCACTGAAAAACGGAACGGAAGCAGAGGCGAAAGGCGCAACTGAGGAGAAAACTAATTCTGTTGCTGCGCAACCACCGCACGAACCCCAGAAGAGGGTCCAGCCAGAGAGGCCGCGCCAGCAATCCGCGGTCGCAGACAGGCCGTCCCTAAATGACCTGATAAAGAGCTCACAGAGTCCTGAGGCGGCCAAGATAAAGGACGAGATCGACACCCTCAGGAAGGAGAGGTCCAAGATAATCGTAAGGATAAAGGAGGCGAGGCGCAGGCTCGGGTACAAGGAGGAGGAGGGCGCCGCGCTCGAGAAGCTAGTAAGCATGAACAAGGAGAAGGACAAGGACGGGGAGGGTGCGAAGCGCTACAGTTATCTTAGGAGGCTGAAGAACAGGCTGGAGTTCAAGATATCGACCGAGGCAAGCTCGCTCTCCAAGGAGAAGGAGATGATACGTGAGATAAGCTCGATAAACCAGGAACTGACAGCACTATCTGCTAGCGTGAGGATGGATAGAAAGCTGGGCCTGGTGAAGGGCGACATAGTGGAGTGCAAGGCAAAACTGGCGGAGCTGGAGCCCAAGATAGTAGAGATAGACTCGAAGCTCGACCTTATGTACACCGATCTCAGGAAGAAGCTCGGCATAACGAAGAGGGTGCAGCCGGAGCACAAGCCCCACCAGAGGGAGAGGGAGGACAGGCCGCGCCAGCAGCCGAGAAACGAGGAGATAAACCTCGAGGACATAGCGGTAATAAAGAAGAAGGACAGCAAGTGACAAAGCGATATGGCAAAGATAACATTATGTTCAAGTGCGAGATTCTTCGACAGGCTTTACATCATCAAGGAAGCGCTCGAAAGAAATGGGCATGAGGTATTCTTGCCAAGCATGCAAAACTTCCACCATCTCGAGGAAACCGCACTGGCCAAAATTCACTACAACCTGATGAAAGACCATCTCGAAAAGATCAACCGGTCCGACGCGATCTATGTCGCAAACTACGACAAAGACGGAGTAAAAGGCTACATAGGCGGCAGCGCCTTCCTGGAGATGGGAAAGGCATTTGATAAGGGAATACCAATATTTCTTATGAATGACGCACCAAAAAACGTAAGTTTTAGGGAGGAGGTGCTTGCAATGCAGCCAATAGTCATAGGGGAAAATTGGGAGAAACTGGACCGGCGTCTCAACATCGGGGCAAAGAAAAAATTGCGTGGAAAGAATTAACGCTAATTTTATGCAAAAACAAAGACAAAAAGCAAAGTATTAAAGAAAGGACAAGAACAGACAAAAGAAAGAAGGTAATTTATTGAAAGTAACTTTTTTTGGAGGAGCAGAAGAGGTAGGCAGAAGCTGCATACTTATAAGCTCAGGGAATAGTAATATCCTGCTCGACGCAGGAGTCAAACTCGGAAAGGTGGTTGAACACCCCAGCATAACCAAGCAGGTGCTCGACAAGGTGGACGCGATATTCGTGTCGCATGCCCACATGGACCATGTGGGATACCTGCCACACCTTTACAGCATGGGATACAGAGGCAAGATATACGCGACCAAGCCGACGCTGGAGCTCACAAACGTGCTCATAAGCGACTACATGAGGATCTCTGATCCGAAGGCCATAACGAAGGACGGGCTCACGAGAATGCAGAAGAGCTACAAGATAGTCGAGTTCAGGGAGAAGATAAAGGTGAAGGACTTCACGGTATCATTCAGCCCCTCAGGCCACATAGTCGGGGCGTCGATGATAACGGTCGACGACGGAAAGAACAGGCTTGTCTATGCGGGAGACGTCAACCTCGCCAAGACGAGGTTGCTGAACGGTGCCGACATACGGAACCTCAACGCCGACGCGCTGATAACGGAGAGCACATACGGAGGGAGGAAGGACATCTTCCCCAGCGAGAGCATCGTGGTCAACAAGGCCCTCCAGAGCATAAGGGACACGATAAAGAGGGGAGGCAAGGTGATAATCCCGTCCTTCGCTGTCGGAAGGGCACAGGAGGTGCTGTTCCTGCTCGATGACTACATGAACTCAGGGGTCATACCGAAGGTCAAGATATACGTAGACGGAATGATAAACAAGGCGAACAGGATATACAGGCACAACGTCATATACTGCAGAGAGGAGCTCCAGAAAAGAATACTTATGAGCGACTATGACCCCTTCAGGAGCCCAAATTTCTTCCCGATAGAAAGCAAGACCGAGAGATCGAAGGTGGCTGCGAGCAGGGAGAGCTGCATAATAGTGACGACCGGCGGCATGCTGAGTGGGGGGCCGGTGCTCTACTACCTCTCGAAGCTCGGGACAAACCAGGCAAACAAGATGATACTGGTTGGTTATCAGGGGGCCAACACCCCAGGGAGGCAGCTCCAGGATGGCGCCAAGGAGATCGAGGTAGAGGGCAAGAAGATAAAGGTCACCCTCAGGATAGAAACCTATCACCTCTCCGCCCACGCCGACAGGAGGCAGCTCGAGACCTTTGTGAGCAGAATCAAGGGGCTCAAGACCGTATTGGTGGTCCACGGGGAGCCAGGCAAGCTGTCCGAGTTCTCTGAGGATCTCGCCAAGAAGTACAGGGCGATAATCCCAAGGATAGGTATCGAATACACGATCTGACGATGCGATGCTGAGGCTCTCAAAGGGAAAAAGGGCAAAGGGCGCAATAAAGGGCGCCCCAGAAGACTTCAAGGTTGAGGAGATCTCGAGCAACGGCACAACTCTGAAAATAGGGACGAGCTACAGGCCGGAGCAGCTGGGGCTGGAGGAAAGGGAGGGCAACTTCACCATTTTTGTGATGCAGAAGACCGGCTGGAACACAGCCCACGCCCTCAAATCGATAGCCCAAAAGGCAAACAGGGGCATGAAGTCGATAGGTTTCGCCGGCACGAAGGACAGGATATCCCAATCGACCCAGCTCTGCAGCATATTTGGCGCAGAGCCCGATCTGATAAGACAGATAAGGATAAAGGACATCCAGATTAACGGGGCCTGGAAGTATGACAGCAAGATCGAGCTAGGCATGCTGGCCGGCAACCACTTCACCATAACAGTCAGGAATGTTAGCGATCCAGACTCGATTGCAAAGAATGCAGAGGCATTAGCCGGGCTATTCCCAAACTATTTCGGAGAGCAGAGATTCGGCTCCAGGAAGAACAACTTTGATGTTGGGCTGTCAATCCTGAAGGGCGACTTCGAGGGGGCGGTGATGACGTTCCTGACAGATACCTCCAACGAGACGAACCAAGAGGCGATATCTGCAAGGGGCAGGCTCGCAGAGTATCATGACTTCACAGAGGCGCTAGATTACTTCCCCACTTACCTAAGGTATGAGCGGTCGATACTCGATTACCTCTCCAAATCGGAGAGGAACTTCGCCAACGCCTTGAAGAAGCTTCCGCGCTCAATAGCCCTCATGTTCGTCCACTCGGTCGAAGACACGATATTCAACTCAGAGCTCGAAACTATGATAAAGGAAGGCCACACAACCCCGAGAAACGGGGATCTGGTTTGCCCCCAAGAGCAGCCGCGCTTCTACGATCTTTCCAACACCTCCAGATACGAGCCCGGAAAGCAGGGCTTCATGGTCGGGAATATACTCGGCTACGAAACAGAGGAGCCGACAGACTTTGAAAAGGGGGAACTCGAGCGACTGGGACTCACTCCAGAATCTTTCAAGGTAAAAGGGATGAGCGAGCTCAACTGCAGGGGGGCAAAGAGGGTCCTTTTTGCACCGTTCAGCGGCTTCGAAGCGGAAACGAACGGAGAGAATCCTATACTATCATTCTCCCTTCCGTCGGGCTCTTACGCCACTGTATTCCTGGACGAGCTGCTGGAAGCCGAATCACAGGAGCAGGGTCAGGCCGAAGAGAAAATATAAATCTCCTATCCTGCATAACACTCTGATGAAAGAAACAAAAGTGAGCTTCAAGAGCGGCAAGGTGTTACTATATGGCATCCTGCACACCCCGGACAGAAGCACAGGCAAGATCATAGTATTCGCCAACGGCTGGCCGGACAACTATGTCGACATCCATATCATGACCGCTGCGGCCAGATACTTCTGCTCTAAAGGGTATGCCTTCCTGAGGTTCAACCCCAAGGGAAGGTGGCCCAGCAATGGGATATTCATAAATCAGGGTGTTCTTGACCAAGCGGAGGATACCTCCAGTGCTGTAAGATTTGCAAGGAGAAAGGGATACGGGCGCATTGCGCTGATAGGGCACAGCATGGGCGGCCTTGCCATTTTGGCTGCAAAAGGCGCCGGCGCAGACGTTCTGGCCCTTTGGGAACCCGGTTCTGCAAGGATGTTGAAGTCGCATTTCGGCAAAAAGAAATACAGACAGCAGTTCCGGAAGCAGGGTTATGCAGTAGAGGAGCAATACGGACAGGTCATCTCCAAAAAATACATCGTCGACCTGACCAAGATTCCCGGTGATGCAAAGCTGATATCCTCAATAAGCCTTCCGATACTCCTGGCAGCAGGCACGCCACCCAATTCGATCCTTAGAGATGTGGTAAAGTACTACTATAAATTTGCTAAAGGCCCGAAGGAGCTAGTGATAATAAAGGGAGCCAGCCACACGTTCGACAACTATAACCACGAGAAGGAGCTTTTCAGGCGAACTCTAGCATGGTTCAGGAAGACGCTCTGATCTGGTCGTGCAGGCAGAAATAAATAAGTCAAATTGCATTGATAATTGGTAGATTGCGATGATGCCTAACATGGATCCAAGAACAATGAGGAACCTGATGGCAAAGATGGGCATAAAGTCGACAGAGATACCCGCCAGCAGAGTCGTTATCGAAAGCGAGGGGAAGAACATAGTAATAACGAGTCCCCAAGTGACCAGGATCGAGGCGCAGGGAGTGTCAAGCTTCCAGATAAGCGGTGAGATACGCGAGGAGGAGGCAAAGGTGGAGCTTGAGATAACACCGGACGATATCGATACGGTTGCTGCAAGCACAGGGATAGATGACAAGGAAAGGATAGCTGCGGCCCTCAAGGAGGAGAACGGCGACATAGCAAGAGCGATACTAAGGCTCAAGAACGAGTCTACTTGATCCTGAACGCGTTGGCGTAGGGCACCTTGCCCACCTCCCTCACGTTCTTGCGCTCTATAACCCCCTTCTTCAGGCAGACCGCTATTGATTCCTTGCCCACGATGTTGGCCGACATGATCTCCTCCCTCTTTACGAGCCCGAGAGCCCCCTCCTCGCTGACGAGCTGGCCCTTGTAGAAATCCGAGTAATCCTTCAGGTTTATCTCGACGTCGCCCTCGGAGATGACCTTGCCGATCAGCGATGAGTCGCACATCGCCAGCATGTTGCCATTGTCCGTATTGTGGAGCTTTACGTATATCATTCAACCGTACCTGTAGACCATCAGCGTGGCGCAAAGGTATAGCATACCATAGAAGATGAGCCATAGCCCCCCCTCTATGTTGTTGGAGAGCGCGGCAAGCGCGCTGAACGCAAATAGCACAACCGCAAGTCCTATCTCGTATTTGGTCTTCTGGAGCGCGTATAGGACGTTCGAGCTGCTTCCCTTCACCACTCTGGCCCACTGCGTGGCAGGGTCTATCCTGAGCAGGGCAGAAAGCGCAGCCTTCGTCCTGACCACGGCAAGAGAGAAGTTCAGGATGAATATCATGAAGCCCTTCTTGAAGCTGTTGAAGTAGACCTTGGTAAGTATCGCAGGCGTGAAGAACGACAGCGCGAACGCAGCCATCCCGAAGAGCTCGAGCCCGATCAAGTTGTTGTTGGCGCTCGAAATGAACTTGAGTATTCCCACGTGGAAGAACGGCAGGTTGGAGAAGACTATCATGACTGATGTTATCGTGAAGAGTATCAGCATGACCGAGAGGTAGTTCAGCCCGAATCCGTGGCTTATGTACTCTATGCTGCCCTGCGAACTCAGCTTCTTCTTTATCCCCTTCTTGCTGTTCAAGAAGTACATGAGGAACTGGGTATCGCCGTAGTTGTATCTCCACTGCTGCTTTATCAGACCGCTGAACGTGGTCACCGGCTCCCCATATGCGTAAACCTTCGGTATGTAGAGGCCCTTGTAGTCATGCATGTCCGACATGAAACTGAAGAAGGTGTCCTCTATCACGTATTCCGGGAATCCCCCAATCTCGTCAAGGACCCTCCTCCTTATGACCCCGCACGACCCTGAGAATATCGCGGTGTTGTTGAACGCCCTTGCCGGCTGTATGAACTTGAAGAAGAACGCGTCGAACAGGTTGACAGAATCGGAGAGCAGGTTGCCCTTGAAACTGCTCTTCTCGGTTTGTATGTATCCTATCCTCTCGTCCTGGAAGTACGGCATCAGGTCCTTGAGGAAGTTCTTGTTCGTGAGGTATTCGTCATAGTCGAATACGGCAACGAACTCCTCCCTGGAGTTGTTTAGCATGTTGTTGAGGTTTCCTGCCTTGAACCCTGTCTTGGAGACCCTCTGTAAGTAACTGATCCTGCTTTTCTTGCAAAATGCCTTGAGCTCAGCACTTATCTCTCTGATTGTTGAATCGTCAAGCAGGTAGATGTTGAACCTGTCCTTTGGGTAGTTCATCTCCCTTAGGCGATTTATCGTCCTCTTCACCACTGCAGGGTTCTCGTTCTTGACCGGAACCCCTATGGCGACCGTGGGATAAGCCCTCATCGGCTTCAGCCTGCGGGTTATGCTGCCAAGATAGTCATCGTAGAAGAATGACTTGTAGTAGAAATATGCAGATACCGTGTTAAAGAACCCGGCTATCACCGAAAGGGCAAGGAGGAATATGCCGAAGAAGTACACGTATATGCTGCTGGAGACGAGCATTATGTACACAGCGAAAGCTATTCCGGCAAGGGAGAGTATGATGAATACTGCAGCAGTGAATAACCTAAGGTAATAGCTGTCCCTAAGATGTATCTGCATGTTACCAGTAACGTGAATAGAATCCAAGGGTTATATTGCTTTCTATTTGCTTGACAAAGGTTAAAAGGGCCACAACCTTATAAATCATGCTTAGCTGGGAGCAGGCGACTAAATGGACCGGAAATTCCTAGGCCTGTGCGTGCTTTTCCTCATTCTTGGTATAGTCGTAATACGGATATACTCCTCTTACGGTGTCGGATGGGACTTCACAGCCCATTACCTTGGTGGAAAGGCGATCCTCACCAGCGGATTCTTCGATGCGCTGAGGAATGCAAGGATCACCAACAGCACCTCGGTGAACTTTGGCATAGTAGCCACAAAAGACGTCTACTTTGAATTCTACAGGGCGCCGCTAAGCATGCTGGCGTTCGCAGGATTTTACCCGCTGTTAGGGCATCAGTCTGCGATAGCCTACCTCGTGCTCATGGTCGTCTTGCTTTTCATCGCGACATTATATGTCTCCGATAGCTTCGGCATGGATTCAGTGCTCGTGGGTTCCCTAATCGTGCTGCCGTACATTGTAATATTTCCACTCATTGTCAACAGCGAGGAGTTGCTCTCGTTATCGCTGCTGATCATATCAATCGCCCTCCTAAAGAAGGGAAAATGGGAGGCCGGAATATTCCTGGGTCTCGCATGCCTCTCAAAGTACACCCTCTTCATCTTCATACCTCTACTTCTCCTTAATGGAGGCAGAAAGCGGATAGTCTACAGTTACCTGGCCTTTGCGCTGGTCACACTGCCCTGGATTGCCTTCAACTATGCGGCCTTCGGCAATCCATTGTACAGCTACATCTCATCCCTGAGAGTCTCCCTGGAAAGCTCCCCAGCGAGCTCCATCTCCCTTAGCGCGCTAGGTGCGATACTCGCAGGGTTCGTCCCAGCCATTGCGATAGCGTTGGCCATGTACCTCAAGTCAATGAGAAGCTCTGCGCCGCATCTCATCAAGGGCCTTAAAGGCCTATTGAATTTCAGGCCGGGCGACACCTTTCAGATCCTACTCCTGTTTGTCCTGCTTTCCGCAACAGAGTTCGTGATATTCGGATTCCATGAGGCCTATTTCGACCAGGCACGGTATGGGTACCCATTGTTCGCATCTGTTGCCCTACTGCTGGCCTTTCTGATAACCTCAATGGCGATGCGCCAAAATGGGATCTACAGGAATCTGCCTACATACCTACTGTGCGCGTTTTCTATAATCAGCATGCTGGCGGTATTCGCGCTGGTGGGCTCCAATTACACAAGCACGATGCCTGGTAGCACAAATCCGGCCTTTGCGGCCAGCGTGGCTGAGATACGGGGGCTTAACCTCAGCTCCTGCAGTTTCGTCTCAAATGACTGGGTATTCCTAAGATATTACAACATCACTGCCTTCTCTCCATTCAACTACAACAGTACCATAAGCGGCTACCCGTCAGTAGTGTTTTACGGTCTAGGGCCGAATTCGACGGCTGTTAGAATTCATGGGGGCGAGGCAAACTACTCCACAAAGAACTTCAGCATATATGTCCCGGCCAACTATACATGCAAATAGGGAACCCAGACAAAAAGCTCTAAATATGGCGGCGGCACATCAGTTATCTATCTGCCGGGGTGGCGGAATCCGGTAACGCGCCGGTCTCGAGATTCGCGTCTCGAGAGCTGATCTGTGATGCGAACAAGGCAACCGGTTTCCTTCGGGAATTTAGGGTTCAAATCCCTACCCCGGCGAATGGTGCTTCATTGGAAAAACTGGAGTTTGCGTACGATGAGCCTGCAGCCATAGTCAGGCATGGCTCCGAAAGCTACCTTGTGGTCGGAGACCTTCACATAGGAAAGGAGCTTAAGCTTTCGGCAAAGGGGATAAGGATATACGGCACAACGGACCAGATGGCAGAGCGCATAATAACGCTGATGAGGCGCCACAAGGCGAATAACCTCATACTCCTCGGCGATGTAAAGGACTCAATTCTTAGGGCCGAATCCGTGGAGGCCCGATTGATCCTGAATTTCTTCAAGAGGCTTGCAGGCTACAATATAATCCTAGTCCAGGGTAACCACGATGCGGGTTTGGGGGATTATCCGGGCCTTGCCAAGGTAAAGGAATTCAAATTGGGAAATATAGGGCTTATACATGGAAATTCACTGCCCAGCGAAGAGATGATGCGCTCCGAATTCATCATCGCCGGTCACGATCATCCTGCCGCGCTGGTGGGCTCCGAGGGAGAAGGACGCATGGAAAAGGTCTGGGTGGTTATGCAAATGAAATACACTGCGGCAGCAAAACTATACAAGAATCCCGAGAGAAAAGTCAGACTTATACTGATGCCCGCGTTCAATGACCTTATATCCGGCAATGATGTGACAAGAGGCGGCAGGATACTAAACCCGCTGGTGAGGCGCGGCCTATTCGACTTCAAGAAGGCGAAATTTTATCCTCTTGGTGGGGGTGGCCCTGTCAGAGTGCCTAAAGTGACGCCCGAGCACGGCTCGCGCCATTCCCATGCTTAAGCTCATGGATCTGGTGCCTGAGCAGCCACCTCATCATCGTGGAGCTCTCAGATGAGAGCGGCCCACGCTCCGCGAATAAGAGTTCTGAGCTGAAGACCGGCCTGTTAGAGATGGTTGACACCACATCCCGCATCTGCTCCAGCACCTTACGCCGATCCTCCGGGGAGGACCTTAGATATTCCCTGTACAGTCTGACATATTGTACCGCGCTTGACCGTGCGAGGTCATGCGAATCAGACTTAGAAAAAGCCAATTTGCCCATAGCACCTGCAATCTTTCACAGCAGGTCAAATATAAAAACTTTTTCTATGGACCAAAATCGTAATGAAGCAAAAGCTTTATTAAGTCATTGCTTTATAATACACTCATGGACATTTTCTTCGCCCTCTCAGAACCAAGGAGGAGGAAGATGCTGGAGCTTTTGGCAAGTAGCGGCCAGCTCCCAGCAGGCGAGATATGCAAAAGGTTCGACATAACCGCTCAGGCGGTCTCCCAGCACCTCAAGATCCTGCGCGATGCGGGCCTAGTAAACGTGGAGAGGAGGGCGCAGCAGCGCATATACAGCATCAACACGGCCCCCATGCTGGAGCTGGCTCAATGGGCGAGCCAGACGACAAAGCTTTGGGATGATCGTTTCGATGAGCTTGAAAGGGTGCTGGAAAATGAAAAAAAGGGATACATTAAAACAAAGGTGAGGATATGGAAACGAAAAAGGAACTGACCATAACGCGCGTCTTCGATGCGCCAAGGGATCTTGTGTGGAAGGCATGGACAGACCAGAGGCTCGTAAAGAAATGGTGGGGTCCGAGTGGTGTCACCAATCCAACATGTGAGTGGAATCCCAAGCCAGGGGGTGAGATCTACATAGTTATGCTCGCTGGAAAGGAGCTTGGCCAGGCCGCCGGAATGAAGTGGCCTATGAAGGACACATTCAAGGAGGTTAAACCGCAGAGCAGGCTGGTGTTCGTTGGCGGGGCATTAGACGACGTGGACAGGGCCAGCGACACATTCATCGAAAATGAGGTCACCGTTGACTTTGAGGATCTTGGAGGGAAGACAAGGATGAACCTGCGTGTTGTGGTCACGAAGGCGGGCGGCCCGAAGGCAGCAGCGGCCCTACAGGGAATGACACAAGGATGGAACCAGCAGATCGACAAGCTCGGCGAGGAGCTTACCAGGTCCGGATCATGGGGCCGGAGCGCAGGGGTCTAGCCCCGAGTTCCATTCCTGCCTCTCGTGGACAGCATGGTAGATCCCAGTATTAGCCCGAACAGATAGCCTGAAAGGTGGGCAGTGACGTCAGCAGGCCCTATCCCGCCTACAGCTATCTGCATCAGCGGCAGGTAAAAGAAGATGGCCAGCACGGAGAATGCGCAGAACAGAACATGCTGAAGGATAAGGGCCGAATCCGCACCAAAACCCCCCTTGACCCTATCGAAAAGAGGCCCCACCCAGGAATTTTTGATGAACAGAAAGGCAACGCCAACCAATAATACGAGGAACCCCCACGGGTTTTTGGCATAAGTCAGAAGTATCGCGCCGAAATTTATTCCAATAATCCCATAAACGAACAGGTATCTTGGTACGGTGCCGCGCAGCGACCTGTCGATATAACCAACAAACAGGCAGACAAGATAGCCTAGGAGGGCGGCATCTATCCCAGAGAAACCGTAGGTGTAAAGAACAGATGCATGCAACAGGTACCTGTACACCGCTAGGATCGCAAGAGATATGATGAACGGCAGGACCAGAAATATCAGTGCCATGTCCCGGTAGAACCACCTTACCTTGCCCCTAACGATGAAAATTAGGGAGAGAACCACAAGATAAGGTATCAGGTTCGCAAAGATCTGCCAGAGTCTAAGTTGCGTGTAATTCTGGAGAAAGAGGTTCACTAGTCCCGGAGTTGGAGTCAGGACAAAATAGTGCTGCCACCCCCCTGTTTGAAGGTAAAGGAAGACCAGTACCTGCAGTAAAGGGACTATGACAAAGAACAAAACCAATGGGAAAAGCCCTCTTCTCGCCATCCGACCGGTTACTGCTCGTAATATCATCTTATAAACCAATGTATTTGACCCTTGGAACACCGATAGCCAAAAATTTACGCAAAGATTTTTAGCCAGCTCTGGCAATTAAGCGTGTGATTATTTGCTGGAAAAGGTTAGTACTGGGATACCAGGTCTGGACAAGCTCCTGGATGGTGGGTTCGGAAAGGGATTTCTAGTCGAAATTGCAGGCAGCGCCGGAACTTACAAGTCCACATTCGCAATCCAATTCGCAGTGGAAGGGGTAAGGAAGAACGAGAAGGTGACCTACATATCGCTTGAGGAGCCAAAGCAAAGCTTCGAGCAGCTCGCAGAGGACCTGCACGTCACAAAGGAGTTCTCGAAAATAGATTTCGAGACCATGGGCATGGACGACCTGATGAGCTTCAGGTACTCGATCAACCCGTCGGGAGGGGCGGAGGCATTTGCCAATATGCTGATAAGCTACGTGGAAAAGCCGGATAGGCTGGTCATAGACACGGCCACCACGACCGCGCTCTACTCGTCCAGGACGTCAGTGAGGGCAAACGAGGGCAACAAATCCGAGGCCATAATACCCTCCCCAGCGGATATAAGGATAATGCTGCTCCTGCTAGCCGACAAGCTCAGAAAGAAAGGTTGCACCGTGCTCCTTCTTGCAGAGGCAGGAGAGGGGGATCTCTACATACCAGAGGAGATGCTGAAGTATATATGCGACGGCAAGATAGAGCTCAAGAAGTCGTCCCTTGGAACAAGGACCCCGAGAAGCCTGGTGATAGAAAAGATGCGCCACATAAACCACACTCTGGATGAACAGCCGATAGTCCTGACAAAGGACGGGCTTACCATAGAGCAGATCGAGCAGGGCTGAGGGTGTGTTCGACCTCTTCAAGAGATATGTCGACGAAGGCTACATGAAACTCAGCGACGAGGGGTTCTGGTTCGGAAAGGAGAGGATGATATTCTATTACACCACATTTAATGCCAGGGAACTCATGCTGAACAGCAAGTTCGGCGGCTCGCGGTACCTTGCCACCAAATTCATCGTGAGCAGGAAGGAGGGGCAGCTGCTTATGCAGCAGCATGGGGCGCAGGATATGAGCGCGTTGGCCAATCTGATTGACAGCCTCATCAAGATAATTAACTTGCTCGGAATAGGAAAGCTCAGGATTGTGGAATCCGACAGCAAGTCAGGCTTCGCTGTTCTGAGCGGGACGTCCAATGCTGCGCTAGAGAGAAAGGCCGAAAGCCCTTCGGACGCTCCTGTCGACTTCGTTATAGGTGGGTTGATAGCAGGCACCGTCAGCTATTACACCAAGAGGAAGGCCTACGCCGCCGAGACCAAATGCGTCGCGCAGAACGGCGTGGAGGAATGCACATGGGTCGTAGGAAACAAGGACGACATACTTAATTACATCAAAGACTCTGCACCAGGGAAAACTGAGGCTGCGCAAAAGACGATAGAAGACATCGAAGCCGCGGAGAATGAGATAGGGAGCAGGCAGAGCCTTAATGGGATAATTTAGGTTGATTGAATGTTCATGGATACAATAAGCCGGTACATGGCCTCAAGATACGTCAGATTCGGCGATGGCGAGATATGGTTCGGAGACCTCCGCTGCACATTCAATTTCATACCTATACTCGCCAGGGAGTTCATAATAAACAACGAGCTAGATCCAGAGAGATATTCCTCTATTGTATTCCTGGCTGCAAAGAGGGCGGGTTACGATTTTGTGACGAAGCACGCTATCCCCCTGGTAAAAAACTGGACTCCCGTTATAGGGATAGGAATAGAATGGCTGTCCCTATACGGCCATGGCCTATTCAGATCCGTAAAGGCTGACAGGGAAAATGGATTCCTGCTCCTTTCCGGAAGATCCAACATAGGGCAGGAGATAAAGGGCCAGAAACCAAGCACAGATCCCACCGACTTTACGCTTGGGGGCCTGATGGCTGGAACAATGGAATACTACACCAAAAAGCCCACATACGCAGTCGAGATTTCATGTGTGGCCCAGAAGGATGTGCAGGAATGCGTCATTGTTGCTGGGGAAAGAAAGACAATAAAAAGCTACATAGAGAAGTTCGCACCTGAAAAGATGGAATGGGCCGACAAGTCACTGGACAGGATAGAGGCTGTGGAAAAGGAGCTGGGAGAAGGCTGGTTCAGGGAGGAACCCGCCTAGCCAATCCAAAGTCACTTCAGGATCGTTATCGGTATGACTCCCTTCTCGAACTCCAGTTCTGCTAGATCTATCGGGTTGACGGTGCCTGCAGGGACCTTGACGAGTGGCGGTGCTCCATAAGCCAGCTGCAGGGCCCTCGCTCCGACAATCCTTGCCTTCTCGAATTTTGTGTAATCCATTATATCGACCGCTAATCATACCGGGCTGGGCTTGAATCTGGCCTTCGCCTCCCCCATCCTGTCCTTTACCCGCTTCCTCCATTCCACGAAGCCATCAGGAGTCCTTGGGAAGGCGCTGTATATCTTCCCCAGATCGTCCATCGTCCTCACGACGTATACCAGGTTCGAGAACGCGTTTATGTTTGTGGCGCCCTTGAGTATCATCTTGAATTTTGAGGCGAGGCTCAGCTCGGTCACCCTTCCGTAGCCCAGGTCGATGGCCTCCTTGCTGGTCAGGAAGTTCTTCATGCCGTAATTTATCAGGTCGTTGTTGAGCGACTGGAGGTAAACCCTGAACACCTCAAGTCCCGCGGTCTTCTTTCCGTAAATCTCGTTGAAAGCCAGGTTGTAGCCCCAGAGCCCCTTTGCGGAGAAGTCACCGTTCTGGACCGCCTTCGCCGCCTCCTCCCCAGCGAGTATTCCCGCTACAAGCGCAGGCCCTATCCCTCCTGCGCTTATCGGGTTTGGCATCGCCATGCTGTCCCCCGCCCCCATGTAACCGTTGAATACGAGGCTGTCCATCTGCCTCCTTACGGCCACCTGCCAGTAGCCCTTGCCGTTGTTGTGCGCGTTGTAGAGCCTCAGGTTCCTGAGGACCGGGTTCATCTTGACGTAATCGTCCATGAGTGTGTGGAGGGTGTCCTTCCTGCCGAGCTTCTGGTTCCTTATGTCAAGGCTTGCCTTCTGCACTCCGATGCCTATGTTGACCTTGCCGTTGCTCTTCGGGAAAACCCACCCGTAGCCGCCAGGCGCGATGTTCTGGTTAAGATGTATGAGCGCGTTCTTTTCGTCGTACCAGGTAAGGTCTTCGTGGTCCGCGTCTGCCTCGTATATGTACCTGCCTGTTGATTCGACGTCAGATATGTCCACCTCCCTGTCAACGTAATGGTTCTCCGGGAGCTTCCTCCTGAGGCTTGTCGCTATCCCGAGCGCATCTATCACTATCTTGGCCCGTATCTCGGCATGCTTCTTTTCGTGGTCCTTGCCGAAGATCCCGACAACGCAGTTGTTCTCGATTATCGGCCCCTCCACCTCGAATAGGGAGTGGTACTCCGCGCCGCAGTCCCTTGCATACTTTAGCAGCTTAGCCTCGAAGATCGGCCTATCGAGTATGTAGCCTTCCCCATCAAATGGGAACTTGCTCTTCATGTCTGGCGAGAAGGCGACCACGCCATCGACGCGGTGGTCCAATTCTGGCTTGTCAAACTTTATGCCGAGCTTCTGTGTGACGAACTTGAGGTGGTCGTTTGCTACTGCGTCACCGCAGACCCAACCCCAGTTGGTCTTCTTCCCTACCTCCTCCTCCTTGTTTCTGTCCAGCAACAGGACGCTGGCGCCTCCCTTGGCGGCCATGCCCGCAGCGAGCGAGCCGGCGAGCCCTGCCCCTGCGACTATCACATCATATCTCTCCTTCATGAAAAACACTAGATAAGTGATTCAGTAAGGTTAGCTCTTAATCCTATTTAAGAGTTTCCATGGTTGGAGCTTTGCTCCTTTAGTGCCTTTTGCTCCTAAAGTGGGGTAGATTGCTACTAATGTCTTATTTTGATTCGGGTTTAAGGAGCATTTCTTTTACTGCACTTTTCTGTTTATAGTCCTTTATCCATCTGCGCAGAAAAATTACAATAATTGCAAGTAAAATCAGAATAATTATAGCCAGAAGTCCAGTAGCTCCAAATATCCCATAAGATATAACCCCCGTTTTAGCAAAATTCCATATCTGAACCATAGAGGCGATAGCTATGATAAGAGTAAGCACAAGCACGAAAGCAGTATAATCTGCCGTTTGCTTTCCAAGTGCCTCAGAACTTTTATTAAAATTCTCTATTGAATTTTTAAGTTCTCCAAAGGATTCTTGGCTTTTTGTATCAAAATCTGATATAGAAGCATTAAGGTCGTCTATAGATTTCTTTGTTCTTACCTGATTTAGAAGCTCATAACCTTTCACACTCATAACAACCCTAATGGAAAAGAACCCATTATCGAAAAACCAAGCATCTCCCTTTGTTTGCCATTCATTTATATAGCTACCCGAGAATATTTTATCAA
>JAGWHK010000004.1 GCA_028866775.1 Microcaldota archaeon | reverse complement strand
GTCCTTAAAAATATCGCACTAAACCAGAGAGGAAATTATGCGAGTCGAATCGGCATTCAGAGACTAGTATTATACCATGCCTTCGAAGGAGAAACACCATATAAAGTTGGCTCAAAATGGAAATTGACTGTAAAAGACAACGGTGAAATTAGCTTAAAACCAGAATAATGAGAGGGAGATTTTATTAATGAAAAGCCATTTCTAATGAAAACAAATGCTGTGTCTGGTTTCTTAGAAGTAGGTATTATTCCAATACTAAATGCTATAGGAACTACTGAACCTAAACCATATTCAAATGTAGTTGCAGATAATCCTAAAGCTCTTAGTCGTTCAGAAATGGAGATTAGAGATATAAAAATTGGAATAAAGGAGATATTTAAGAATAGAAAAAAGGCATATATATCGGATTTGGCTGAGGAGCTTAATACGCCACCATCAAAAGTCAAAAGAGCAGTAAAGGAACTTATCGATGAGGGATTTCTTAAGGATTAATTGATTTGATGCCAGCGATCCTTTATACAGATAAAGATTATCCTAACGCTTGTATTTTTGGTCATCGATTATATGGTGGCAGACGCAAATCGAACCCCAAAGGTTCTGGGTATTATGTAATTGATGATTTTGAATGCTATGTTTTTACTGAATCTAAGAAAGAGAACAAAAAGCTGGTTTTGGCTGCGCAGAGCGGAATTTATAATCCCTTAGATGGTGACCTTAGTGCAACACTAAGGGGTTCTAGAGGCTTTCTTGAAGATGTAGAAAAGCCATTTAATTTAGAACTTATCGGTCGTCATAATGTTCAAAAATACAAAGGTCATAATCCCTCTTTTCTTGCAACAGGCAGAGCAGTATTATGTCATTTTGAAGAAATTGCTAGGAAACAACCACAAGTAAGTAAATATGAAGTCGAACTTCAAGGCCCACTTAGAGCAAATGAAATTGAAGTAAGAGAAGCAGTAGAGAGAGTTTCTAATCAATCCGAACCCAATCTTATTTAAAGCCTTAATGCGCCCAAATTATAGATGGTCATATGCCAACGATTCCTGCAACCCCAAAGAAAACACACGCTCAGGCCCTGCCTTATTTACCACAGCAGTTTTAAATCTTCATGCCCAAGCGTAGACTATGGCGGATCCGTTGGCTCTCACAACATATGGGGTACAACGAGAGTTTAAATTAGGCGGTCTAACGCTTGGCTTCACGGACAGTGAAGGCAATCAGGTGCTCCAATCCAAGGGCAGAATCGCAGTAACCCAGCAGCCGATACGGACAATGGACGGCAGGACCTTGGGGACCGTGACCCACAAGATACTCGCCATGACACCAGAATATGATCTGCATGAAGGCGGACCTAATGACAAGGTGTTGAGTGTGATAAAGGTCCCGATGCAACTTTTTGGCGGGGGAGGGCTTAGAACGGTTGATATAAAGGATGGCGACGGCACCACCATTGCAATCGCGAACGGGAACTTCCTAGACATGAACTTTGACATAAGAGACAGTCAGGGGAACGCTGTTGCAACAGTGAGCAGGGATCTTGGCAAGAATCCCGGACTCCTACAGAAATTTGCAGCCTTTACTAGGAACTCATATGTGATCAACATAATAGACAGCAAGAATGTACCGACATTGGTGCTTCTCGGATTCCTCGTTGTGGTCGAGATACTACTTAACCAAAGCAAGGGCTCCAGCCCCGGCTTGATTGGAGGTGGCATAGGTGGAGTTGGGGGCGTGGGTATGGGCGGAGGATTCGGAGGGATAAAGCTGTAGTTAATGGTTATATGATAATGGTGATGGCATGGATAGATTGAGTGTAAAAGGTCTGGCCCTAGGTTTCGCGGTTCCGTGGGCGTTGTGCATACTGGCAGGCGGGTGGATGTCCCCAGGTTGGGCATCTGGATTCGTGCATGTATTTGCAACGGTTTACCCAGGATACGGATCGGGCTTCGTGGGCGGCATAGTTGGAGGCATAGAGGCATTCTTCGATGCGGCGATAGCAGGGGCCATAGTTGCTTTGGTGTACAACTGGTCTGCCAACTGCGAGCCAAAAAGGAGGTCTCGCAGATAGGCCATAGGCGTGGAAATAGCTCCGCAAATCTTAAAAGGATGCATTATGTAGTCTTTTTGGTGAATTTATGCCAAGAAGGAAGGCGAGAAGAGCTGCCCGTGCTTCTGCTTCCCAAAACAAGCACGAGCACTGGGTCAAGAAGTCTGCGATAGTGGCCATTATCGCGTCTGTGATAACGTTCCTTGGTGGACTGAACCTGCTCACATACTCGGCGGGCCACATAACCGCGATAAGGGCGAGCACTAGCTCTGCCCCATTCTGGATAGCCATAGTAACTCTTTTCGTCATAGCCGTGCTTGTGGACTACATCAAGAGCAGCCTCAAGAACGTCTTCTGGATTGAGGACATGGCTGGCGGCATATTCGGGGCTTTGGGCTACGCGGTCTTCTTCGCGGCGCTTGGGGTGGCCGCATTCAGCACCATAGCTGGATTTGTGGTAGGTGCGGTAGTGCTATTCGTGCTGTTCTATGTCGGATTCGCGGCAGGACACTCGATCGACATGGCGCTAAAAGAGGCAGGAGTCAACATAAACTAATTCATGAACGCGCCCTCGGGTGAGGGCGTCTCTTTTATTACTGTTGGGGTATTTGTTGGATAAACCACTGTGCCGGATGCCTCAGATGTTAGCTTGTGCCCGTTGTCCCTGAGCCACCTTAGCCTTTCCCTATTATCTGGCATTATTGCAAGAAGGTAGTTGTAGTAAGCCTTTGAATGATTCCTGTGCTTGGTATGCGCCAGCTCGTGCAGTATGACTGCATCAAATATCTCAGAGGGGCCGAAGAGCAGCCTGAAGTCCAGGTTTATGTTGTTTTCCCTTGAGCAGCTGCCCCAGTTGCTGAGGTTGTCCTTGAGCCTTATATTGCTGAGATTTGATTGGAAGTACAGGTTGTTAAGCTGCCTTACCCTGGATTCCACTTGCGGTAGAATAGACCTTGTGATCGCCCTTCGTGACAGGCCTGACACATGCTTTTCTTGGTCTCTCTCACTCAGGCTGCCCGCCAGCCGTACATTAACTACGCCGTCCTTGATCCTCGCTGTTGAATAACTGGATGTAGGATCCTGTGACACCATTATCTGGAATTGATTCCCCATAATCTTAACAGACTGGCCATCCTTGAAGGTTATCCTGACCTTGTCTGGGTGTATGACTCGCCTCCGCATGATTCGCCCGAAGAACATCGCAAAACTTGGGGCTTTATGTTATTTAGCCTTTGTATTAGATGCCGCGCCTGTCGCCATGGTGGTTTACGTATCGTATTGGCAGGCAGAGGCATAAAAATTGTGTATTGTGGGATGCCTGATTTACATCCAGGTAAGGGTATGTATATATATCTGAATCACGCATCCCTTATAAGATGCTGAACTTCAGGACCGGCTTATAGTGGTTTTATGGGTTTCCTTTCCAAGTTTAAGAGGCAAAATACACAGAGTCCAGAGCAGGTAATACGAACTACGCGGCATACTGGAAGCGTTAAGGGCGAGCTTTCAGACAGGGAGGTTGCAGATGTTATGGCACTGGCAAGGAGGATAGAGGTTGTAGTTGACAAGCTGGGCATTCATATGAGGAACTATGCCCAGCTGCCAGAGGATTAGTAGGGGGGCCGAATATATCATTTCTCGTCACTGGAGCTATCCTTTTTATTACTTTACACCGATAATATTAGCGCTAATTGTGTGATGGCATGTTCGAGATTAAGATAGACGATGCGCGCTACTGGAAAAGCTGCATAGACTCCATCGTGAGCCTTATAGACGAGGGATCGTTCAACATATCAAAGGACGGCATATCACTGAAGGCGATGGACCCCTCAAGCATAAGCATGGTGTCATTCTCGATGCCAAACAAGGCATTCTCCAAGTACGATGTCGAGAAGACCACATCTGTGGGCCTCAACCTGGAGAACCTAGGGAATATACTTGCAAGCTCAAGGCAGGGCGAGCAGCTAATGATGAAGGACAGCGGCAACAAGCTTGTCCTGGAGTTCATAGGGAAGAACAGCAGAAGGAGGTACAAGCTGCCCATGATAGACGTGAAGAAGGAGCCGGACAAGGAACCCAAGATAGAGTTCGAGTCCATAGTCGAGCTCAAGTCGGACTCCATAAAGGAGGTGCTCAGGGACGCAAGCCTGCTCTCCAGCCACGTCGGCTTCAAGACCGAGAAGGACTCCTTCTATGTGGTCGCTAAGGGCGACGCGGGCGAGCTTGAGGAAGAGCACGTGAACAATGCCGATGTGGTCAAGACCATGAAGATAAGCAAGCCGTCCAATGCGACGTTCAACCTGGATTACCTTGAACGCATGATAAGGGCATGCCCGTCCAACACCGCGATGACGGTCTCTCTGAAGACCGAGGATCCAGTCAAGGTAGAGTACAGGATAGGCGATGCCACCGTATCATACTTTCTCGCTCCGTACATGGAAAGCTGATGATTAGATGAGGCTAGCGATCTTCATCCCGCAGAAGGGCTTCAAGGATGAGAGCCTGTCGCTGGTTAAGCTGATTCTCGATAAGTGGGGGGTGGGCTACAATATAGCAGCATACGGTAAGGGAGGCATAGGAATCCACGGAGCGCTTGTAAGGGCAGACATAAGACCAGAGGAGATCATAACCTCGAGGTTTGACGGCATAGTCTTCATAGACGGCACCGGTATAGACGAGCAGAAGCTTTACGATTACAGGCCGCTACTTGACATAGTGACCCACTTCAATGAGGCCAACAAGTACATAGTGGCTATAGGCAACGCCGCAAAGATACCGATAAGGGCGAATATAGTCAAGGCAAAGAAGGTTGCCGTGGGGGACGAAGAGACTCTAAGGCTGGCCAGGCTATTCAATGCCATACCGACGCAGAGCAACGTGGAGGGGATGGGCAACCTTGTAACAATAAAGAACAGCAAGGCGGCCGAGGACTCTGTCGAAGAGTGGATGCAGCGCATCGGCCTGATGTGATTTTGTGCCCGAGGCAAGGGGTGCGATAAGGAAGATCGCCTCTGAGAGGATAGAGATCCTCTACAACACTGCGGTCAAGGTCTACAGCAGCGATCAAGGCCTTGCGGGTGAATACATAAGACTGCTCCTTGAGATAGGAAGGCACTACAAGGTCAAAATCCCAAAGGAGATGGCGGCTCGCATATGCAAGAAGTGCCAGCTCCCACTTGTAGAGGGGGGGAACCTTGAGATCAGGGTGCTTGCCAAGCAAAGAAGGAGGATTTACAGATGCAAGAGTTGCGGCTCTGTCAATTCGCTGGCCTTTAGAAAAGGTTCAGTCTAGGTTTATTCTGTCGATAATAAAATCTGGGACAATGCCTAATTTTATGTATCTTTTTTGTTTGCGTTTCGGTATGCTGGTAAATTCAGAGACGAATCCCCTACAATTCGGACTCCCACATTTGCATCCAAAACCTTCCAGCCATACTGAACTATAATCATATAGTATCTCTTCGTCTTTTCTTATTTTTGTTATCGCAATTAGGTCAGTGCCACCCTTAATCCCAGAATTTGGGTCGCATGAATGATTGACCAATACATAGGGCTCCATAATGAGCATGAACTTGTTTCCATCAACCTGCAGTGGATCGGTCAATGGGTCGCGCCCCTTTTCTGATACGTTATCAAGCCCGCTGCCCGAAATTATCCTGCCCCTGAAGCGCATTATGAGTTCCCCCTTTCTTATGCCCCTCGAGGCGAAGACGCCTTTCCCAAATCGGGATTTCGCAACGTAGTAACTTTTCACCATCATGAATGGGCCTGGAGAGATTTGAACTCTCGACATCTGGCTTATAAGACCAGCGCTCTAACCAGGCTGAGCTACAAGCCCATTTTATAATCTGATGTTCTTCGCTTATTTATCAGTTCCGCAGGCTATTGGCGCAATTTATTGTGTATCTTGCCTTAATGGTAGTGTGCTTTTGAAGGTCACGCGGTCAACAAACAACTTGCCTTCGAATCCGAGGATGGGGCGGCCCCAGGTATTCTTCGAATTTTTCCGTGGCGGAAGGACTATCTTCAATGTCTCCTTCTTTATTGTTTTCTCCATATTACAATTTCGCCCGCTGGATTTTTATCAGTTATGGCATTACGTCGTTGTTGGCTATCCACGAGGGTTTGGGCGGCACCGGAGGCAGGCCGCCAGTGTAGTTGACCAGCTCGTATATCCTTATTGGGTTGGTGAAGTTGACGAAGTTGGTGCCCGTGGTGTAGTTCGGGTACACCTGCCTGAATCCTGGCAGGTTGCCGGTGAAGAAGCCCTTGTAGTATGTTGAGTTGTAGAACTGCGATGGTGGGTTCTCGACTATCCCATTTGAGTTGGGGAGGTATATCACCAGGAACAGTATGTACTGCGTCCCCCCTATGCTCTGCACGCCAAGGTACTGGCTCTCCTGTATCACCGCATTGAGTGCCGTGCCATTGCTACTATAGAGGCGCAGAACACCGCTCGCCGCCGCCTTGGTCTGCTGGTAAGGCAGCTCTGTGCAGGCGCTCTGGTTTGACAGGCTGCTGCCGGTTATCAGGAAGGTGTTGACATAGAGCGCGTTGGTGCCGGTTATGCTGCAGTAGTCATTTATGCTTGACTGACTGCTGCCCGACTGGAATACTGAAAGGGGTATGGCTGCGTATTGCGGATCATGGCTCTGCTCGCACGCCGAGGTGCCGAGCTGGTATGGCTGGGGCGGGTTGTTCTGCTTGCCCTGTGATATGGCATACTGCAGCGACGTTCCGTTGGCGTTGATGCAACCCAGGAAGTCTAGCGCTCCCCACTTCTGTATCAGGTCCTGGTCGAACAGTATGTACTTAGACTGGTTGCCGTTCATGTACCTTGCAAGGGATTGCGGCGTCGAGTTGTACTTCGGACCGAGAACGTACTGCGCCGCAACCGCATAGTCCTCTACGGGTTTGGAGTTGTCCCCCCTTAGGACGGCATTGCTCCTGCCGAACCAGTTGATCCAGTCGCCATAGTCCCACCAAGAGAGCACCCTTGGTGCAGTTGGGCCCACATTGTTGCTTATCCATGACATCGCATTGAGCCAGTACTGTGGTATGAGGTTGCAGTATACTGAGGTTCCGAACGAGTTCCTGTTGGTGCTGAGTGTCGAGCACGCAGAGGTGATGTTCTGGGAGCTTGCCACCACGATTGAGGCCTTTATCGCACCTGCAGCAGCATATCCGTCCCCTAGCGTGAAGATTGGGAGTATCGAAACGAAGAGCAGCAAGACAGACACCCCTATCACAAGTAGGTAGGCCGTCTCCTTGCGCTGCTTCACAGCATAGTTGTATATGCTGTAGAGTATGAACCCGACCGCGGCTACTGCGCCTATTATGAAAAATGCACCTATCAGGAGCAGCGAGTAGGCTATGCCCCTTGAGTTCTGGTAGACAGAGGGGCTTATCCTGTCCTGCTTGCCATAATCAGAGAGCTTCCACCTGGCCTGCAGCATGTAGAGGAGCTCTCCGAGAAGTATCCCGAAGAGTATCAAATATGCGACTCCAAGGTGCGGCAGGTACTTCACCTCCACGAAGCCGGCCACCATGAGCGGGGCCGCTATTGCGAGGTACAGCACGCCCGTCTTGCTCTTCCTGAAGAGCATAGAATTGAATATTATGAACACAGCCGCCATGCTCACTATGAAGAGCACAACAGACACGCCAATTGCCCCGAACCCGGCGCTAGCGAAGTTGTAAGAGAGCCCTGTCGGCTCGTACTCCTGCACGGTCATGAAGAGAGGTATTGAGGGGGTGGTGAACCTTGTGCTGAGTTGTATGTAGCTGTTAAGTGACTTGTGCACTGGAGAGACAAGGATCGCACCAACCGCCAGGGCTGCCAGTATTATCAATATGGCCCCCCTCCAGAGGGTGTCTGACTGGACTGGCATGCGCTTGGTGATGATCAGCAGGAAGAGCTCGACCACGAATGCCCAAATTGGTACTATGATTATGAGGAGGCCGTCTGTGAATGAGCTTCCCAATACATAGCTGGTGAGCAGCGACAGGACCGCAACTGTAACTATCGCAACAATGGCAGCTGGGATTAGTTCTGAGACGTGCCTAACCTTTGGAAGGGCCATCTTTGTGAGATAGTCCATTATGAATATCATCACAAGCGCGCCAAGTGGCGCAGATATAGTGAACGGTATGCCTGCTATGCCGGGGATCCTGTTCTCCAGGGTTGAGCTGTACGGCAGGAATATGGCGAGGAATATGGCTATCACTACCAGCACGACAGCATTCATCTTGTAGAAGTCGGTGAGGTCATGGCCCCTCACAATCTCGACGAAGCCCTGCAGTATTATGTAGAGCGCCAATACACCAGTGGTAACGCTGTAGTAGTGAGCCCCAAGGAAGGTTGATGCAAACGCGATTCCGGCGAGTATGGCCAACCTCCTGTTCTTCATATTCCTTACGGCAAGCATGTATGCCATTATGAAGAAGAAGAGGGTCATGATGCCCCATGGCTCGACCAGCTGCTCACCAGCTATGAATGTAGATATGAGAGTCGGCATCGTCGTTGCCAGCCCTGCACCTATCAGCCCGATCTTATAGTCGTACTCGTGGTAAAGCAGCACGAAGACAACGAAGGTGAGAAGTGCCGCTGTGATTGGCGGGTAGATGCTCCCTACATATGACATGAGGCTCGTGCTGAACGTCGTGTAGTGGAACTTCAGCTGGTTGGCCAGGCTGTACCAGTAGGCCTCAAGGTACGGCACTATCGGCTCGATCCTGTGGTTCGTGCCTGCAGCTACGATCGGCCAGGCAGACGGGTCCAGAAGCAGCTGGTGTCCGTATGCAAGTATGTAATGGGTATCTATCATGTCGAAATAGGGGTCGAACTCGAAGAACTTCGGCGCTATCCCTATGTTCAGTATCCTTGTGTAGAATGTGATAAGTATGAGCGCAAGAAGCACGGCCCAGACGATCCAATGGGGCTTGCTATCGTTCTCATGGTACTTTGCGCCCTCCATGCCCTCTGCGAGCGACCTCTCCTCATTTAGGTGGCCCTTGACGAGCCTGGAGAGCGCGTCCCTGTGGCTATAGAGCATCAGTTCCTTCTCGTTGGCCTTGAATGTTGCAGCTGACAGCTCTGCCTCCTGCCTGGATTTGAGGGCCCTTTCCTCCTCCTGGTGCTTCAGTATGACCTCCCTTCCCCTTTCGTACTTTGAGAGCTCTGCCCTGACCGATTCGAGCTTGTTGGAGACGCCACCCATTGGGTTTGATGCGCTGCCTAGCATCTTGCCGACCCATGCGAACAATTCGACGAGCAGGCCTTCCCTGTACGCTATGGCCAGGCCTATAAGAGTAAGTATGAAGGAGTTGAGCTCGAATAACTCAAGCGAGAATGAGAAGAAGTGTATGTAATTCATAAGGTATGATTCCATCCATGTCATTGCCGGCGCTGCTATGAGGCCGAATATGAAACCTATGGCAACAATCTCGAAGGTGTTGAGCTCTGTCTTCCTGAGAAGCCCGAACGATAGGAGAAGCCCGGGTACGAAAAGCGATAGTGCGGCTATTAGTATGGAAGCTATTATTCCCCCAACCATTCGCTCAACTATTCAGGATTGACTTTGGAATCTCTATGCTTTTAATCTCTCTGTCAGGGAAGACTGTTCCTGGGGGCACTATCCTCACCTTGACGCCTATCGCCCCGTACTTCGGGTAGGCTGTCGCATGGGCTTCCCTGACCAGCTCTGTTACATCTCCGGCCTTCGGTATGTAGCCCAGGATCTTCCTTATGCTCTTGGCTCTTGCACCCTTTGCGGCAAGCTTGCCGTTGGCGATTATCTCGGCTCCAAGCGCGCCGTTCTCGACTATCTCCCTAAGTGACTGCTGGATGACTCTCCTCGCATTCATGTTCCTCTCCAGCCTGTCTGTTATGCTTTTTGCCACGAGCAGGGGCTCAAGCATCTTGTTCTCCACCTCCATGACGTTTATCTGCGGGTTCTCCACCTTAAATTTGTTCTTTATTGTTTCGGTTATCGAATCGATGGTCTTGCCGCCACGTCCTATGACCCTCCCTGGATTCAGGACATATACAGTTATCCTGGTGAGGATCGGGGTCTTCTGTATTTCGATCCTGGAGAATCCTGCCCTTGTGAGCTCTGTGCTTAGGTACTTAGATATGCTCAGCTTGATTATCGAGTCGTCTATGAATTTTCTCTCTATAGCCAATCAATACACCATTATTTTCCAGTAACTGCCGAGGTAGTGGCTGTGGCCAGTGCCTTCGGCTTCTCGCCCTTTTCTGTTGCAGGCTTCTTCCACTCCTCCTTCTTCTGAGTGGCTGCGGCTTGCTTCTTCTGCTGCTGGGCCGCCTGGGTCTTCTTATCTGGCTTCTTCTGACCCTTGGGATAGGCCAATCCTATCTCTATCTTCGCAAGCTCCAGGTCGCTCCTCCTTGTCGGGACGTAGCCGTAGCCTCCAGTCCTGACATACCTTATGCCTTTCGGGGGCCGCCTTGGTATCGTAGTTGTTTTGTTTGCTGCCGCATGCACCACAACCATAGAGTCTGGGTCCTCGCCCATGTTCCTGGCGTTCGCGGCCGCGTTTATCAGGACCTTCTTGACAAGCCCGGCGCACTTCTTAGGCCACCTTCCCTTCTTGCCTCCGAGCTCGTGCCTGTCTCCCATGTACCTGTTGTGCCTCCTGTATAATATTGCAAGCTTGCCCTTCTCCGCGCGCTCGAGCACTTCCATTGCGGTTGTGACCTGCGAATTCCTTATGGTGTCGCAGACAGCGCAGAGGTCCTTGAAGCTGGCGTTGAGATCCTTTGCTCCGGCGAAGATGACGCCCTCCCTCTCCTTGTTGTAAGAATACCTGATCATTTCATCGCCAAGAACTTGCTCCCCCTTGTCGCCCTGATGCCAGGATCTGAGTGTATGACCCTCTTTGTGGTGTGGGAGTATTGACCCAATCTGTGGTTTAGCATGTTTGCTGTTATGAAGACCGGCTTCCATTCCTTGCCGTTGTGGACCTCGAACTTGAGGCCGACCCAGTCAGGCCTTATCACCGCCTCCCTGATATTGGTCCTTATCGGCTTCGTTGACTTGGATGCTATGTGGGCGTTGACCTTCTCTATGAGTCTCCTGTATTCGAGACCGTTCCTCTTGATGGACCTCCTCTCCCTTGAGGTTATCATGTTCATGTATTCATCCATTCCCTTCTTCGCCAGCTCCGAAGGAGTGAGGCCCCTGAATGCTATTCGCTCTGCCATATGATCATCTCTTCTTCCTTCCAACCCTCCTTGCTGCTATGTGGCCTACCTTCCTTCCTGGCGGCGCATTCCTGGAGGTCATGCTGCTCTTGCCCTTGTGGTGCTGCTTGCCACCGAACGGGTGGTCCACCGGGTTCATCTTTACTCCCCTTATTGTTGGCCAGGTCCTGTTGATCGCGCGCATGCGGTAGTGGTTCTTTCCTGCCTTAACTATAGGCTGGTCTACCATGCCACCGCCTGCGACAATGCCAAGCTGCGCCCTGCACTCATTTGGGAGGGATATGGTGTTCTTGGAGGGCAGCTGGACCGTAGTGACAGATCCGAGATGCGCAGAAACGAAAGCAGAGGCACCAGCACTCCTGACCATCTTGCCTCCATCTCCAGGTCTTGACTCTATGTTGAAGATCGGCACTCCCTCAGGGATGTCGCCGAGCCTCACCACGCTGCCTAGCGTGAATATGTTCTGACCGGTCACGTGTATCCTGTCACCGGTCTTGACCCCCTCTGGGGCAAGGAGGTAGCCCTCATTCATGTCCTCATAGAGGAGCTTCATGAGTGGTGCGGTGTGGCCCGTGTGGTTTATGAACTCCACTATCTCACCAGACTTGTCAGATTGCGATGGGGTTGGGTAGCTTACCCTGATGTCGAACGTGCCCGGTAGCTTGGTATAGACGTTCGAGCCCTTGCCCCTTCTCTGTTGGTGGAGTTTCTTTCCCATTTATTACACCAGCTTTAGTTTCATCGCGACCTCGCTCGCACTCGATCCCTTGGCCAGCTTTATGAAGGCCTTCTTCTCGTTCCTTGAGGTGTTGGAGATCCTTATCGAGGCGACCCTCACGCCGAAGCGCCTCTCAAACTCCTTCTTCACCTGCTCCTTCGTCGCCCTGAAATCTACTATGTAGGTTATCGTGTTGCCCTTCTCTATTATGCCTATCGATTTTTCAGTAGCGAGTGGGTAGTTGAGCGTCATTCATTCACCAATCCTTATCTTTGAGACCGCGGACTGCAGAGCGCCTATCGCGCTCTCACTCCATATTACAGACCTGCCAGGCCTTCCGCCTGGGGCAAGAAGTCCTGCGGAGAGCTTGCCTACAGCGCAGGCGTCGACGCCAGCTATATTCCTAGCAGACTTTATTGCTGACCCGTCCTTGCCGACTACGACAAGCAGGGTCTTGGTGTAGCTCCTCCTTTTCGAGCTCCTGCGAAGGCCCTTTCTTATCCTCTTGTCCACGTTGTCTATCTTTGAATCGAGCTTGAGGTTCCTTATTAGCGTAACCATGTCCTTCGTTCTTTTTATCGACTCAATCTCGTTTGAAACTATGATCGGCCTCTTGGTTTCAGGTACTGTCGCTGCAACTGCACTTGCGATTGCCTTGCTGTACTCCCTCCTGTTGATGTTCTCCACAAGTATCTTCTCTATCTTGTGCGGGTGTGCCCTGCGCCCCTTGACAGAAGATGGTATGACCCTTACTGCGCCCTGCTGACCGCCACCCAGCTTCTGCCTGGGCCTGATCGCTATTCCCATGTGTCTGCCCGTCCTGTATGAGTGCATTGATCCATAGTACATGGCTGTGTTGTCCATACCGGCAAGTGGATTGTGCCCCTGTGGCTGGAGCTTCCTGCTGTTCTCGGCATTGACAGCCCTTAGTATCAGCTCTGGCCTGACCGCCTCGCTGAAGACTTCGGGCAGCGCTACCGAACCACTCTTCCTCCCGTCAATAGATAGGACGTCCACATCAGTCATTTGTTATGCACCGTTGACATGTAGTTGACCTTTGGCTCCTTTATCGCCTTGCTGTTCCTGTTTGTGACCGACTTCCTTAGCCTGACCAGCCTCTTTGCCGGGCCTGGTATCGATCCATCGAGCATTATGAAATCGTTGGTCATCTTACCGTAGTTCTGGAAGCCAGCGATTGGGGTATATGAGGCAGCCTCCTCCTTTTTCCCCATCTTGAGTATCCTCTTGTTGTATTCTGTCCTGTAGTTGAAGCCAAGCTGACCTGCCTGCGGGACAGTGAACATGACCTTTCCTGGTGTGAATGCACCAAGCGGCGAAACGTGCCTGATTTTTTGGGTAGCCTTGTGGAACTGCCTGGCTGTTCCGAACCTCTTTATCGGGCCTGACCAGCCCTTGCCCTTTGTTACAGACACAACATCAAGGTATTCCCCATTCTTGAATATTTCAGAGGCATTGACCGGCTTGCCCATGCTTGAAACAGCGAACTTGTATTTTTCCTCAAGGTTAGCACCACCAAGGGATGACTCATACCTTACCCTGTGATGCTGGCCCGTCTGTGTCGCCTTCACATCAGAAACTAGAAGGAGGGTCATGTCTGAGAATCCAGACAGCTTGTCCTTCATACTCTCTATCGTGTGAGTGTGCTTCACTTTGAGCTTGAATTTATCAGTGGCTTCCTTTGAGTAGGTCTCTGTGGATGATTGCTTGTAGTTGCTTACCTCATTCTTCGAATAGAATCTTGCACCGTAGATGTGAGTCTCAGGGACCTCCACGAATGTGCATGGCCTACTTATCTCCTGGCCCTTTGACGGCGACTCGGAGTCGTCGGTCATGGCAACATGGCCCATACCCACCTTATAGGCGACCAGGTTTGTTACCGCAGGCTGCTTTATATAGATCGGTGCTGAGCGCAGTCTAGGCAGGCGTCGTCTTGCACGCCTGTGCTGCCAAAATTGCAATGATCCTTTGTGTGGCATCGCTACCTTCCCGTAGGTTATGCCGAAACGTCGGAAAAAACGGCACCTGTGATTATAGTTCTGATTGGTATGGTTTATATACCTTTATCTCTGGGTTTATGCCGTGAGGGTTTAGCGGAAGCGTGCTTAGCGGCAGCCCTATACAAGACGCCCCTTAGCCTGACTAGTGCGTGCTCTGTTACTGAGAGCTGCTCCTTGGTGAGGTGGGAGGCCATCGCGTTCAATGAGGGGTTGCGCATTGCCCCAAGCTGAGTCAACAGCTCGAACACAGGGGCATGCGTTCGGTTGCACCCCCTAAGATCGATCATTATAGGCCCGTGCTTTGGATCTATCTCGCGGACGACCGTCTCGAGCCTCTCCATCTGGTTGTGGAACTCCATCGTGGCCCTGATCCTCGCCTTTGAGATTCCGGGCATCTTATTTCCTTTCTGCGGCCTTTGACACGGAGCCTACGACGACAATGTCCCTGAGTGTTGAGTTCAATGCGGCCTTGAATGCTGAAATGTCCTCAGACTCGACGTTGATTGTGGTTGACGACTTGCCAGTCTTTATCCTAACCTTGCTCCTACCATAGCTGTTGGATTCGAGAAGGCCTTTTGCATCAACAGGAAGAGTTATCTCCGCTCTGAACTTTGCCAGGGGATCACCTGGCCGAAGCGAGCATGGTCTCTGCCTCCACCTTGTCCATCCTTGCGAGGTTTTTGCCACACCCGCACTTGAAGTCATTCTCGAAGGCGGCATCGAAGGTATAAAGCAGCTTGTCGCTCTTGTAGCATTCATTGCAGAGGAAGTAGTCGTTGCAGTTGCTGTTTATCACAGCATTCTCCCTCTCTGTGTTGTTGACGAACTCGAGGAATGGAGACAGTTTCGTGGTGTTTATGTACCAGGCGAACGAGAGCCACCCCTTTGTGTTCTTTGAAACGTAGTAGTTTGTTATGCCGTATCCCTGCATTATGTTTAGTATCCTCCTTATTGCGTTTATCTTCAGGCCGAGCTGCTCGGCGAGGTACTCGTCAGTCCTGGGGGTCGGGAGCATGTAGAGGACATCTATCGCCGTCTTGCTTACGTTCCTCTTGAGGTACTCGTTGACCTTCTCGTTGGAGAGCAGCGTCTCTATCTCCCTCTTTGCAACATCAGGTGGCATTATGCTGAGATTGGCCTTCTTTCTTGGCTCTGCATTTGCCTTCAGGGCGGCCTTGCCTGCCTTTGTCTTCTTAGATGGGACGGCCTTTGGCCTGGCCCTGGCTGGGGCCTTTGGCCTGGAGGCCTTCTTGAGGGGCCTCTTCGCCGACTTTTTGGCGGGGGAGGTCCTCTTCTTAGTGTTTTTCTTGTTAGACATCAGAGCACCTGCAGAACGGGCATATATATTTGGTCGAACTTGTATTTATACATTCTGGTAAATCCGTCGTGGGTGCCCCTTATCATGACTGGAAAAGGCACCAATTTATCACTAATCTGTTTGTGATGTTTCAAATATATAGAGCTACTGGTGGCTTCTCAGACGGGTTACCCCTTCCTCAGCCTGCTGCTTATTGAATGCGTGGCGCTGTACATTTCAGCTATCCCAGAAAGCCGCCCGCCCGGGATTTCAGGCCGACAGGTCACAGTCACCTTAACAGTACCGATTTCAGGACTACCGTTCGGTTTGAAATCAAACGTTACGTCAGAGATCCTGCCTTTGTTGACCTTAAGTATCCCATCCCTTATGCTGTTGAAGACGCCTTCGCCCTGCATCCGCTCGAACTGCCCCCTCATTATTTTGACTGACCCAAAATCAGTATCACCCGAGCTTCCCTTCCTCAGGACGTCGCCTATCTTGTATAGGGACTCTTCATCTCGTGCGAGCTCTGCGAGATCATGCTCATTCAGTTTTGCCATGTCCTTCTCGGCAAAACCACTCATTCAACCACCGAGTAGCAACTCTGAATAACCAGAGTCAAGGTTCCCATTCCTGTCGCCTATAAACTCCGCGTTAGAGAAAATATTTAATGGTTTTGCTATACTTCCCAGAATGACGAACAGGTTACATGAGGCCCCTGTGCCGCCTTCCCGAAGCAGTAAGGCCCAGCACTGCCCTGTTCTTTCTGGAGATTGCCCTAGAATAAAGCGGGTCCGCCCTTACAACCGGGCTCTCCCTGTCGAGCATTATTATCTCGTAGTACTCGTGCGACCCGCTGTCGCCAACAAAATAGGAGTTCAGCACCTCTGCATTGCTGAATTTCTTGGTCGCCCTCTCTTCAGCTATCGCCTGCATGGACTTAGACCTTGTGTAGTACTTACCACTCTTTGATGGTTTCCTGCCACCAGAGGGCTGGCGCCTTTTGCTTTTTCCCTTGCTGACCTTGACCCTGGCCACTATGACGCCTTGCTTGGCCCTGTAGCCGAGCTTCCTGGCCCTGGCAAGGTTGGTGGGCCTGCTTACTTTTGTAACAGTGCCCTCCGAGCCCCATTTCATGAGCTTCTCCCTGTACTCCTGCGGGCGCTCCTTGTACTGGCTTATGATCGTTGACCTGATGTGCTTGTATGAACTCACAAGTATCACTTTAAGTTACATTATGTTTAGAGGAGTGGTTATTAAATCACTTTTGCAAGGCAGGCCATACATCACAGTCTCGAGCCAGCGCCATTACCCCTAACCTTATATAGTTTCAAGTTTTAAGTTACCACGAAGCGAGGTAGGGTAGTCTGGAGTGCCCGCCGGGCTCATAACCCGGAGATCAGTGGTTCAAATCCACTCCTCGCTATTTTGTCTGCAGCGGTTTTGTGCCTTTATATTAATCTGCCACACAAAACTAGGTCAACCCTTCACTTCCGGTATTAGTTTAGGAAATGCGGCTTATGTTAGTATCTTTAAAGTTGTTTGATTTAAGTTAATATATAATAAGAGTCGGCGAATAGCGGAACTGTGGGGTCCTGGGATGGGGGAAGACATATCATATGATTATATCTGGAATCTCTGCCAGAAAGAGAAGCAGACCAACCAGCTGCTGCAGCTCCCTAAAACTTTCTACGACGACACGATAAACTACCTGGCCAGGTCACAGCTAGCCGAGCCACAGAAGACCAACATGGAGAAATTGCTGGTCGACCTTCTCGAGAAGAGAAAGCAGAAGATCTTCATGTATCTTGCATACAACAAAACCCTTCCCCCACAAATAGATTCTTCAGAGCAGGAGCTATACAATGCGCTCCTTGAAGCCGCTGCCAAACACCGTATGGACCCGGCGAGGAAAATCAAAAGTAATAAATTGCTGCGCTCCCTAACAGATATACCGGAAATAGTCCTGCCATCAGGTAGGAAGCTCGGCCCGCTCAAGAAAAACGAGATACTCGACATGCAGGACTCTGCAGCTGATGTGACATACCTGATAAGCAATGCGATATGTGAGAATTATAATAGGTGAATTATACGAAGATTCGGAAGGAAATAATGGCGTACTGCCCAAAATGCAACAAACACACCGGCCACATGGTCAGGATGCCCTCAAAGGGTGCAGCGAGGTCGATGAGCAAAATGACCAGGAGGCACAACAGGGCCACGGCAGGGTTCGTGGGAAGCGTGGAGCCCAGAATACATCCCAAGAAGCTCTCCAAGAGGCAGGTCATACTCCTAGAGTGCAAGGTCTGCAAGTACAAGGTGGAAAGGCAGATCGGCGGCCGCTCCAAGAAAAAGGTGGAGATAAAGGTATAATTTATGGAAGACAACAAGCTTCCAAGACAGGGATCCCTTGTAATAGCAGTTGTAAGCAAGATAACTAACTTCGGGGCGTACTGCAAACTCATCGAATATGGCGACACGGAGGCATTTCTGCCAATAAGGGAGGTCTCGTCCGGCTGGATAAAGAACATAAGGGAGTACATCCACGACGGCCAGAAGCTGGTCTGTTATGTTCACAGCCTGGACAAGGACAAGGGCACTATCGACATATCCCTCAAGAGAGTCTCGACAAAAGACTCGAAGGACAAGATAAGGTCCTACAATCTTGAGAAGAGACTGGCGGCGCTCTTCTCCCAGGTGGTGAGGAAGGAAAAGGAGGTCAAGAACAAGGACGAGCTCATAAGCCTCGTAATACAAGAGTTCGGCACGTACACAAACCTCATGGAGGCAGCGCTAGGTGATACACCAGAGTTCGGCAAATCCAGGCTTCCGAAGAAGGTCCGCGAGCTTTTTGTCAAGGAGCTGGAGCAGAGCAGGAAGCAGAAGCGGTATTACGTCTCATACATAGCAACCATCTCTACATATAATACAGAGTCAGGCGCAACCGAGCTAAGGTCACTGATGAAGGAGATAAGGGACACTGGGGTTGATCTGGGTTACTTAGGGGCGCCTAAATACAGACTCTTTGCCGAGGGCAAGGACTACACCGATGCTGAAGCCAAGATATCAAAGGTAAGGGGCATAGTAGAGTCCAAGCTGAAGAAGGGCGTCTTTGAGATTGAGAAGGAGAAGCTCAAGAAGGAGAAGGAGGGCATAATGGAAACCATCTAGTTGGTATGATGCAAAAGACCACGATAAAACTCAGAAGGAACGCAAAGGCTGGCAAGGCACCCATAGCCATAATCGGCATGCCTGGGATAGGTAATGTTGGGAAGCTGGTTGCAGAGAACATCAGGAGGGAGCTCAAGGCTGAGAGGATAGGCACGATATACTCGCCACACTTCCCACACCAAGCTGTTATGCTGAAGAATGGTAGGCTCAGGCTTGTCAACAATACAATCTATCTCGCGAAGGTGAAGGGAAAACCAGACCTTATAATAATAACGGGCGACATGCAGGCAGTAACGCCAGAAGGCCAGTATGATGTCAATTACATGATCTTCAGGCTGCTGAAGGAGAGGTTCAACTGCAGCTTCATCTACACAATAGGGGGCTACAGCACTGGCGAGGCCGTACAGCAGAAGAGGAGGGTCTTCGGTAACGCTACTAACACCAAGACGATAGACATGTTCAAGAAAACCAACATAATCTTCGGCAAGTCCAAAGGCATGATATGGGGATCTGCGGGTCTCATTCCGGCATTCGCAAGGATGGGAAAGGTGGATGCTGCATGCCTGATGGGCGAGACCGCAATGCTCGAGGTGGATGCTGCGGCGGCCAAGTCGGTCATAGAGGAGCTGTCGAAGGTGCTTGGGGTAAAGATAGGGACAGATAATCTGGACAAGATAATCAAGAGGACCGATGAAATAATCAGGCAGCTGGGCCAGGCCAACATAAACATACCTATGCCGATGGGACAGATGCCTGTCGAAGGTGGGGCGCCAAGCCCGGATCCTGGTCACAGGCCATCTTACATACGTTAAACGCGGGTATAGTCTAGCCTGGTAGGACACGGCCTTCCCAAGGCTGTAACCCGGGTTCAAATCCCGGTGCCCGCATCTTATTATATTTGAACACATTCATCATCTAGGGTAAAATGCGGAAGGAAAGGATAGCTGTGATAGATGGTGGCGGCAGAGGCCATGTCCTTCTCTCCAAATACCTCAAAAGCAATCACGTAGAAAGCGGCATAGCAATACCCGGCAACGACTTCATGAAAATCGGTCAGACCAAGCCAGCCGAAACCTTCCAGAATGTTGCAACCACCGATGTGAACAGCATAATATCTATATGCCAGGACCGGAAAGTCACGTTCGTAGATGTAGCACAGGACAACGCTGTAAGGGCGGGACTGGTCGATGCGCTCAGGAAGGCAGGGATACGAGCACTAGGTCCCACAGCAGAGGCCGGCAAGATAGAATGGGACAAGGTGCATGCCCGCATTTTTGGAGAGAGGAATGCTCTTCCTCAGCCTGAATTCAAGTGGTTTCTCTCAGAGGAGGCTGGCATAGATGAGGTGATGAAAGGGGCTGATGAGCCAAGGTTCATCAAGGCGGCCGGCCTGTGTGAGGGAAAGGGGTCCTTTGGTGCCGAGACAAGAGACGAGGCAGTGGCAGCAATAAAAAAGATGAAGTACCTCAAGGACAACGCCGGAAGAAAATACCTGGTTGAGAAGTGGCTTAGGAATGATGATGGCAGCAACGGTGAGGAGTTCTCAAGCCACGCCGTGACTGACGGGAATGGCTGGAAGGTAATCGGCCTGGCACAGGATCACAAGAAGTCCCTGGATCATGATAGGGGCGAGATGACCGGCGGGATGGGATGCGTCAGCCCCCCGCTTGTTGCGGATGGAAAGATCAAGCTGTACGCGAATGACATATTCAAACGGGCGATCTTCGGCATGGGATTGGAGAGCAACCCGTATACAGGGATCCTATATCTCAGCGGGATGGTCGTAAAGAGAGGCGGAGCCAAGAAGGTATACGTAATCGAGTTCAATGCAAGGTGGGGCGACCCTGAGGCGCAGGCCATAGTGCCCGGCATAAAAACAGATCTCTTCGAGATCGGCTGCAGTGCTGTCTCCGGCAGGACCAGCAGCATCGATATAGTGGCCGATTGCAGGACCAGAGTCGTAGTGGCAGGGGTGTCGCCAGGCTATCCTGGTAATTATGATGTAGTGAGGGGCCGACGCATACATGGCCTCGAAGATGCACAGCGTGTGAACGGGGTAGAATTATATGGGGCCGGGTTAAAGGTCGAAGACAGCAAATACTACGCAAATGGGGGCAGGCTCTTTTATGTAGTCGCAGAGGGAAGCGACGTCATCATGGCGCGCGAAAGGGCCTACGCTGCAATCTCGCATGTATTTATAGATGGCATAGGGAGGCCGCACTACAGGACTGATATAGGGTGGAGGGATATGGAACGGCTGCTGAGGGAATAATCCATTCCTACAGATGCAATATTACCCCACAAACCTTTAAGATGTTGGGTGCGCAAAATGGCTGATCTAGATGAAGGCACTAAACCCATTAGCAGCAAGCTTGTTGTTCATCACACTCAGCGTATACTTCACAATCTACTTTCCCGGGACCCTGACGTACTTCCATCTTAACCCTAACTCGGAGCCCGCCATATTCATATCCTCTCCATTCAACATGAGCACCGAGGGCGCCCCACTGTACAACCTCTACCTCCCAGCAGTCCTTATATTCATAGTTGGTTCATACCTGAAGAACTTCAACAAATCGTTCCAGCGCAAGTGCAGCCTGCTGGCGATCTTCCTCATGGCCATAGTCGCCAGTTATATAAAATCTCTCGGGTCTCTGCTGTATTATAGGGGTTATAGCGATTACGGCATATCGCTAGGCACCTCAATAATAACACTGTGCTTTATCATCACACTGATCATCTCACTGGAGGTTTACATAGAGCGAAAGGAAAAATACGGGCACCTCTACGGGCGCTTCATCTTCTCGATCCTCACCACACTTGTGTTCATATTTGGAGGGCTGATGCTCCTCGCATTCTTCGTCACCTCCAGCTTCATTGTCCACCTGATGGGCGTTACTGCGTTCCTCATAATATTCGTGCCTTACTACGAGAGGCGCAACATATCAAAGTTCGCAAGGCGCAACAATGCAAATCCACGGAGAAGCCGGAAAACAGATTAGGTGGCGGTCGAGGCTCCCCCAACTCTCTTGTATAAGTTAAAACCACCTGCCGAAGCTTCCAAAGTATAATTTCCAGCCATGTAACTGTAGACATTGAATCTGGTGTTGTTGAAAAGCGCATAATCTGGGAAATGGTTGTTTACCACTACGTACTCCGGCACTGTATAGTAAGTCGTTATGTTGAAGTTGTTAACAAATCCAGTTGGAGTGAACCCCCCAACGCTCTCGTTTGGCGGCAGCTCGACATACAGTATACGATAGAGGTGCGTTGCGATGGAGGGCTGCGACATGACACTCGCATTATGTGGTATGGACCCAAGCATTACTGACACAGCGGCATAGCTGTTAACAGCGTTCCAGTTAGTTGGCAGCAAGCCAGGGAGGTCTGGCAGAGCCACCAACAACATGGCAGACAAGGCAAATGACATAACTATTGCAAGCGCAGCCAATATGCGCACCCTTCTCCCTATATTCCTTGCCCTTGTGGAAACCCCCCTACTAATTATAAGGAAGCCCAAAGTTGCTGCGATAAGAGCTCCCCCAACCACATAGGCATAATAGTGGTAATATAGAACTGAAAATATCACGTTGTGGAGCACAAGCACCTCCAAAATCCAAGGGGAAACAAGTATACCTGTCAATATTATGTTCCTGAATCCTGTCAGCCCAAATCCGAAAAGCATTACCAAGGCCCCCCAGAGCACCAGGTATGGTATGGCTGTGCGGCTATACTGCACTCCACCCAGGTTTCCCAGCGACTTTACTTGTATAGAGAGGAAGTTCACCAGCTTGAGGAACGGTGGCATGGCGCTGTAATCCCCCCTCCCATAAGCCGATATGAGGCTGCTGGCCACATAATAATAGAAGAGCATGAAAGCAATAGTGATGATGAAGGCTGCGGAAAGGATGGCAATCCTGCCTTTTCTACTGGAATGCTCAGCCGCACTTCTTGGCTTCACATAAACCAACTCGTAAAGCAGCATTGCCAGTATGAACGATATTCCAACGAATGGGGCGGTCTCAACGAGTGAAAGCATTGTGATGTAGCTTGCGATGAAGCAGATCCGCCTTCCTCTCATGTAGAAGTAGAATGAGAGTAGCAGGAAAAGTGGTATGAAAGCCTCGATATGGACGTCGAAGAATGCGATTCCCCTGACCCCGGGATTGAGCAGGAATGCAATGCCGAGCGCAAGGCCCACAAACCTGTTCTTTACTATGTCCCTACCAATAAGGTAGGCTACTATGGCACATAGGCCAATTGAGACGTCTTGTATCAGGACCAGCGTCATCGGGTTCTGGTATACCGCGAATATAGGGAGGAGAAGGAGCTTGAATATCGAGATGTGGTTGGAGAACACGAGAAACTGTAACCCGCCTATAAGCCCTGGATTGTGGAGGTGAATGTACATCGAATAGGTCTCCTGGCCCAGGTCCCAGAAGTACTCATTGAACGAGACGTACTTGTAGAATGTAAGCGAAACCCAATAGGCAACGAACAATATCGAAGCTAGGATGACAAAGATAAGGTAAATGTCCAAATCCCGCTTTTTTGCCTCTGTCATCCTACCACCATAACAGAATCTAACCCGCTATATGATTGAGATAATTGCAATTCCTATGACCGCCCCGGCGGCGCTGCATGCCAAGTTCGAGGTGAACTTGTTTCCGATCCCCTTCTCCTCATAGTAGCCAAGGACAGAATCGACCAGGCTTCCCACGAAGCCGCTGAGCACCAGCACCACTATTGAAAGGTAAGGCAGCACCAGGAAGCCATACGGCATGCTTATTGGTACCAGTATCAGTGCAATCATCAGCGGCGCTACAGCTGATACTGTAAGACCCAGCCAGGTGATGCCCCCAGACACCCCCTTTCTGACCTTCTTGCCACTAAGCAGCGAGACCGGCATGCCGTCCAGCACCCCAATCTCGCTTGCGAACTTGTCAGCTGTTATCGCCGCAACCGCAGCTATGAAGCCGAAAAGGCACAGAACAGCAAGCCTCTGCATGTGGAGATTGACAAACAGCCTGTAGAGCCCTGCCAGAACCAACGGGACGCTGCCATTGGCAAGCACGTTGCTGACGCCCCTTGGGTCCTGGCCAAAGCTCTTCTTTGTCTTATAGTCCCTCCCGATCCATGTTACAGCAGCAGAAAGTACCAAAAACAGTATCATCCCTGTGAAGAAGAACCACCATAGCTTCCATCCGAAGAACGCGAACATGAGCCCCATGGCTGCCGCAACGGCAAGCCCCTTCCCATTGAGAGTAAGCACCTCCATAATCTTCCATTTTTATGAAATATTCCGCTAATTCCAAAGGTTTTTAAAAGTTCACTTCGTTACCATATCACGGGTTCTCTACAGAACAGAAGGTCGTGAAAACTGGTCGTCTTGCCTGCGAGGTAAAACTTGCAGGCCTCTTCCTTCTAAACATGAAACCATACAATAGAATCTACCTTTTGAATGCTTATATAGTTTTGGATTCATAAAATACTGTCGTGTTTTTCATGCCTAAGGACAAGGCTGTAAGAGAGATAGAGGACCTTCCAGGGATAGGCGAGACCACAGCCGAGAAGCTGAGGTCTCTTGGCAGGGACACCCTAGACAAGATAGCCGTCCTGACCCCCCATGAGCTCAGCGAGATCTCTGGAATAGGGCTCGAGGCAGCGAAGAAGGCTGTCCAGACCGCCAAGGAGTCAACAACAATAGACTACGAGACAGGGGAGGCTGTCCTTGCCCGCAGGAAGGAGATAGGCAAGATAAGCACAGGCGCAAAGGACCTGAACGAGCTGATAGGCGGCGGGGTCGAAACAGAGGCTATAACAGAAACTTATGGAAGGTTCGCGAGCGGCAAGTCGCAGCTGGGCTTCCAGCTGGTGGTTAATGTTCATCTTCCAAGGGACAAGGGTGGACTTGATGGAGGGGCGCTTGTAATAGACACAGAAGGCACATTCAGGCCTGAGAGGATAGAGCAAATCGCAAAGGCGGCCGGCCTGGACCCTAAGAAGGTGCTCGAGAACACTATAGTAGTGAGGGCCACAACCACAGAGCAGCAGATACTTACGCTGGAGAGGGCAGACAAGCTCATCCAGGAGAAGAACATAAAGCTCATAGTCGTTGACTCACTCATGGCGCTGTTCAGGTCTGAGTTTGTTGGAAGGGGGGCACTCAATGAAAGGCAGGGGAAGGTCAACCAGCACATGCACAGGCTGCAGATGCTCGCTGACAAGTACAAGCTAGCCGTGTACATAACCAACCAGGTCATGGACAACCCCGGAATACTGTTTGGAGACCCCACGACACCAATAGGGGGGAACGTCCTCGCGCATGCTGCGACCACAAGGCTCTACCTCAAGAAGAGCAAGGATGAGAAGAGGATAGTGAGGCTCGTCGACTCGCCAGAGATGCCAGAGGGCGAGTGCGTCATGAAGATAACCCCTACTGGGATTAAGGACTAATACTGATTCGATGCTTTTCCTTGTTGGAGCAGGGCTTTCCGAAGGCGGACTTACAGAGGAGGCTCTGGAGCTGCTCAAGAGAAAGCAGGTCAAGGTCTATGCAGAGAAATATACCGGATGGTTTGGCGAGCGGATACCAGATCTTGAAGACAAGCTCGGCAAGAAGGTAACAATGCTGGAGCGAAGCGGGCTTGAGGACAACATAAACTCTCTGGTGGATCAGGCAAAGAAGGATGACGTGGCGGTGCTTGTTTCAGGTGACCCGCTTGTCGCAACGACCCACAAGATAGCATGTATAGAGGCAAAGAAAGCCGACGTGAAGGTCAAGGTCATACACGCAAGCTCCATAGTGGGCTCTGCAATAGGTGAGAGCGGGCTCGACTTCTACAGGTTCGGCCAGGTCTGCACCATACCGGCATGGAGCGAGCACTACAAGCCCGTTTCATTCTACGAAACGGTCGAGAAGAACCTGGCGAACAACCTGCACTCTGTCTTGCTGCTCGACTACGACCCAAAGGTCGGCTCCATACAACCTTCGTATGCCGCGGATCTGCTTCTCCAGGCAGAGAAGAGGTACAAGAAGGGGGTCATAAAGCCGAGCACCAGGCTTATAGTGCTCCACAACCTCTCGCTGGATGGCGAGCAGAAGCTGATACTCACAGTGGAGGCGACGAAGACCCTGAGGATGGGCCAGGGGCCTACGATAATGATACTGCCAGCGAAGATGTCTGAGGTGGAAAAGGAGTCCACAGCAGCGATGCTGGGTGTCTAAGTGGCACTAGAACTCATTTTCGACAGGAAGGCAGGGCAGGTCTTCGCTGAGGATCCGTCGACAAAAGATATCCTAAGGCAGAGCAGCTTCGGAAATGTTGTAAAGGGCAGGCTGTTGCTGAGGCCAGAAGAGGCGCTATACGCCCTTGACGTGAGAAAAGGGGTCTGCAGGGACATGGACGGTAGGGAGGCCAGGTTCAACGAGGTGGCAGGATTGCTGGGCGCAAGGAAGGCGATGGCAAGGTACTTCACCTACAAGGACTGGAGGGACAGGGGGCTCGTGATAAGATACCCGGAAGACGAAAGGGCCAAAGGCGCGAGGCCACAGCACACCAAAAGGTATGATTCGTCACAGATTAGGTTGAAAGGCCACAAACTGAACGGAACATTCTACGCCGGCGATCTCATCACTGTTGTTGACGACCAGGAGAAGGCAAGGAAGCTGTACCAAAGCCTCTGGTTCGGGCAGTACGGCACCTACAAGCTGCAAGATCACGGCACGATGTGCAAGCTTGATGTGTACGAGACCGTCTTCCTGATCGAGAATGGCGTCCTGGAGGTGGCGAACTCGTCGAAGGCCCGGATCTCAAGGGCCGCAGAGGGTAGGAGGCACGACTTCCAAAAGCTATATGATGTGTACTCTGACTGGAGGGGAAAGGGGTATGTCATAAAGACAGGATTCAAGTTCGGCACGCACTTCAGGCTTTACTTCCCCGGAGCACAGCCGGTCAAGGACGCCAAATGGGCGCACTCCATGCATGTGATACAGGTTTTCCCCAGGGACGCAAAGCTCCTCATAGCAGAATGGTCCAGGGCGATAAGGGTCGCGCACTCTGTCAGAAAGACTTTCATACTGGCGATACCTGGTAAGAGCAGGCAGAAGAAGCTAGACATGGACTTCGTGCTGTATCATAGGAAGCAGGGTGGCATAGAGACTCCGGGAGACTCAGCCCCAAAGTACGGCATGCTTTCGCTGAGTGAGGACGAGTACATTGGGGGAGCAGAGCTTTCTGCAATAATAAACAGGGCCAAGGACGAAAGGATGGAGCTCATAGTCGCCATAGCCGACAGGGAGACCGCAGTCACATACTACAGGATAAGGAGGATAGAGCTGCAGGGCAGCGGCTACGAATACTACGAGATTGACTGGATGCAGCCGTAAGCTAATTATATCTGAAAAAGTAGACCACCTTCATGGAGTATTCGGGACAATTCCAAAGCGGGCAGAAAAAGAGGGCAAAAATGCTCTTCAAAGAGTTGCTAAGAGCCAATGAAAACAAATCAGAAGAGCAATTCTTAAGAAGGGTCGGAAAACTTATGGGTACAACGCCCAACGGAGAAACAAAGGAATGGCTTGTAAACGCCGCAATAGCGATCCAGTCTATCATAAGAGACCCAAAATCGGATACGCCATCGTCCCGCACAATCTGGGCAATGTCTACAAAAAACGTCACCTACAAAGACTACCTTATGGTCCTTGCATACAACTTCCGTGAAAGAATCAAGAAAAGCGGGAGGGATGTGGATGAAGAGATAAGAAAACTAAAGCGCTTGAGGGACAAACCACTTAACAAGCTCTGGAGGACAGAACTTAACTAGCAATATCTTTTACTAAACCTCCACAACCTAGATGGCTTCCTTTTATTCTTATGAATGCGATAGCCATTAATGCGATCAGTAACCGAGCTTCCCCTTCACGGTGGGCATGCACCAAGATGGCTGTTCGGGAGGATGGTCAGGCTCAGCAGGGCCATAGGAAACGTGATAATGGACGAGTACGGCCCTGGCGAATTCCTGAATAGGATCTGTGATAGGGACTGGTTTCAAGCCCTATCATGCGCGATAGGTTATGATTGGCACAGCAGTGGCACCACCACAGTGACAATGGGCGCATTGAAGGAGGGTCTGAACGAAAGTGGAGATATCTATATTGCGGGTGGCAAGGGAAGGGCCGGCACCAACACCCCAAACGACATAGTTGTAGGTGCCGATCTCCTCTCGATACCAAGCAGCAGCGAGCAATTCAAAGAGAGCAGCAGGCTGGCAGCCAAGATAGACGCTGGCCTTGTCTACGACGACATAGGCATCTACCACCATACCTTCATATTTACGAGGAGCAGGAAGTGGGGCGTGGTCCAGCAGGCGATGAGCGGGACAGCAGGCAAGGCGATACGGTTCCAATGGCTAAGCGAGAATGTAAATAAAACAGACTTTGCCGATGAACCCCACACAGGAATAGAAACAGAGATCAGGACAAGTAGCATGGACCTTACCTCAAAATCCAATAGCATGATCAGGGAATCAAGCGTATCGGCCCTCCAAGACTACGGGTCCCTTGACGTGAAATCGTACCCAGACCGGCATAGGATAATACCACAGCTCGACGTCGGGAAGAGGGGGTGGGAGATAATCAGGAAGGCCAGCGAGCTTGATCCAAAGAACTACAGGGAACTCCTTCTGTTGAAGGGGGTGGGCAGGTCAACGCTCAGGTCGCTCGCACTCATATCAAGCCTCATCTACGACAAGGAGATATCATACAGGGACCCAATCACATACGCTTACAACTTGGGTGGGAAGGACAAGATACCGTTCGAGATAAACAGAAAGACTTACGATTCTGTGGTCAGGCAGATGGAGCTCATAGTGGACAGGGCCAACCTGGAAAAGGATGAGAAATACCGTTCCCTCAAGGTCCTAAACAGGCAGATAAGTTCATAGGAGCGGGTCCAGGGGGATTTGAACCCCCGACATACTGGTTAAGAGCCAGTCGCTCTGACCATGCTGAGCTATGGACCCAAGAAACAGAACAGATATGTCGGAACTGGTATAAAAGCTTAACTAGGGAAAATCTCGGCGCTGTACCTCAAACCAACAATTACGCTAAGTGCCAGCATCAGATCCAGAAGGTCACAGTAGACGCATATCTCGCCAAGTATTCCCTGCCCCACCAAGGAATACGCCACCGCACCCACAGCCAGGATGAACCATATGTTCCTCAACACCTTTATCTTAGGCAATGCAAGGACAAGGACACCAAATACGGCAAACCATATGACCCCACCCAAGGCGATCGGAATCCCAGCTACCTGCGAGAACGCGCTTGTCGTTACACCTACGCAATTGATGGTCGTAGTTTCAGGGCAGTAGAGTGGCAGGTTGGTATAATGAACTATTGTAAGGTAGACAGAATCGATAAGACCAATGGCCACGAAGAAGAGCAGCAATATCTTTGATGCCTTCATTTCAACCCCTTAATGAACCTGTCAAGGATCTGGTTCAGCCCGGTGCCCCTGGGGCTCAATTCATACTTCACATTGACTATGGTCTTCTTTGACTTTAGTATTCTGGAGAGGTCGGTTGGTGTGGCTGATATTACGATATCGCACTTCGCCCTGTTTATGGTCGACTCCAGGTCCTTTATCTGTTTCTTGCTGTAGCCCATCGCCGGGAGCTCCTTGCCGAGTCTCGGGTACCTTTCGAAGGTCTTCCTTATCTCCCCAACAGCGTACTGCTTTGCATTGACCACGCTTCTCACCCCATACTGCTTTGCCGCAACAGTCCCTGCCCCGAATTTCATGCCGCCGTGGGTTATCGTTGGCCCATCCTCTATTATGAGGGCGCTCTTCCTCCGCACCTGATCCGGGTCAGCGATGCTCACTACAGAATCGGCGTAGATGACAGTCGCATCCGGGTTTATCTGGTCTATGTCCTTCTTAAGGATCTGCACCTCCTCCTTTGTCGCAGAGTTCATCTTGTTTACAAGTATCACGTCAGCCATCCTTGCTACGGTTTCACCAGGATAATAGGATATCTCGTTTCCCGCTCTGAGAGGGTCCACGACAGCGATGGAAAGGTCTGGCTTGTAGAACGACGCGTCGTTGTTGCCGCCATCCCATATGATTACATCTGATTCCTTCTCTGCGGCCCTCAGTATCCTCTCATAGTCCACCCCTGCAAAGACCACAAAGCCGTTCCTTATGTGCGGCTCGTAGTCCTCCCTTTCCTCTATGGTGGTCTTGTACTTGTCCAGGTCCCTAACGGTCCGGAACCTCTCAACTATCTCATCCTTCAGTATGCCATATGGCATTGGGTGCCTGACCAGTGACACCTTGAGGCCCTTAGACCTCAGGTACTTTGCTATGTAGCGAGAGGTCTGGCTCTTTCCCGCCCCGGTGCGTACGGCGCAGACCGATATTATCGGCTTTGTGGACTTTATCATGGTCTTGGAAGGCGCAACAAGCCAGAAGTCAGCACCACATGCATTTACCAGGCTTGCCTTTTCCATGACCGTCTCATAGGGAAGGTCGCTATATGCCAGTATGCAGACCTGGGCCTTTAGCCTCTCTATAAGCTCAGGCAACTTAGACTCATCGTATATCTGTATCCCCTCTGGATAGAGCGGCCCGGAAAGTTGGGGCGGGTATTTCCTATCAGATATGTAGGGTATCTGGTTCGCCGTGAAGGCCACCACATCGTAATCCCTGTTGTTCCTGAAAAGGACGTTGAAGTTTTGGAAGTCCCTTCCCGCAGCACCTATTATGATAACTCTTGTTCTCGCCATCAAACCACTAAACGACCCTATCCACAGCCAACCTCACCTTGTCTATATTCTTCTTGTCGCAGGCCACTATGAGCCTCCTCTTACTCAAAACATCCATCAGGGTTTTTATGAAAGGCGAGAGCTCTGTGAGGTTTCCAATCTTGTCGCCATCCCTGTTTACCACAGTTATGTCATCCTTTTCACCGCCGAGGGAGATGATCTCAGCGACAAAATCCTTGCCTTTCAGACCTGTCTTGCGAACAGCCCCCCTTACCTCATCAAGCCTTACTGAGGATGGTACGATGGAGTCGTATGCCCTCTTGTAGAGCTTTCTCTCACTTATCCTACCGACCAGTTCCCGCGCGTCCTTGCTCTTTGACCTCATTATCGTCATCATGAGTCCCTCGTCACTCATGTCCCACATCTCCCTTGCGGTGAAGGAAGCACTGGCCATAGATATGTCTATCGCTTCCCTCAGCATACCAGCCGCTATCACCTTGGCGTGGTGCTTGTACACGTTGGAATGCATGAAGTACCTTGCTATCAGCATCGACTCGGCTCCAGATATCCCGCTCTCAAGCACCGCAACCTTTCCCTTGTAGAGAACGAGCCTGGTCTTGAGTCTCTCATAATCTATGACACCGTAAGCCACGCCTGTATAGTGTGAGTCGCGCATGAGGTAATCGATGCGGTCAGCCCCAAGAGCGCCACCGACAACGTTTATCTTCTCGGAACCCCTGAAGTAAGCGAGCACCTTGTTTAGCGACATACCAGAATCAGATATTATGTCTGATATCTCAGAGTTTCGTATCCTTTCCTCACCAAGCTGCTCATGGTTCTTCCCGAGGGCCCTCTCAACATAAGGCTCTGAGAGATGGGAAAATGGTCCGTGGCCGATGTCGTGGAGCAAGCCTATATAGGAAAACTCGCGTTCGTCCCTCCCCAAAGGTTCAAGAAAGAGGTCCTTTGAGACCTGCATGGTTCCAAGCGAGTGCTCGAACCGTGTGTTGTTTGCACCCGGAAAGACGAGATAGGATAGGTCGAGCTGCTTTATGTACTTGAGCCGCTGCATCTCGGGCGTGTCTATTATGCGCTGCTCGATCGGCCCAACTGCGATATTCCCGTGTATCGGGTCCCGTATTTCCATGGCATCCCCTAGAAGATACCAGCAAACAAATATTAATACCACTTTTGGTATCCCGATGGCAACCCTCCCAGCGCTGTTTTCTGCGCAACTTTGCTATCGTAAAATTGAACCATAGAAAGGGTTTTAAAGGTGAAAAACACATACTAAATTAGGTAGGGATCAGCTACAGGATTTTAGACCAAAGTTAGTGTGTATAATGGCCGAGAACGGAGCGTATACTGCGAAGGACATAATGGTGCTTTCCGGACCCCAAGGGGTCAGGAAGAGGCCCGCCATGTACATAGGTTCAACCGGCAGCAAGGGCTTCTTCCACCTGCTCTATGAGATCCTGGCCAACGCGATAGACGAGGCCCAGTCTGGCTATGCCAAGAGTATAGCAATAACGCTGACAAAGGAGGAGGGTGTGGATGTGGCCGAGGTCCAAGACGACGGAAGGGGAATACCTGTAGACATAATCGAAAAGGAAGGTAGGCCGGCCCTCGAGGTAATTATGACCTCACTCCATTCTGGCGGCAAGTTCGAAAACAAGGCCTACAAGGTATCGGGAGGCCTCCATGGAGTCGGCCTTACTGTGGTTAATTCACTGTCAGAATACACCATAGCTACAGTGCGAAGGAACGGCAAGATATACCAGCAGCGGTTCAGCAGGGGAGTCGTGATAAGCCCGCTCGAGGTAATCGGCGAAACAAAGTCTGGAGATACGGGAACATCAATCAGGTTCAAGCCTGACGTTTCCATATTCTCAGCGAAGAGCTTCGACACCATAGAGCTCAATGAGATACTCAAGGAGACAACATTCCTCTGCCCTGGGGTGAGAATAACCCTCATAGACAAAAGGGGCGAAACAGAGGCCACATCGGTGTTCATGTCGGAGAAAGGCATTCCGGATTTCCTCGAGTTCGTGAGGGGCAAGACAGAGGCCATATCAAAGCCGGTGGTGATCAGGGGAGAAACAGAGCAGCTAAGGGTAGAAGTAGGGATACAATACGTCGGGTCTTACAGCGAGAACCTTCTGCCTTTCGTCAACATGGTGAAGACACCGGAGGGCGGAACCCATGTGGTTGGCGTGCACACCGCAATAACGCGCGCGATAACCAGCTACATAAGCAAGAACATGAGAAAGGGCAGCAAAAATGGCACGGAGATCGAGGGAGAGGACACAAGGGAGGGCCTTCTCGCGATAATAGCCGTATACTTGGCAAATCCCGAGTTTGAGGGCCAGACAAAGGAGAAGCTGGGCAACCCATTTGTCAAGAACGCAATAGACAGCATCGTATACTCAAAATTCTCAACATACCTGGAGGAAAATCCGGGTGAGGCCTCAAAGATAATAGGTAAGGTGATATCCGCAGCGCAGGCAAGGGAGTCTGCGCGCAAGGCCAGGGAACTTGTCAGGAAGAAAAGTCTGTTCGAGGGGTCGGTCCTGCCCGGAAAGCTGGCAGACTGTACAGAGGACGACCCCACAAAATCGGAGATATTCATAGTGGAAGGCGATTCGGCCGGGGGCAGTTCGAAAAATGGAAGGGACAGAAAGTATCAGGCGATACTTCCGCTCAAGGGCAAGATACTTAACGTCGAGAAAGCGTCAGAAGAAAAGATTTTTGGGAACGCAGAGATCCATACTATGGTCACTGCATTCGGAGTTGGGATAAAGGATCAGTTCAAGTATGAAGGCTTAAGGTACAGCAAGATAATACTCCTTGCAGATGCCGATGTCGACGGAAGCCACATAAGGACACTTCTACTCACGTTCTTCTACCGTTATATGAAGCCACTCATAGAGAAGGGCAACATCTATATAGCCCAGCCGCCCCTCTACAAGGTATCGAAGGGCAAGGAACACAAGTATGTTTACTCTGATACTCAAATGGCCGATGCACTTAAAGTTCTGGGCGAGAAGGCCGCCGTTCAAAGATATAAGGGTCTAGGAGAAATGAATTCAGAGCAGCTATGGGATACTACACTAAATCCAGAGAACAGAGTACTAAAGAAGGTTACTATAAAGGACGCACAGATGGCAGAAGCCATCTTCACTGTACTTATGGGACTTGATGTAGAGCAGAGAAGGAAGTTCCTTGAGGAACACTCTCATGAGGTTTCATTCCTAGATGTTTGATTGAATGGCCGAAATCGTAGAGACTAATATCGAGAAGGAAATGCAGTCAAGCTACATCGACTACGCGATGAGTGTAATAATAGGCAGGGCCCTCCCTGACGTCAGAGACGGGCTCAAACCTGCCCACAGGAGGATACTTTATGCCATGTACAAGCTAAACAACACACACAACCAGCCCACAAAGAAATCGGCAAGAGTGGTCGGAACAGTAATCGGCCAGTATCATCCCCACGGCGACATAGCTGCTTATGATACTCTAGTAAGAATGGCCCAGAACTTCTCGATGAATCATACATTTGTGGAAGGCCAAGGTAACATGGGCTGCTTTACAAAGGATACCAAAATAAGATTAGCAGATGGACGAGACCTTAATTTTGAACAGTTGATTGATGAGCAGTCAAAAGGTAAAAGGCACTGGACATTCGCCTTGAATACAGACAATGGGCTAATAGAAGTAACAGAGATTAAGAATCCAAGATTGACGCGCAAAAATGCAGGGCTTATCGAAGTTACATTGGACAACGGCGAAAAGATAAGATGCACTCCGGACCACCGGTTCCTTCTTCACAATGGGACATATGAGCAGGCCAAGAATCTTTCCCCAGGCACGTCTTTGATGCCTCTTTATACAAAGATATCTGATGGAACCATAGATAAGAATCTAAGAGGCTACGAAATGGTCATGCAACCAAAAACAAACGAGTGGCAATTTATCCATCACATCTCAGACCAATGGAACTTGGTGGGGGGGATCTATGCTAGGTCAAACGGTAGGGTAAGACACCACATCGATTTCAACAAGAGAAACAACAACCCTGATAATATAAGGCGAATGGACTGGAAGGAACATTGGAGATTACACTACGAATTGGCTTCATGGAGGCATAAGACCGATCCCGAATACGTGAGAAAGCTAGCCGAAGGCAGAACGAAATTCTACCTGGAAAACCGAGACTTTGTTTCAAAGAGGCAATCAGAACGCAATAAGAGGGACTGGAAGAATCCAAAATACAGAGCGTACCATTCACAACTGATAAAAGACTTGTGGAAAAACGAAAGCTATAGAAATAAGCATATTGAAGCATCAAGGAAGAACCTAAAATTACGATGGACAAAGCCGGAATTCAAGGAACTAATGGGCAAATACAAATCAAAGGAAATGAAAGCGCGCTGGGCGAATCCGGAATACCGCTCGCACATGCAGCAAGTCACAAGAGACATGTCAAACAACCTGTGGGACAATCCAGAACATAGAGCCAAAATCTCCTCCATCATAGCAAAGAGGACGGCGGATCCCGTCTGGAAAAGGCAAGCCAGTAGGAGATCCAAGTCACTTTGGGACAATCCTAACTATAGGTCTAAGTTTAGCAAGGAACATTTTATAGAAGCTGGCAAAAAGGCATGGAGAGATGAGAAATACCGTTCAAGAAAAGCGGAGCAATCCAGGATGCAATGGGAAAATCCAGAGTTTAGGGTGAAGATAACAAATGAGGTTAGGGAAAGGGGAATGAGGCTGGCAAAAGAGCATCCCGAATACTTTAAAATGATGGCGGGAGAAGCGGCAAAGTCTTTGCACATAAAATGGAAAGACCCATCATACAAGAATCGGATCATAAGACACAAGATATTAGGGTTTGCTTCATCTTTGCTCTCTAAGTACGAGACATTGACCCCTGAAATATACGATTCGGAAAGGAAAAATAATTGCATACCCAAATCTACCAACACATTAAAGTATTTCGATACTTTCGATCAGATGATAGCTCTGGCAAAGGTCAACAACCACAAGGTAAAATCTATAGTTTTCCTTGAGGAAAAAGAAGATGTCTACGATATAACCACAGACCCGTGGCACAACTTCTCGCTCTCAGCAGGTGTATTCGTTCATAACTCAATCGATGGGGATTCACCTGCCGCACAGAGGTATACTGAAGTGAGGTTAACCACCCTCGCTGAGGAAATGCTTGAGGATCTTGATAAAGAGGCAGTAAAGATGGTGCCTAACTTCGACAACACAGAAGAGGAGCCCCTACTGCTACCTGCCAAAGTGCCGAATTTACTTATCAATGGATCGTCGGGCATAGCAGTAGGTGTAGCAACAAACATCATGCCTCACAACCTTTCGGAAGTATGCGACGGAGTGGTTGCATACCTTCAGAACAGCACGATAACATCGGAACAGCTTCTTGCATATGTGAAGGGCCCCGACTTGCCTACCGGAGGAACCATATTCTACAACGAGGGCCTTCTTGCATCATACCTAAAGGGAAGGGGTGCCGTTGTAATCAGGAGCAAGGTAGAGCGCGAGAAGATCAAAAACAAGGAGGCACTTGTTGTTACAGAGATACCATACACTGTGAACAAAGCTGCCCTGGTGAGCCAAATAGCAGAGCTTGTCAAGGACAAGCGCGTGGCAGGGATATCAGACATGCGTGATGAGACCGGAAAAGAGGAAGGTGGAATAGGCGCCAGAATAGTTATAGAGCTCAAGCCGGACGCAGAGCCGGAATATGTCCTTAACCAGCTCTACAAGCACAGCCAGCTCCAGATAAGCCTGCCGGTCATGAACATCGCTGTGCTGGGCAACAGTCTCCTCACCATGCAGCTTAGGGACTTCATAAAGCATTTCGTGGATCACAGGATAAGTGTAATAAAGAACAGGTCCAGCTTTGACCTCAGGGTGGCCACTGATAGGCTGCACCTGGTGGAGGGGCTGCTGGTCGCTCTGGAGAACATAGAGGAGATAGTCGCCCTGATAAAGGGCAGCAAGGAATTGAAGGACGCCAGAGCGGGCCTGATCCAGAGCTACACTCTAAGCGAGAAGCAGGCAAACGCGATACTGGACATGAAGCTCAGCAAGCTCACCGGGCTGGAGAGGGGCTCGCTCGAAACAGAGAAGACCGACCTGAAATCCAGGATAGGCGAGCTGGAGTCCATACTGGCCGACGAGAACAAAGTACTTGGCATAATAAAGGCGGAGACCGAGTACATAAAATTAAACTATGGAAGGCCGAGGCGAACTGTGATAGACAACTCAACACCACTGCTCATCGAGAGGGAGGACCTGATACAGGACGACGATGCCACGATTATACTAACAAGGAACAACTACATCAAGAGGATAGACAGCGGCGCATACAGGGAGCAGGCGAGGGGCGGGAAGGGGATAATAGCGATACAGCTCAAGGAGGGCGACTTCGTCAAGCAGATAATATCCTGCAGGACCAAGGACTACCTGCTCATACTCTCCAATACGGGCAGGGCCTACTGGCTCAAGGCTTACATGGTACCAGAAGAAGGGAGATATGGCTCAGGAAAGGCAGCGGTCAATCTCGTCAAGTTCGCGGAGGGTGAGAAGGCAGAGACGATAATCAACACAAGGACATTCGCGAATGCATACCTTACATTCATAACCTCAAAGGGCAAGATAAAGAGGGTCACGGCCGAAAGCTTCTCCAGGCCCAGGGCAAATGGCATAAGGGCGATAAACATGCTTGAGGGGGACACGCTTGCCGATGTCTGCCTATCAGACGGGAAGTCAGAGCTCTTCATAGCCACAAGGAAGGGCAAGGCGCTCAGGTTTAGCGAGACCGACATAAGGCCCATGGGTAGGGAGGCTGTCGGAGTAAGGGCGATAAGGCTGGCGCCCGATGATGTTGTCCTAAACATAATTGCAGCGAAGTCAAAGGACCAGATACTCTCCATAGCAGAGCTTGGGTTTGGCAAGATAACCCCGCTCGATGAATACAGGTTGCAGAGGAGGGGTGGCAAGGGGGTGCTCAATATCAAGATAAAGGACAAGACTGGATTCGTAATAAGGGCGCTCAACGCAAGCCAGAACGGCAACGTGGTTCTGATAAACTCTAGGGGAGTGTCGATCTCCTTCCCGACCGGCGAGATAAGGGTGACCGGAAGGGCAGCAAGCGGAGTAAGACTCATGAAGCTAGATTCAGGCGTAAAGATTGTGGACGCCCAGATACTGCCTGTGGAGCCTGAAGTGCCTAAACCGACCAATACTTCTTAGTCCTGATGAACGTCTTCTGTGCCTCTATCAGGTCAATGAAGAAGTCGCGCTCCTCATGCTTTTGCATCATCAGGGCCCTTGCAGCGGTTTTTGGGCCTATGCCATATACCGAGAGCGCCATTGCGCCTCTCCTTCCATAGGAACTAATCAACCCCGCAGTTCTCACCGCCTCGTTTATGGCGCCCTGCTCGCTTCTTGAGAGCCTCTTGCCGGCCAGCCTCTTGGAGATCGCATCCCTATAAGAATCATCGTAGACTGATATCATCGGGCTGCCGCATGATTCGCATCTCAGCTCGTCTGAATCCTTGAGCTCTGATATCCTCTTTGAAAACACAAAACCACAGTAGGTGCATATGAACTTCGAGCTCTTTGAAAGTATGAACCTCGAGAACGATCCCACCAATTCGTTATTCGGGGTCAGGGGAAGGACAAGCTCCTTTGCCGAATGGGAGTAATTGACAAGCTCTTTTGTCAGCGGTGAAGCCCGGTCTAAGTGTATGCCCTTTACCTTTATCTTTCCTTCGGCGATTGAGGTTAAGAAATGGGATAAGTTATCAAGATCGAAGTGATTGTTCATAAGTTCCCTCCTCACCTCCTCTGTCAGTGGTGTGCCGTTCATAACCTTGATGAGCCTCCTCGCCAGCGACCTTGATACAAGGGCATCCCTATCTACCAGGCCGAACAGCTTTGCCACGGCTATAAACCTGTACCTGAATATCTCGCTCTCGCCTATCACAGCTTCCAACTCCTGCCTCAGCCTTCCCCTGCTGAGCTTCATCAGGCACTTTGCCACATCTACGCTGCCGTTCCCAACCTCTGCAACTATGGCGTAGGGCGTGGTCCTCGTAGCTATTCCCACCCCATAAGAATTCTCTACCTCTTTAGCTACCATCTTCGAAAGCGCATCGTTTGCAGCTGTGCCCAACCAGGTATAGATCACCTTGTAGGTCCCGAACGACTCTATCATAACCTCCCCATTCGATGGGGTATAATGCTCAATCTGGGACTCTATGAACCCATTTATCTTTGCCCGCGCTTCGTCCGTGCAATACCTGCCTATCGAATCCGCACCGCCTGAAATAGCCGCCACAAACTCCTGAGCGGTTTTGTAGCTTACTGGTATGTCCTCCCCCTCCCAATCAGGCACCGCAGCCTCAACCTCCATGCTGGGCTCCACGCTTACCACGTTCTCATCTATGCTTATCACCTTCCAAGGAAGTCCTTTCGTTATGAACACCGATCCCTCGTCTACGTTGTTAGCGACGAACCTCTCGTCAAGGGTTGATATTACCCTGTTCTCTATCACATTCTTTACAACAAACTTCTTCACGTCTGTTATCACACTCAGATGGCCTATGTAGTACATCCTGGTGCCGCGCCCAGGGGTTATGACCCCGCCCCCAAAGCCTATCATGTGCTGCCTTGCCATGAATTCGAGCAGTTTTTCCAATTCCTCTTCCCTCAAGCCTTCATAGACGAAGGATCTCGCCACCGTCTTGTAGAGTGTGTCCTGCTCCACCCTTCCACTCTCTAGTGCCATCCCGCTTATCTGGTTGGCCAGCACGTCAAGGGCGCCCATTTGTGCCGGCGATGACTCAAAATCTCCTTCAGAGGCCCTCTTGCACAGCACCGCAGCCTCTATCGCGTCTATGACGTTAAGTGGTATTATTGTGCCCTTTGGAACCCCTGACACCTTGTGGCCGCTCCTTCCCACCCTCTGGGCAAGCCTGAGCGATTGCCTTGGTGATCCGTACTGCACGACAAGATCAACGCTCCCTATGTCTATTCCCAGCTCCAGGGAGCTGGTCGCTATTATGCTCCTCACCTTCCCATTCTTGAACTCGTCCTCAAGCTCTATCCTCTGCAGCCTGTCCAGCGAGCTGTGATGTACACCTATCCCCCCAAATCCCTCTACCTTGTTTATGTAGACAAGCCTGCTTCCTACGGCTTCAACCACCTGTCTTGTGTTCGCGAATATGAGGGTGCTGTTAGACTGTTTTATGCGCATACCTGTCAATTCCAGCCTTGCGGCGGCGTCATCATCCAGTCCGAATCTCTCCATTACCTGGTTCATGCTAGCTGATGGCTTCCCGGCCATCTCGACAGTTAGGTCAAGCCTCTTGCTTCCGGCCTCGGCAATCTCGCATTCCCTCTTGCCCACCAAAAATCTGGACAGCTTTTTCCTGTCCCCAACGGTCGCGCTTATCCCCACCCTCTGGTATTCCCCGGCCAGGTTGACCAGACGCTCAAGGGCTACCGACAGTTGCGCCCCCCTCTTGCTATGGTGCAGCTCGTGTATCTCATCGACAACCACCGCCTTGAGCCCGACCAGCGAGCTCCTAAGCTTTTCGTTTACCAGTATGCTCTGCAGGGTCTCTGGGGTGGTTATGAGGACTCCGGGGGCCTTGAGCACCTGCCTGCGCCTCTCAGACTGTGGTGTGTCGCCATGGCGAACTCCTATTCCGACCCCGGCATGCGAGCAGAGCCACTCAAGCCTCTTTACCGCGTCCCTATTCAGCGCCCTAAGTGGCGTTATGTAGAGAACCTTTATGCCATCGCCGGACCTGGATGCCAAATCTATCAGCGGCAGCATCGCCGCCTCTGTCTTTCCATAGCCGGTGGGTGCCACCACAAGGCAGTTCCTGCCATCCCTTATGATCGGCATCGCGATCTTCTGGATCTCTGTGTAATCCTTATTCCTCCCGAGAAAGAGAGAGTAAACGTCAGGCAATCCTACACCCTCACATGGTCAATCCCGAGTTCGGTGAGCCTGCCCAGCGCAACTTCCCGCTCCGGTGCTGCTATCCCCTTCCAGTCTATGACTGCGCATTCCGCCTTCGGGGACGACTGTTCTATACCCATCTTCAACATGTCAGAATAGGTGCAGGAATGCCTGGGCATGATGTGGGAGAAGGCGTACTTGCCCTCAAGTGCAAGCCTTGTGAACTTCTCTGGGTAATGCGTGCCCCCTATGGCGATGGCAACCCTGCCAACATTCTCGTGCTTCGAGGCGAAATATTCAGACACCGATCTGGCAAGCACGTCATAATGCCTCTCTGCTATCTCCTCTGAGCCGCCAACCTCGACAAAAAATGATGGAGTCTCGAGAAGCGGTCCATGGTGAGTTGCCTCGTAAGTTACCGAAATTCCCGTATCGTTGGTCTTTGACATCTGAACCAGCATATTTCTCATCTGCCATGGAGCAGCCATGCTCAGCATCCTGGGCTTCCCTCCTGCCTCGGCGCTGGGCGCCCAATTTCCCAGCGGGTGTACCGTGAATGAGGCCACGCCCTTCGAGCTCCTATGCCTGCTCAGAAAGACAAAAAGGTCTGTCTTGACAAGCGAGTCCAAGCCCTCCTCATATATGGGAAGCCTCTCAAGCCTCAGGATGTCAACTCCCGAGCCCCTGAAATGCCTGAGTCCACCCAACATGCCGGTTTCCTTTGCATCCAGAAGCCGGACCACCCTTTCCCCCAAGGAATTGGATATCGGCTCTGCGCTCGAATAGACTATGCATGCCACTGTATCACAGGATTAAGTAATGTTGGAGCAGCTAATTATTGCTATCTCTAAGAGTGGCTTACCTCACTTATCGATTCCTCGAGTATGTCAAGCCCCTTGTCTATGCTGTGCTGTGATATCGTGAGCGGCGGCAGAACCCTGATTGTTGAGTCTCCTGCAGGAAGCAGCAGCAGGCCCTTCTCGAGCGCGATCTTCAATACCTTCTCCCTTTCCTTTGAGGCCGGCACCATGCTGTCCTTGTCCTTGACAAGTTCAACCCCTATCATGAGCCCCAATCCCCTAACGTCCCCAATCATTCCGTATCTGTCCTTCATCTCGCCAAGCCTTTTCATTATGTGCGCACCCTTCTGCTTTATGTCGTGCTCCATCTTCCTCTGGTTCCTCTGGATCTCCTTGAGTGCCTCGTATGCCCCGGCAACCGCAGCGAGATTCCCCCCGAACGTGTTGGCATTTACGCCCTCCGGCACATCCCCAAAGTCGCTCTTCACTACGACCGCACCCATCGGCATGCCTGCACCAAGGCCCTTCGCCATAGCATAGATGTCAGCCTTCACCCCGAAATTATCCAGGGCGAGGAACTTTCCCGTCCTCATGTATCCGGCCTGCACCTCGTCGCAGATCAGGGCTGCCCCAATCTCATCAGCAATCTCCCTGAGCCCCCTAACAAATGACTTGGTGGGAACTATGTACCCTCCCTCTCCCTGCACTGGCTCGAATATTATAGAGGCAACCTCATTGGGTGGTGCCTCCCTCTTCAGTATGTTCTCCCTTATGTAGTCTATGTATTCCTCTCCGCATTCCTCCCCGTCACGGTGCTTGAACGGGCACCTGTACGGATAGACATAAGGGGCGTGTATAACCCCTGTGAATGGGCCAAAGTGGGACCTCTGTATGAACTTCGATGAGGTAAGGCCTAGCGATCCCATGGTGCGCCCATGGAATGCCCTGTAGAAGGCCAGGGTGTACTGCCTCTTGGTGAAGTACTTGGCGTACTTCACCGACGATTCAACTGCCTCTGTGCCGGAGTTGCAGAGGAATATCCTGCCGAAACCCTTCGGGAACATCTTTATGAAGGCCTCCCCGAACTTGACTGGCAGCTCAGAGTAATACTCGTTGAAGGCGCCGTGCATCATTACGTCTATCTGCTTCTTTATGGCGTTCCTTATTCTCACATTTGAGTTTATCCCAAGGTTGTAGACCCCTATGAAGCTCGTGAAGTCTATTATCTTCCTGCCGTCGACATCGTAGACGAAGTCGCCCTCGCCTCCACCCAGCACGAAGTTGTAGTCTATCATGGTGGTGTTGAGGAAGACATTGTGGTCCCTCCTTATTATCTCATCGGCTTTTTTTGACATGGGAATCACGGTATTCAGCATAGCTTGCCAGGGCCGCTAGCGCCTTTGCGGCCTCTCCCGGCGACTCGTAGACTGGAACCCCACCTTTCTCTATAATCTGCCTCTGCCTCTTGGTGTAACTGCCGCCCGGGCTAACTACAACCATTGGCTTCCTCATCTTTGTCCCATACTCCACAAGCTTGGCAGCCACGTTCTCATCGGCCCCGGGGGTCTGGAACAGGGCAATCGCAATTATGGCATCTATCTTCGGATCCGCTTCGAATGCGGCCAGGGCGGCCTCAAATCTTGTCTTCTCTGCATCACCTGCCATGTCAAGCGGCAGCCTCACGTTGACTATCGGAGGCATGACCTTCCTCAGCGACTCCACCGTCTTCTTCGACATCTCTGCAATCTGGAGCCCATGCTCATAGAGGGCGTCTGTTGCAAGAACCCCTGTACCCCCGCCATTGGTCAGTATGGCTATGCGCCTCCCCTTTGGGAGGGGCTGCGTCTCGAATATCTTTGACAAATTAAGAAGCTCCTGTATGTCGTCTGCCATGATGAAGCCGAACTGCTTGAAGACCGCCTCATAGGCCTGGTGGCTTCCGGCGAGCGCGGCCGTATGTGAATGAGCCGCCTTGGCTCCCTCGTCGGTCATCCCTCCCTTTGAGACCACTATTGGCTTCTTCAGGGCAGCCCTCTTGGCGGCCTCTATGAACTCCTTCCCTCTTTGTACTCCCTCTATGTAGAATACTATGACCTTGGTCTTTTCATCGTCCGCTAGATAATTGAGTATGTCAACCTCATCGACTACAGCCGCGTTCCCATACGATATGAACCTAGCCAGCCCGAAGCCCTCATTGTCGATCATGTCAAGCACAGAGCTCCCTACGGCCCCGCTCTGCGAGGCGAAGCTTACCCCCCCAACAACGGGCTTGTCGATTTTGGCAGCAGGTAGGAACAGGGTGTCGATCTTCGAGTACGAGTCCGTAACCCCCAAGCAGTTGGGCCCTATTATCGGTATGTTGTATTTCATCCCGCTCCTAGTGACCTTATCCTGCAGGTCTTTCCTCCCCACTTCAGAAAATCCGCCGCTCACCACTATTATGCCCCTCACCCCTGCTCTGCCGCATTCCTCTACGACTTTTGGGACCACCTCTGCCGGAACAGCCACGACCGCAAGGTCTACCTTTTCCTTGACGTCAAGAATGCTCTTGTATGCGGTGTAGCCCATTATCGTTCCGCTGGCGTTTATGTTTATGGGGTATATCGCACCACGAAAACCAGAGGCGACGTTGTTTGCGAGTATCACGTGCCCTATCTTGTCTGGATTGTCTGAAGCACCTATGACAGCTATGGACTTCGGGTTCATTATCGGCTCGAGGTTGAAGTATCTTGGTCGCTTGGTCATTTTATCATCCTTATGTCGACCGCATCGTATGTTCCATCATGGATTATGATCGGGTTCAGGTCCAGCTCCTTCATCCTGCCCCCCTGATACATCCTTGCAGCCTTGAGTATGAGCTCTGCGACCATCTTCTCGCTTGCCCGGTCCGGAGCTATTATCTTCCTTGACCTGAGCTGCCTTATCATGGATAACGCCTCCTCCATGTTTATCGGGCAGACACGGAGGGCAAAGTCCTTGAAAGCCTCCACATATATGCCCCCCAATCCGAGCAGTATCATCTTGCCGAACTGGACATCCTCGCTTCCTCCTATTATTATCTCTATACCACCATGCACCATCTTCTGCGCTAGTATCCTGTAAGGCCTGTATTTGGCGGCCCTCCTCTCCAAGGCGCTGTAGGCTTTGCCGATCTCTCCTCCGGAAATCCCTGCCACCACCAAGCCGCTCTTCGACTTGTGGAGCGCCTTGCCTGAGACCGCCTTGAGTACTATCCGCCCCCCGGCAGAGAACTTCTCGGCCTCTTCCGCGCTCTTCACATACCTGCTCTCCACGCTCCTTATCTTGTATTTCTTGAGTAGCCTTTCAGCCTCAAAATACTCAACAAGCGCCACGGGATCACAATACTATTATCTTCTCTACAATGAGAACAAGGAAAACAGCAATAACCACCACAATCCCACCTATGATCATCATTCTGCTCTTCCGCTTCTTTCTAGTAGCTATGAGCTCCAGTACCTTGAGTTCATCGTCGGCTTTTTGGTTGGCGCTGCTTTGTGCTTGGCCCTCCGGTGCCTGTCCATTGGTCTGGGCCACCCCGCCCGCAGGTACAGCCTCCTGAGGTGCAGCGTTCCTTGAGGCCACGAAGCCTTTTTCGGTGAGGTGCATGCTCACCACTGCATTGACCAGCTCGTACGAGAGGTACTGCTGCATCGAGAGCTTGTATATGTGGAGCGCGAGGTCCTTCTGTGCCACATTGAGTGCTCCGCCCAGCTCGGCAAGATTCCTGGTGCCGCCTGAAAGCTGGGCCAGCATCGCCGAGTCAAGAGGGTCCAGGGGCTCGGCCGCCTTAGCAGTGGCCTCTTTCAGCAGCGCGGTGCCCTTGTCAGTGATCTTGAGGGTGCTCTGGCTCGGGAACGCCGTTACAAAGTCCACGAACCCCTTGGTCTTGAGCCCCGCAAGTATGTTTGATGCATCGAAGAACGAGGAGTTGATTAACGAGCCGAACTTCTCCACCGTTGACTCTGGAGTTATCCGCGTAAGCGCTACAAGCTCTATGAAATTGACAGAACTATCGTCCACTCAAACCACAGCTATATAAAGCTGCAAACCTATTTATTGATTAGTTTAGTGCCGCTAATCTAGCCCAGATAACAGGTCGATCAAAAATGCTGTTCAAATTCTTCGGTGGCGCCCAGGAAGTTGGTCGCTCATCAATACTGCTAAAGGACTCATCGTCACTGCTGCTCGACTTCGGGATAAAGCTGTCGGCGGAGAAGCCAGAGTACCCGGTCGACATTCCTGAAGTGGATGCTGTGGTGCTCAGCCACGCCCACATAGACCACAGCGGTGCGATTCCCACCCTGTACAACGACACCTTCCCCCCTACTTTTGGAACGGTTCCAACACTGGAGCTGTCAGAGCTGCTTCTGGAGGACTCCCTTGAGGTTGCAAGGAAAGAGCACACGCAACCGCACTTCCACAAGCGCCAGATCAAGACGATGTCCAACAGATACGTTCCGCTGGCCTACGGCGCAACAGCATCATTCAGAAACTTTGATCTTACATTAAGCGATGCGGGCCACATCTGTGGCAGCGCGATCACGCTGATAGAGCGCAAGGCAGCCAAGGATAATGCGAGGATAGCCTATACGGGGGATTTCAAGAGCGAGCCACAGTACCTCCACAAGGGAGCCAAGCCGGTAAAGGCGGACCTGCTTGTCACCGAATCAACTTATGCGATGAGGGAACATCCCCCCCGTGAGGATACGATCAAGTCGCTGGTGGAGAGAGTCAAGGAGGTCATTGATAATGGGGGCAACGTGGTGCTTCCCTCCTTCGCTGTGGGAAGGGCCCAGGAACTTTTGGTCCTCATGTACAGGAACGGCCTGATAGACCTCACCTTCGTGGACGGCATGGCGAGGACCGCAACAAAAATCGCACTGAAGCACAGGGACGCAATTGATAACTGGGAATGGCTCAGCAGTGCAGTTCCGAGAGCCACCTTCGTGGAGGCCCAGTCGGACAGGGCAGAGGCCCTCAGGTCACCCTCCGTGATAATAACAACTGCTGGAATGCTTAATGGAGGCCCGGTTGTGGACTATATAACAAGGCTCAACCACAACTCAGAGATCCTACTCACCGGATACCAGGTAGAGGGAACAAACGGCAGGAACCTCCTTGAGAGGGGCACGGTTAGGATAGACGGGAACGAGAGGAAGGTGCATGTAAAGTCCGCCTACTATGACCTTTCGGCGCATGCCGGAAAGTCAGAACTGTATGATTATGTAAAAGCCTGCGAACCCACGACGGTCATATGTGTGCATGGGGATCATGAAGCCTCAACCAGCATGGCCGAGTCACTCAAACTTGAGGGCTACGAAGCCTACGCCCCAAAGATTGGCGAAACATTAAAATTCGAGTAAAAACCGTCGATATGCAAGGTATTAATAAGTTACTCTTGTAATATTAATGTAGTAAAAGTTCTGAGCGCTTTTGCGCTTATTTTTCAAGATATTGCGTTTAATACAATGGTGAAATATATGGCAGAAAATCAACTAGGGGGGCAGCAGGTAGTACTTCTTCCTGAGGGGGCATCTAGGCTTCTAGGTCGGGACGCCCAGCGCACCAACATCGCCGTCGCGGTCGCGGTGGCCGGAGCGGTCAAGACAACGCTCGGCCCGAAGGGGATGGACAAGATGATGGTAAGCGACCTCGGAGATGTAGTTATAACGAACGACGGGGCCACGATACTTCAGGAGATGAATGTCGAGCACCCAGTAGCGAAGATCATGGTCAACATAGCTAAGACTCAGGACAAGGAGGTTGGCGACGGGACAACGAGCGTAGTCATACTAGCCGGGGAACTGCTCAAGGGGGCGGGCGACCTGCTAGACCAAGGCATACACCCAACCACAGTAATAAAGGGCTACAAGATGGCGGCAACGAGGGCAAGCGAGGTGCTTGAGGAGTTCGCGAAGAAAGTCAGCATATCGGACGAGCCAACGCTTGAGAAGATTGCCATGGTATCTATGGGCTCGAAGAATGTCGGGGACGAGAAAACCAAGTCAGAGCTCGGAAAGATGGTAATCAAGGCAGTAAAGCAGGTGATGGAGAAGGATGCCAGTGGGAAAACCATTGTCGACCACGACTTCATAAAGGTGGAGAAGAAGGCAGGTGGCAACGTGTCTGACACGGCCTTCATAAGCGGCGTTCTGGTAGACAAGGAGATTACCCATCCTGGTATGCCGAAGTCTATGGCCAATGCCAAGATCGCGCTCCTTGACGTCGCGCTCGAGATGGAGAAGACCGAGACCGATGCGAGGATAGAGATAACCTCGCCCGAGCAGATGCAGGCATTCCTGAAGCAGGAGGAGAGCATACTCAAGGGAATGGCCGACAAGATAAGGAAGAGCGGCGCAACAGTAATCTTCACCCAGAAGGGTATCGACGACGTGGCACAGCACTTCCTTGCGAAGGCCGGAATAATGGCCGTGAGGAGAGTCAAGAAGTCAGACATCGAAAAGCTCTCAAGGGCAACTAAGGCCAAGATAGTCACGAGCCTGGACGACCTAGGGTCCGATGACCTGGGTCATGCCGGCCTTGTGGAGGAAAGGAAGATAAGCGGGGAGCAGATGATCTTCGTCGAAAGGTGCAAGGACCCCAAGAGCGTCACCATATTCGTAAGGGGTGGCAACGAGCAGGTGGTGGACGAGGCAGAGAGGTCCATAACTGATGTTATAGGGGCGGTGACCAGCGCCGTGGTCAACGGCAAGTATGTGACCGGCGGAGGAAGCATCGAGATAGACCTGGCGAACGAGCTCAGGAGCTATGCCGGAAACGTGGGCGGAAGGGAGCAGCTTGCCATCCAGAAGTTCGCTGATGCACTAGAGGCGATACCCAAGACGCTATCAGAGAGTGCAGGAATGGACGCCATCGATACCCTCGTACAACTGAGGAGCAGGCACAAGTCCAAGGGTGGCGAGGTCTATGGTGTCGACATCTTCAAGAACTCGGTCGGTGACATGAACAAGAACGGTGTCTTCGAGCCGCTGATGGTGAAGAGACAGGCAATAGACAGCGCAAGCGAGGCGGCCGAGATAATCCTAAGGATAGATGACATAATAAGCTCGAGAGGAAAGTCCAAGGGCGGCGGGATGCCGCCAGGAGGGATGGGTGGAGGCATGGGAGGCGACATGGAGTGACCTCCTAATGGCAAAGAGCATAATCCTTGTAGCCGGTTCCCCTGGTGCGGGAAAGACCACTGTCCTAAAGGAGGCCGGGGTCTCGCTTGACTGCAAAATAGTCAACATGGGAACCACGATGCTCGAGGTCGGGCAGAAGCTGGGCTATGTCACCGACAGGGACCAGATCAGGTACCTCAGCCTAAAAAAATTCAATGAGGTCAGGAACAAGGCGCTGGACGAGATAGAGAAAGTAGCCGGCAACATACTAATAGACACACACGCCTCTGTCGGAGAGAATGGAAGGTATCTCCCTGGATTTCCCGTCTCCTTCCTGAACAAGCTTGGTCATGTCAAGGGACTGATATACATAGACGCCCCCACCAAGGATATAATTGAGCGCAGAAGCGACGACCCTTCGAGGAAGCGCGAACACGATGATGCCCACACGATAGATGCGCAGAGGCTGATCAACATATCCATGCTTTCGTTCGCATCGGCATACCTCAACATACCGTTGTATGTTGTAATAAACAGGCAGGACTCTCTGCGGAAGACGGTCGCCGAGATAAAGGGCAGGGTGCACGAGGTCCTGGGGGCAAGTGATTAGATGGGCCTTATACCTACATTCACGTTCACCACCTCTCAGGAGGCAATCATAATTGTGATAGCGGTCGCCTACGCCATATTCGCCGTGGTGGTGCAACGCAAGCTGTCAAACGCCAAGAGGCTCAGGGAGATACAGGCCCAGATATCAAAAATCAGCAAGGAGATGAACAAGATGATGAAGGAGAAGGTCCCGGAGGCGCAGATAATGGCGAAGCAGAAGGAGATGATGCCCCTTCTCGGGGAGAGCATGAGGTCCAGCATGAAGCCCATGTTCGTGATACTTCCCCTCTTCCTCGTAGTCTACTATGTGCTAGTGCCGCAGCTGCCGCTGGGGGCTCCAGCAACGCCCAAGACCATACAGCAGTTCTTCTTCCTTGTGGTCTTCGTAGTAGGCCTGATATCCGCTGTCGTAATGATGATATACGACAGGACTCAGACCAAGAAGATGGAAAAGGAGCTGGACTCAGAGAAACCAGCAAGCGATAAATAACCATCGGGACAGATAATAAGTGCTAATTATCGGTGTTTAATTGCCAAAACCAATGCATAGATCAAGAAGCTTCAGAAGGGCCAACAGGGTCACCAGCACCGGCAGGAATGTAATCCACTATAGGAGGGCCAAGCCGTCCCAGCCGCACTGCGCGATATGCAGGGCTGAGCTGAACGGGATAAGCCTTAAGGGCGGGAAGTCGAGGAGGACAAACAGCAGGCTCTTCGGTGGAGTTCTCTGTCCGGCCTGCACCTCGGACGTGATAAAGCTCGGGAGCAGGATAGAGCACGGGGAGATGAAGCTTGACGACATAGGTGTTAGGCAAAAGGCCTACGTGCTTCAGCTGCTAGCCCACTGATTATATGGAAGCCATAGTGATATCCGGCCTGCCAGCAGCCGGGAAGACCGTATCAGCCCACGCGGTGAGCGGAAGGCTCGGGGTTCCTATGATAGGCGGCACAGACATACTGAAGCAGATGGCGATGGAGAGAGGCTACAAGCCTGGCGGCGAAGAGTGGTGGGACACCAGCGAGGGCATGAGGTTCCTCAAGGAGAGGGACTCAAATCACGACTTCGACAAGGAGACAGACAGGAGGATGACAGAGATAGTCAAGAAGGGCAATGTTGTGGTGACAAGCTATACAGCACCATGGATCATAAAGGAGGGATTCAAGGTGTGGATCTCGGCGAGCCCAGGGACAAGGGCCGAAAGGATGGCCAAGAGGGACCGCATAAGCGTTGATGAGTCCAGGAAGCTGATAACAGAGAGGGACGAAAAGAACCGCAAGCTATATATGGCTCTATACAAAATAGATTTTGGGCGCGACATAAAGCCGTTCCACCTTGTTATTGAATCTGACAAGATGAGCAATGAGCAGGTTGTGAATGAAATACTTGGCGCCTACAAGAAGAGAAACAAGTGATAACATGACGTTACTGGAAGAGGGAAGGGTCTGCATAAAGAAGGCAGGGAGAGACGCTGGAAGCAAGGTCGTTGTGACAAAGGTGATAGACGAGAGGTTTGTCAACATAATAGCACCGCACAGGCCGAAGGAGAGGAAATGCAACGTCTCGCACCTTGAGATTCTCAACGAGAAGGTCGACCCGAAGGACAGGGTCCAGATAAACAAGATAATCGGGGTAAAGGAGAGACCCGAAACAACAACTAAAAAGGGCAAAGCCTAATTAGCAATTGCTGATTAGTTGTATCCTTACATAATCATAGGCCTAATTGCCACCATAATAGGCCTAATTGGCTATGTTCCTTACATCTGGAAGACTTTCTCTGGGAAAAATAAGCCCCACGCCTTTACCTGGCTCATCTGGTCCTTACTGCTTACAATAGGGTTCCTAGCCGCCGCCCTAAAAGGTGGGGGTCCAGGTACATGGGCTGTTGGAGTTCCGGCAGCGCTTGAATTGCTTGTATTCATAATCGCAATCTTCAAGGGAGAAAAAGATATCGACCGCATGGACGTGGCCACTCTCATGGCTGCCCTGCTTGGCATTGTGTTATGGCTACTGACAACCAACCCGCTGTGGGCGGTGATAATCGTAGCTAGCGTAGATATGATTGGTTACATACCCACAATCAGAAAAGCCTACAAAAAGCCAAGAGAGGAAAGCATCACAGTATACACATTCTCGAGCGTCTCCTTCCTCGTCTCGCTATTCGCGCTCAGGGCAATAACTCTGACCACCTTCCTGTATCCACTTACTCTGTTCCTGTCGAATGGGTTATTTGCAACCTTCGTGGTGGCCAGGAGGTATCAGTTAAAGAAACGCAGGAAAAGGGCGAATTAGCCCTGTTCAAGCAGCTCCATCGCCTCTGCGAGGACCTTCTCCTTCTTTGACTCGGAGCTAAGCACGGTGAATAGGTCTGAAACCCTTATCTTCGAGTCGAGGCCCTCTTCCTTCATCCTTGAGAGCAGCATGCTAACCCCCATCTCCCTCACGCTGGAGCCTCCCCCCTTGGCCTCCCTTACCTCTAAGATCCCTTTCTCAACCTGGGTGTCAACAAGCTTTGATGAGTCCAAGTCCAAGACCAGACTGTTCGAGTACCTGTTGATCAGCTCCTGAAGCGGCATGTCCGCGCTCCCGAACCCGCTTGCTATGGTTCCAGTGAGCTTCACCCTGACTATCGGGTTATTGTGCTTCTTTGATATCTCATCTATCTCTCGCTCGCATCGCTCCTTTAGCTCCCTTGGCGAAGCCCCCTTGAAATCTAGCTCCTTCACGACGAATGGCCTTGACTCAATTGGGACAAACTCGTAGCTCCTCTTTTGGGTGTCAAAGAGATAGAACCCCTTTGCTCCCTGCTCGCCGTCCTTGAGCTGGGTCAGGACAGTGCTTCCCGGTATCAAGAACGGTTTTCCATGAACAGTGTGCTCTATCCTGCTGTGTATGTGCCCGTCTACATAAAGGTCGAAACCCTTTGGAAGCTCCTCATAATGTATGAACTCGTCGCTGAAAGGAAGTATCTCGTAAACAGACTGGTGGAACATGAATATACTAAAGATTCCCTGCACTGGCTTCGGATCTAGGTTCCTAAGCTGGTCGCGTACCCTCTCTTCGGATATCCCGCCAAAACCAAATACCGCGACCCTTTCGCCGTCCTTCTCGAGAATCGTTGTTGCCTCGCTGGTGTCTACAAGAAGCCCGGCCAGGCCCAACAGGTTAAGCGCGTTGTCCTTGCCCGCAGCCGTCCTTTCGTGGGTTCCTGATATCGCCACGATGGGAACATCGACAAAGCTCTTTGCGGTCGCGCTCCTGAACTCCATGACCTTGGCGTTCCATCTCCTCTCCGACATCTCCCTGAAGAGATTTATCGCCTGGGCAATCACGTCTGGCTTTGGAGCCCTCTTGTCGAATACATCGCCCGGTATTATGACAGCGTCAGCAACCTTGTTCGCAAGCTCCATCGCGGCCGTGGCCTGCCTTATAGCGTCGTCGCTGAACCGTTCATACCCTATGTGCATGTCAGAGACTATTGCTATCTTCATCTCTTCACCCTCTTCCTCTCCGTTGCAGAATAGTCAAGCACTCCGCTGCCCTTTTTGTCGAAAAGAACCTCCACCTGAAGGATCTTTCCATCAAGCACGATTGGAACCCAGCGTCTGTCTGCAGCCCACATCCCCTCGAAAGGAAGTTCGGTCCTCTTGAACCACTGCGGCTTCATCTCATCGGACTCGCGCGGTACACCGTCCCATTTATTGCAGGTGTATACGGCTACATGGTGGCCTTCCCTGTCTGAAGCGTCAGCCTCGTTGTGGAAGTAGAACCTTATATCCGCTACTTTAGCTATAGAAAGCGGCTTCACTTTGACCTCCTCACCGGTCTCGCGTATCACGGCCTCTTCCGGTGTCTCGCCGCTATTTATCTTGCCCCCCACACCATTCCATTTTCCTGCTCCGAAGCCCTTCTTCTTCATCGCCAAAAGCACGCGCTCATCATCCACGATAAAGCAAAGCGTCTCCTCTATGAATCTTACAGGACCACCTGATTTGTATCCCTCTAGATCCGTGAAACCAACTCAGCCCTTGAGCTCCTTTATCCCGGTGTTTATGTCATTCCTTAGCGTCTGCTCCTTCTTCACCAGCTCGTCATACTGCTTCTTCACGATGCTGACCCTCATCTCTGCGACCTCCTCCTTCTCCTTTATGCTCTTGAGAGCGTAGTCCTTCTGCACCTCAACTATAGCCCCACCTATCGCCAAGTAGACCTTCCCGGAAGCGTTCTCGATCTCCTTGAACGCCTCCTTGTATTCATCCTTCCGCTCCAGGAACTGCTCTCTCTGTATCGCAAGCGACTGGATCTGCTCCTGCAAAAGCGAATATTCGCGGCTGAGCTTCTCTAACTGTTCCCTGTCCATTGAATCCCCTTAGATTATTCTGAATCCAAGGTTTATAAGATTCGCCCCTGATGAGCGAATCTATAAGTATTTGGACTAAATCATAAATTCTGATCCAATGACCTCCCTAACAGAAACGAGTTTCGTAAAAAGGGGCTGGACTCCTCATCCCGGCGAGGCCGAGAGACGCGAGCGTGAAGGGCAATTAAGTAGACTTGCCATGGGTAACCAATGGATCAGGATGCCAGAATCCCCACGTCCTAAATTCCCTATAATCACAGACACCACAAAGATATCCAAGCACTTTAACGCATCAATACCAGAAAACCTCAAGACAGCCCGCTATAAGGTCCAACCCAAAATCTCTTTTGAAGTGGAACCGACAGGAACAGTAATAACAATGAGTGTGCCTGTGCCACTAAATACGCCTGACGCAGAAAGATTTCTTGACAAAATGGCCGAACAAATAATTTTGGGTATCGGAACTGGCAAGCTTCTAAGAAATAAATAACCCAACCTAGCGGTCTATCTCTGCAAGGACGATATCCAGACTTCCTAGTATCGTGAAAATGTCAGCGAACTTGACCCCCTCGCAAAGCTTGGAAAGGGCCTGGAGATTGGCGAAGGCGGGGGACCTCATCGACAGCCTGTAGGGCTTCTGCTTGTCGGGCACCATGTAGATCATGCCCTCGCCACGTGGCAGCTCCCTGCTTATTGTGATGGGATCTGGATTGGCATTCGGCCCCAAAAGCTTTATTGGGAGCCCCTTCACGTCGCCCTTTTCAGGCATCATGTTAAGCGCATGCTTGATTATCCTAACGCTTTCCACAATTTCCTCCATCCTCACCCTGTACCTGGCCAGACTGTCCGCCCTTGTTTGTGTAGGCACCTTGAAATGTATCTTGTTGTAGAAGTAGTAAGGCTCAGATGCCCTGACGTCCTCCTTCATACCTGAAGCCCTGAGAACAGGCCCGCTCACCCCAAGCTCTATCGCATCTTCCAGCTTGAGAATGCCAACGTTTCGCGTCCTCTCTATGAATATCGGGTCATCCTCGAGCAGTCTTCTGTAATCGTGGATCTTGTCGTATATGTAATCCGCCAGCTCAAGGCCCTCCTCCTTGAAGCCAGGTGGAAGCTCCCTGTCGAGACCCCCCAATCTGAGGTTGACGTAGAACATCCTGCTTCCCGAAACATCCTCAAGGAACTTTATGACCCTCGCCCTGTCCCGGAAGGCCCACATAAATGCGGTGAACATCTGCCCCATGTCATTGCAGAACGTGCCTAACCAAAGGAGGTGGCTCGCTATCCTCTGGAACTCAAGGAGCACCATCCTGGCGTACTGGGCCCTCTCTTTCACCTCTATTTTGGTCGCCTTCTCCACAGCAGATACAAAGAGCTCGTCCCACGATAGGGGCGCCACATAGTCCAGCTTCTCCATGTATGATGGGCTCTGCATGTACATCCTGGTCTCAACCAGCTTCTCAACGCCCCTGTGCAGGAATCCGATGTGGGGTTCGACCCTCTTGACCGTATCCCCGTCTACGTCTACCACAAGCTTGAGCACCCCGTGCGTGCTGGGATGTATCGGCCCAACGTTTATCTGCATTGTAGGCATCAGATCCTCTTGTATTCCTTGTTACCCCAGACGAAGCCCTTCCTGAGCGGTGCTTCTACACCATTCCACTTCTCAAGGAGCAAGCGCCCCGCCTTCCTGCCCTTTATCGCAATCCCGAACATCTCAGCGAGTTCCCTCTCGTGCCAGTCGGCAGCCTTGTAAATCCCAACGACCGTGTTGACCATTGCCTTGTCAGGCGAGAGCCTGACCTTCACGGTCTCGCTTGCATGGCTGGCAGGATTGTATATGAAGTACAGCACCTCGAGCCTGTCAACATAGTCGACGGCCGTTACCTTCTTCAGGTAGCTGTAGCCCTCCTGCTTCTTACTTTCTAATGTTTTCAGCAATGCTTCTTTCTGGATTTCCAGCAATCTTACCACCTATCTTGTCCTGCAGCTTCATGAGCGCGGCAAAGAGGTTCTCCGGCTTTGGCGGACACCCCACCACATAAACGTCAACTGGGATAACCTGGTCTATCCCCTGAACTATATTGTAGCTCTGCCACCATGGGCCCCCTGAAGTGGCGCACTCGCCGTAGGCGATCACGTATTTTGGGGACGCCATCTGCTCATAGAGCCTCTTTATCCTGGGGACCATCGACTTGGTGACCCAACCCGCGACTATCATCACGTCGCACTGGCGCGGCGTTCCCCTGAAGAGGAGGTACCCCTTCCTCTCGGCGTCTATCCTGGATGCACCGAAGTCCATGAGCTCCATGGCACAGCATGCCAGCCCGAACTGCATGGGCCAGACCGAGTTTCTCTGGCCCCACTTGACCATCCCCTTGGACATCGCCCTTGTCACATCGCTCAGCTTGGCGAACATCGCATTGGTCTCCACCTTGTACTTCTGGGCCGCGCGCCTGGCTATCAGCGACATCTCCTGCTCTGCGTTCAGGAAGTCCTTCTCGCTATATTGGGGTGGTTCCATGTCAACCAACAATGATCTTGTAACCGAAGACTGAAGCCGCCGTGGCGGCCACAGCAAGAACTATCATTCCAATGCCGGTGTAGAATCCCAGCCCGTGGGCACTCACCGACCAGACTATTAGGATTCCTGTTATCACCTCGAAGGGCAGGAACAGGGAGAAGAACGGGAGATATTCGTTATCAATGTCCCGAGCTCCGCCGACCGAGGCCTCCCCGCTCTCCCAAGGGGCGCCCTTTATCGGATTCCCAGGGTACTTCTTGGAGACCAGCTTTGATCCAATCAGTAGGCTGGCAGGCACAAGAAAGGCGAGCACGGTGAATACAGCAAACGCAACATAGTTGTAAAGCATGGCACCTACCATCTTTGCCAGCAAAACCCTTTATTACCCATCGCTAGCATAACATAAGAAGCAATCCTAGGTGTTTGCATAAAATCCGAAAAGGTGAAGGGCGATAAGGGCATAACTGTAAAGAAGTCGCAGGACTTCTCGCAGTGGTACGTCGACGCGATAACCAAGTCGGAATTCATCGACTACGGCCCTGTATCTGGGATGATAGCCCTGCGACCCGACTGCTACTTCATATGGGAACGGGTCCAAGCAGCGACAGACGAGATGTTCAAGAAGATCGGCGTAACCAACACCTATTTCCCGCTCTTCATACCGGAAAGGCTCCTCAAGAAGGAGGCAGAGCACATAGAGCACTTCTCTGCCGAGGTGGCATGGGTAACCCATGGGGGGAAGAGCGAATTGGAGGAGAGGCTTGCCGTGAGGCCTACCTCAGAGACATTGATGTACGAGATGGTGGCAAAGTGGGTCAAGTCATGGAGGGACCTGCCCATGCGGCTGAACCAGTGGAACAATGTGGTGAGGTGGGAGTTCAAGCACCCAACCCCATTCATAAGAGGCAGGGAGTTCCTCTGGAATGAGGGTCACAGCATATACGCAAGCGAGAAGGAGACGATGGAGGAGCGCGACCAGATACTGGGCATATACCATAAGGTGCTCAAAGACTACCTTGCCCTTCCTGGGATAATCGGCAGGAAGAGCGAGCAGGAGAGGTTTGCTGGGGGAATTGCAAGCTACAGCATAGAGCACATGATGCCTGACGGATGGGCAATCCAGGGTCCCGCCTGGCATTATGATGGCCAGAAGTTCGCAAAGGTGTTTGAGCTAAGCTTCCTGAACAAAAACGAGCAGAAGGAGCTGGCATGGCAAAGCACATATGCGATATCAACAAGAGAGCTGGGGGTCATGTTCGCGGTCCACGGAGACGATAAGGGCCTCATAGTACCACCCAAGCTCTCCAGAATACAGGTGATAGTGGTCCCAATCTACAAGAGCGAAAACAGCGACAAGGTGGTAAAGTTCGCAAAGACAGTGGCATCACGGCTCGGCTCCCTAAGAAGCCATGTTGATGACAGGGATGGCTATTCGCCTGGATGGAAGTTCAACTACTGGGAGCTGAGGGGAGTTCCGCTCAGGCTCGAGGTGGGCGAGAAGGAGATGGCAAGCGGAAGGATAGTGGCGTGCTCCAGGGATACCTTCGAGAAGGTCGAGATACCCGTGGAGGAGCTTGAGGAGCGCGCGGCCAAGCTGCTGGACGAGCTTCATGAAAGAATCTACAAGAAGGCAGATCGCCACCTCCACTCTATGATAACGAAGGAGAATGACTACAAGAAAATGAGGGAGATCCTAGAGAAGAAGGGTGGCATGGTCCATGCCCCATGGTGCGGAGAGAATATGTGTGAGGACAAGATAAAGGAGGAAACAGGGGCAAAGATAACCAACATGCCGCTGGACCAGTCAGATCTCAAGGGCAATTGCATATACTGCGGCAAGAAAGCCAAGCACATGGCGAACTTCGCAAAGTCCTACTGAACCTATTTCCTAAGTCCAGGCCACATCTCCCTCCTGACCCTATCGAGCGTGGCCATGAAAGACATCCCATCGCGGATCGATATCTCCTTCGATAAGACTATTACCTTTTTACCCGGGACCATCTTGGGGGCCAGCTTTTTGATCCTTCCGCGCAATTTATCAAGCTCAGGGGTAGTCCCGACTCCCATCGTCACAGGGCCTGAAAGCTTTCCGGTCCTTGGATCCGCGAACGCTATTATCATCCGCTCGTAACTTGCCACTCCTTCACCAAATCTGTTGCGCAGTTCATAATATATAAAGCATCCGGGCATTTCTGCCTCCCTGAAACAGGCCGGCGTCTACCAAGATTTAAATACCTTCACGCCGCTATAATATTACATTTTATCACTGGATGGTTGGCTGAGCCGCAATCTTATGATTGCGGCATACTACCATCTATAACTAGTTTTCAATTGAATCCCAATTGGTAGAAATGAGGAGCGCAGACCTTGCAACCTTCATACGGGTAGGGATAATAATAGTCGTGGCGTACCTCGTCCTGACAAGGTTCAATCCCATTGTGTCTCTGGCCCTCTTCGCCTTGGCCCTAATACTCGACGGTGCGGACGGCTACCTGGCCGTTCTAGAGGCAAGCGGAGGAAAGCTTACCCTCAGCAAATACATCTCAGGATTGAGGGGCGATGCGAAGCTTAAGTCAGAAATCAAAGGTGCAAAACTAAAGGCCGCAAAGGCAGCCCCCTACGGTCCCCGTCTCGATGTCATAGGCGACAGGATAACAGAGTACATACTCTGGGCGTTATTCACGTTCGCGCATGTCGTACCGCTCTTCGTATTCTTTATCGTGATAGTGAGGAACTGCGCTGCCGACGGACTTATGGGCCTGAAAGGCACCTCATCAAAGATGAAGACCGCATTCGCAAAGGCGATGTACGCATCGGCCCCCAGCAGGGCAGCTGCCAACATACTCAAGTTCCTCACATTTGGATACTTGGTTATCGAATACGTGGCGGGGTACCCGGCTGTTATAGGCCAATGGCTGGTCGCCATACTAGTTGTGTTCATGGTCGTAAGGGGGGCATCAGAGGTTTACGAGGCCTTATTGGGCTGATGCGAGTGGAATAGCATTATAATTTGCTGAAATCGTCGAAGACTGCCTCGATGTTATTCCCATCCGGATCCAAGACATACGCTGCATAATATCCCCTATGATACTCTTTCACGTAGGCAGGGGCGCCGTTGGTTTTCCCGCCGGCCTTAAGCGCGGCCCTGTAAAAGTCGTTAACTATCTTTTTGCTGGATGCGGTAAAGGCGATGCATGTAAGGGAAGGCGAAAGCTTCTCATTAGGCCTTGCCACGATCCAAAAGTCTCTTTTACCCTCTATATCCTCAATTCCGAACCCCGCCCTCCTCTTAAACTTGACTAACAAGGAGTAACCCAACGGTTTCAACGCAGCAGTAAAAAATTTCCTGCTTCTCTTAAAGTCATTGACCTTCAGAGTTATGTGATTGAGCATTCCTTCGCCAGGACTATGACAACTTGTCCTCGAACAGGTCGTCTATCTCAATGTTATCGAGCTGCGCCATGCTCTTCTTTATTCCATCCTCCGTGTACTCCGGGAACTCGACACCGCTGACCACCAGCATCACCCTAAGCGCGTCCTTAGGCATGTCAGGGTCTATCCTCGCACCCCATTTCAGCATCGCATCCTTGCTTATCCTCCCGGATATCTCCTGGAAGACCGTCTCGGCCTCCCTTAAGGTAAGGTTCTCTCCCCCTACTATATTAACCAGCGCCCTTCTTGCGGTAACGAGGTCGGCGTCAAGCATCGGGCTCTTTATCGCGTTCTCGAGAGCGGCCATCGCCCTGCTGTTGTTCCCTCCGGTAACGTTCATGCCCTCGCCTGAGCCTATTACAGCGTAGCCCGAGTCCTTCAGCACAGCCCTCAGGTCCGCGAAGTCTATGTTCACCAGCCCTGGCTTGGTCACCATCTCCACTATTCCCTTGGCGGCGCTTGCAAGCACCTCGTCCGAAACCCTGAACGCCATGTTCAGCGGCAGGTCGGGGGCCACGGCAAGAAGCTTGTCGTTGTGTATTATTATCGTTGTATCAGTGACCTTCCTAAGCTTGTTCAGGCCCTCAAGCGCATTCCTCATCCTAGTCTTCCCCTCGCTTGAGAACGGGAGCGTCACTATGCCCACCGTAAGCGCTCCCGCCTCCTTGGCCTCGTGGGCTATCGTTGCGATGGATCCGGTTCCGGTTCCGCCTCCCAGTCCGCATGTTACGAAGACAAGGCTCGCGCCATTGAACAGGTGCTTTATCTCGTCCTTGCTTTCTACGGCGGCCGCCTCCCCGACCCTGAAGTCGCTTCCGGCGCCCAGGCCCTTTGTCGCCTTCTTCCCTAGAAGCACTTTCCTCTCTGCCTTGGTCTTTACAAGGTGTGCCGCATCGGTGTTCATGGCAGCAAGGGAAGCCCCCTGCACGCCAACCCCTGTAAGCCTGCTTATCGTATTGCTTCCGCTCCCTCCTGTCCCAACTATGTATATCTTCGGCTTTGCGCTCTCAATGAAGCGTAAGATCTCCTCATCATCAGGGCTAAGATTCTCCATGAAACTCACTAGTCGTCCCTCATATAGGGCAATAAAGAGATAAAAATCTGCCTCTATCCGTCAGGATAAGAGAATATTCACTTGAGCTTGAATGCGCCAGCCACAAGAAGCGGGAAAACAAGGCTCGCCTCGCCCCATACCTTGACATTGTTCTCGTCAGGCATTGCCTTCCCCCAACTCTTCGCCTCCTCTGGGTTTGCCCCCGCGTTGCTACCCTCTCCCTCATATCCTGTGTTTATGTAGACCGTATAATCGCCGCCGTCCCTAAGCATGAACGCATTCATTATAGCGTGCTTTGGCACAGATCCACCAAGTATTATGCCTCCCACCTTGTCCGCGTTCATAACCGTATCATAGAGCACCTCAAGCTCGTGGACCACGTCAACCGTAAAGTCCTGGTGCTCCTTCTTGAAGAAGTACAGGTGGTCGCCTGTGGCGCCGTCGTTCAGCGGCATGCAGAGAAGCGGTATCTCGTTCTTGTAGCACCAATAAGTGAAGCTGCTCTCGTGGTTCTCCATCAGCTCAAGGTCCTTGCCTAGCTCCCTGACAAAGTCGTAGCTTGTGAGGGTCTTCTTTCCCTTCTTGTATCGCTCATTCAGGTGCTTGAGGAACATCTGCATGTAGTTGTAGTACCAGACATAGCGCTCGTTCGGTATGTATATGTTGCCCGTCCTGTTGATCCCGTTCTTCCTGAGATACTCCCCATCTGCATGGAAGTTCCCGTGCCTGAAGTCTCCGTGTGTTTTTATTATGTCCTCCTCGAGGCCGCCTGTAGTGGTGATCAGGAAGTGGACCATGTGGTTCCTGACAAGGTAAGTGATTATGTCCCTGAGACCGCTGGAGGTGATGTTCGAGGTGAAACCGAGGAATATGGTCGCCCTCTCCTTTCTCATCTGCTTTACTAGATCTATGGCCCTGCCCAGGTTCGTGGCCTGCAGGCCTGTGTCCTTGAAGGAGTCCAGAAACTTCTTTGCGTCGAACTCCTTGCCGAAGTCGTAGCCCTGGACCTTGCCTTCGCCAAGCTCCTTGCTCTCCTTGTAAAGTGCCTTTGTAGGATCAATTTTCGGTATCTAAAACACCTAAAATGAGTGATAAATACACTGTTTTTTATATCTATAACGCTTTTGGTTGGCCCTTTTAGGTAAGCGTCCTTGTCTGGTACCTCCCCCTCCTCTCTATGAGCTCAAGCCTCTTCAATATTCCATTAGATCCCTTGCAGCTAGACCTATAACCCTGAAGGAAGCTCGAGTAACGCTGCGGTGTAACAGATCTCTTCATGAGCAGGACATCAAGCGCCTTCTCCTCCACCGAACTGGTGATTTCTGAAAGCCCGAAGTCTATGACGTAAGGAACTCCATCGCTGAGGATTATGTTTGCAGGAGTGTAATCACCATGCGAAATGTCGGCGTTGTGCAATCCTCCGAGCGTCTCGCCTATCCTCTTGAAAACCGTTGCGCCAACAATATTGGATTTCAATGCCTCAGATAGCTTGTCGCCCTCAACTGCGCTCATGTAAAGGTCATACCCATCGTAGAGGATGAGCCTCGGTGCATTTATCCCGGCCTTGGAAACCGCAGCTATGATCCTTGCCTCGTTCTTGGAGCGCTGCGATCTGATCTTGGCATCCATTTGCGCTATCCTGTAATCCTTCTTTATCCTCCTTTTCAGGAGTGCTCGAATGCCATTGAGCTTGGTGTCGTAGACGACTGACTCTGCGCCCTCCGCAAGAACCTTCACCATCCCACCCTCACGCTATCTATCCTGTACTTCTGCTTGACCGTGCAATCAGATCTGGCAGGTTTATGCCCGCTCCTGAACATCTTCTCTGCCACAAGCGCGATCATGGCCCCGTTGTCTGCGTTGTACTCATCGGTCGCAACCCCGAACCTCGCCCCGTGAGCCTTGCACATAAGCCTGGCCATCTCCTTCAACCTGGCGCTCTGGGCCACCCCGCCGCAGATCAGGAACTCGCCCGATCCCATGAGCATCATCGCCCTCTCCGAAGCCTCCAGCAACATGGAGAATGCGGTCTCCTGGAGCGAATAGGCTACGTCCCTAACGCTTTTTCCAGAATCAATGAGTTTCTCCGCGTTGGTAAGGAGTCCTGCGAAGGCAAAGTCCATCCCCTTTACAGTGTATGGCATCTCGATGTAGCTGCCTCCCTCTGCCGACCTGGCAACAGTAGACCCCCAGGCAGGATTGAGCTTCGCGTACCTGGCGAAGTTGTCTATCATGTTTCCCACCCCCACGTCGAATGTCTCCCCGTGTATGTGGTAGTGCCTGTGTGGAATCTCGGAAAGCCCTATTATCTGTGAGTTGCCCCCGCTCACATAAAGCGCAAGCGGATTCCTCATCTTAAGATACCATTTCGCTATCTCAATGTGCGCAACAGCATGGTTAACTGGCATGACAGGGACACCAAGCCTCTTCGAAAGCGTTAGCGCGGTAAGCTGGCCCACCCTCAAGCACGCCCCAAGCCCGGGCCCCTTCGTGTACCCAATAGCCTCGATATCCCGGGCTCCAATCCCCGCCACCTTCATGGACTCTGATATGATCCCCCCAACCCCCTCAGAATGGAAATCCGCAACCCTTGCTGGGATAAGCCCCTTGTCCGTTATCCTGTACATCCTCTTTATGTTGCAGACAACCTTTCCGCGGTCTACGATCCCTATCCCCATGGTATGCGCGCTGCTTTCTATGCCTATTACCGCCACAATACCATTTCTCGATAAAAGTTCTTAAATGTTAGATTCGATAAGCAGTCATGGCAAAGTGGAAGGGCTGCATTGTCGAAGAAAGCCTTGATGACAACAGGGTGCTGAACGACATCGATGTCTTGAAGATTAGGATAACTACTGAAAAAAGGCCCGAGAAGAGGTGGCATATATACAACTCAGTGCTTTCCGAGCGGGAAATCAATCGCATCCACCGCCACCTCAAGAAAGGCTGGTACATGCACTTCTGGAAAGGAGCGAAAATGATTGTCCTATTCAAAGGGAGGAGATTCGTCATCAAAAAAAAACGATGAGAGGATATGGAAAGAGACCATAGACTACGGGCTTTCTCTTAAAATTCCAAAGGAGCAGCTAGACTTTGTGATGGAGTTTTAAGCAACTTCTATGCTGGACTCCCTGTATCCTATGCTGACGAGCGCCTTCCTGGCCTGGGCCTTGTGCTCTCCCTGAAGCTCGATCAGGGCCCCCTTGGCGGTCCCCCCGCAGGCGAGTATCCTCTTCAGGCTCTTCGCCGTCTTGTCGATCTCGTCAAGGCTGATACCCTCGACTACTGTTATATACTTGTCAAACTTGGCCTTCTTGGTGTAGACCTTTATCTTGCTCTCAGTCTCCCTGTCAAGTATGTTGCAGACGCAGAGTTCCTTGGGCAATCCGCAGTTAGGGCAAACGTCCGCCATCTAGCTCTTGGCACCCCTCTCCTTGAGTATGGTGTTTATCCTCGCTATGGTCCTCCTTATGCTCCTGCTCCTGTTGCTCTTGCTCGCCACACCTGTTGATGCTATCTTCCTCCTCTCGGTGTTGAGCTCAAGCTGCAGCTGCCCCAGCGTGGTCTTAAGGGCCTCCTCAGACAGGTTCTTTACGTCCTTCCTCTTTATCAAAAGCACCTAAAATAAGTAGTTTTATTATGAAGAATCAGGTTTATAACCCTATTGCCGGGAATTTTGCTTACGGAAGCACAACCAGTTATACGAAGTCCGTGTCCCAGATGTCGCACTTCGAGTGTTTGTAAATCTCGAAGTCATAAGGGTAATTCTTAATTACATCTGCTATGTTAGAGATAACACTTTTGGTTCTCCTTGCGGCCTCCCTAATCTCGGCGTCTCCCCTACTTACCCAAGGATTATAAGAGAAGTCCTTCGGAAAGGAGTCCTGCGATAATCCCATC
>JAGWHK010000003.1 GCA_028866775.1 Microcaldota archaeon | reverse complement strand
CTAAAAGTTATGTAGATAACTCCCACGAATTTCATCTACCTAACTTCCCTTTACCACTACACTTTGTCTAAAAACCAAATATTTATAAATATGTAGGGGCAAATATCTATCATGGTTGAGATAAGGGGCCGCCAACGCGGAAATACTGTGTACTACTATCTAGAACATGCTTTCAGAATAAACGGCAAAGTTACCAAAAAGGAGCTTTATCTAGGCAAAAAGGTACCCTCCAACATCGATGTCATAAAGTTGAAGTTCCTAAAAGAGATATACGACCAAAAATGGTACTCCCAGCTGGATAAAATTAAGAAAAATTACAAAAAAGACATCTCCAAAGCAACAAAATCCGAGTTAGAGAAGGAACTTGAAGTATTTATGATCAAATTTACTTACGACACTCAGAAAATCGAGGGTTCAACACTGACGCTTAGGGAGACAGCGAACCTTTTGCAGCATAACATAACTCCTTCCAACAAGCCTACCAGAGACGTCAAGGAGGCAGAGGCCCACTCAAAAATATTTTACCAGATGCTTGACTACAAAAAGGATCTGGGACTGCAAGTAATCCTAAGCTGGCACTATGAGCTCTTAAACGGAACGCGTCCAGACATAGCCGGAAAGATAAGGACAAGGCAAGTTTGGATAAGCGGCAGCAAGTTCGTCCCTCCTGCGCCAGTAGAAGTCTATGTCCTATTAAAAGAACTATTCGGCTGGTACGATCGAAACAAAGGCAAGATCCATCCCGTAGAGCTGGCCTCACTTATGCACCTGAAGTTCGTTACAATACACCCATTCATAGATGGAAACGGCAGGATGTCCAGGGTGTTGATGAATTTCATACTGCATAAGCATGGATTTCCTATGCTGAATATACCTTACAAAAACAGAACTGGTTATTACAACGCTTTGGAAAGAGCTCAGGTAAAAAAGATAGACTCGGTCTTTGTCACCTGGGTGTTCAGGAACTACATTAAAAACTACAAACGCTATCAAACCTAATACAGTAACCTATTTATCTTTCAAATAACAACGTTAGAATAACAAGAAAAAGGTGTTATCGTGGACGCAAGAAATCGCGCCCGTTGGGAGCATCCGTATTTTCTGAGATAGTTACGAACGTTTTATTTGAGCTTTCTTACAGCCTCTTCAAGTGAGACAAGACTTTGCTCACCTGTATTCATATCTCTTAGCTGCAGCTTGCCTGCCTTGACCTCCTCCTTCCCCAATATTATCACATAAGGGACTTTTATCTTGTTGGCGTAGTCGAGCTCCTTCGTTAGCTTTCTGCCTGAATATCCGATATCTGCTTCAATCCCGGCCGATCTGAACATTGATACTGTTTCGATGGCCTTATCCATCTGTTCCAAGGATATGACATACACCTTTAGCCCACTGGAAATCCTGACTGCGCCTTCCGGCATCCCCTTAATGACATCGCATATGGCCTCCAATCCAAATGATATCCCCACTGCTGGATACTCCTTGCCGGACTCCAGGAACTTGCCTATTATTTCATCATACCTTCCGCCCCCTGCCACAGAAGAAGACATCTTAGAGTCCTTTGCATAAACCTCGAATATGGTGCCTGTGTAGAAGCCGAGTCCTCGCGCCAGGCTCGGAACGAACCTTACGATCTCGTCAACATCGAACCTCTTGAGATACTTGAAAAGCTCCCTCAGCTCCTCCGCCCCTTCCTTGCCTGATTTGTCAACCGCCTTTTCCTCTAGCCTCTTCAACGCACCCTCTTTTGTCTTTCCATCCTCAAGAAGTCCGAAAAGCAAATTAAAGTCAATCTTTTCTATTCCCTTTTCCTCAAGTTCTGTCTTTACACCTTTGGGGCCGATCTTCTTCAGCTTGTCAACAACAAGTATTGCGTTCTTGACCTTGCTCTTTTCTACTCCCACGACCTCCAATATGCTGGATAGCAGCTTCATGTTGTTGACTTCAACATAAACCGGTATACCTATCCGTTCGAATGCGTCAACCGCCATCGATACCAATTCTGCATCCGCAGCCATGGACTTGATCCCAACCACGTCAACGTCGCACTGCGTGAACTCTCTGTATCTCCCCAGCTTTATTGGCCCATCCCTGAACACCTTGCCCATCTCCCAGCGCTTGAACGGCATCTTCACATTCGGGTTCATTGCTATGACCCTGGAAAATGGAACAGTGAGGTCATATCTGAGACCTAACTCGCGCTCTCCCTGGTCCCCCAGAGTATAGGTTTCCTTGAGTATCTCCTCCCCCCCGGCATATTTGGAGGCTAGGATGTCATAGTACTCAAGTATCGGTGTCTCAAGCGGCCCGAAATTGTAGAGTCTGAATGTTTGCACAAGGTCCTCCCTTATCTTTTCCCTCAGCGCCTGCTCGTCTGGCAAGTAGTCCTTCGTTCCCTTCAATACGCGCATCTCTGTCATCTTAACTCCTGCCACTATCACTTGAATACGCGAAATATATATAGCCGATGTTGCGACATAATATCCTGGTATTGCATGGCCAGGGCGATGAAACATAAGGAGTTCTCAGAGCGCTGCAGGCTCGCCGTTAAGTCAGTCCCAAGAGGAAGGGTGACCACCTATGCGGCGATAGCCAGGGCGCTTCATTCAAGAGCATACAGAGCGGTTGGGACCGCGATGAGGAATAACAGGGATCCCAGTGTCCCATGCCACAGAGTGGTGCGCTCTGACGGGATGGTTGGCGGCTACAACAGGGGCAAGGAGACGAAGGTCAGAATTCTGAGGGGGGAGGGGATTAAGGTGGTAGACGGCAGGATAGATCTCACAGTGTATGCCTTCAAACCGCTCTGAAATCAGGAATCTTTTTATACCCCGCCAGAGAGGTGCAAGCGGTGAGGCAGTGTGGACCCGATCCTGATAAACAACCTTTGGGTCGTGATAGCTGCGCTTCTCGTATTCATAATGACCATAGCCGTCGGTTTCCTTGAATTCGGCGAGCTGGGACAGGACATGTCCAGGAGCATATTCAAGACCGTGATCATAACCGGGTCCGCGATCTTCTTCATGGCCGTGATAGGATTCAACGTCGCCTTCGCTCCCACGATCTTCCACGGCCTGATCGGGAACCCCTTCTATGGCGGCGGCCTGCTGCTCGGCGGGTTCTCGGCCTCTGCGCAGGGTCTTCTGACTGGCGTCTGGTGGTCGATGACATCCAACTACTTCAACACCGGCCTTACCACGGGGACCTACTTCCTCTTTGAGGCTGCATTCGCAGCCGTGACTCTGGCCCTTGTGAGCGTCGTTGTATTGAAGAAAATGAAGCTCTGGTCGTTCACGATCTATTCAATAGTGTACTTCATAATAATCTGGACCATACCTGCGGCATGGATATGGAACCCAACAGGGTGGCTCTACCAGATGGGGATGAGGGACTTCGCGGGTGGCCTGGTGGTCCACGGCGCCGCAGCGGCCGCAGGACTCGGGATAATGTACCAAATCTGGAGGGAGGAGAGGGCAAAGGGTCTGAAGCGCAGCCCCCAGACTCCCATAAAGCTCAACCAGGGATGGCTGGCCCTTGGCATACTGCTGCTCTGGATAGGATGGTTCGGCTTCAACCCTGGTAGCGTGCTCGCATTCAACAGCAGCGCCATGACCGTGGTGATAACGACTTTCCTTGCTGCCGCATCAGCGATGCTGTCAACAATGGTGTTCAACCGCATCTCTGGGCAGAAGAGCACGGACATGCTGGCCGCAGTAAACGGAATACTGATGGGCCTGATAATAATAACCCCGCTCGCCGGATTCGTGAGCCCAGGCAGTTCGCTTATACTGGGAATACTAGGGGGACCGTTATTCGTATATGGGAGCATGTGGTTCGGCAGGAGGAGGTGGTTCTCAGACCCTGTCGGCCTCCTTCCAGGCCATATGGTTGGCGGGCTCTTCGGGGTCCTGATGATCGCCTTCTTCACGCAGTCGGCTTTTGCCTCTGCATCCGGCAATCCTACCCTACCCAACGGAATCCTCTTCGGCGGAGGCATGGCTGCGGTGGCCCAGCTGGGAATAGAGGCTCTTGGGATAATAGTGGTGATGATCACCGTATTCATACTCTCGTATGTCACCTGCGCTGCGATAGCTGCGGCTAGCTCTGGTATAACGACTAATTACTCCACTGGAAAGAGAAGGTGACGGTCCTTATCTCCTCCTTGGATTAACCCTCACCGCCCTCTTGTACTTGGCCGACCAGAGCACCCACAATATCGAGATTAGAGCAGCTCCTGCTATGAACGCGACTATTACCACGACAATCTTCTGGAACAGGGTGAAACCGCTAGAGTAGAATGCGACATAGAGAAGGGATCCACCAACAAACAGCGCAATTATCAATATGGTCGCTATTATCCTGCCAACCATGCCCTCGGGCATATAGTCCATGCATTCGACTTTGTTCTCCATAGCGCTATTGGCTCAACCGGCTTATAAAAGTGGCATGGTATCAATCAAGAAAGCGCTATTGCTCCCTGAAGACTCCTTCGTTGTTTCCCGTAACAACGACAACTACCCTCTTCCCCTTCAGTTTCGCAGGGTTTTCGCGGTAATACTTCAGGAATCCCGCGAATCCCGTTCCGCCCCCGAGCTCTGCATACACTCCGAATCTTTCCAGGCCCATCACCGCATCCTCTATCTCCTTTTCGGCCACTGCAACGGCGTCGCCCTTGCTCTTCCTTATCGCCTCTATTCCCTCGAATCCGAATGTTGGATAGCCAACCGCTATGGCGTCCGCCTCTGTCCTCGGTCGCACGTAACTAAGCTTCTTCTTTTTCAGCCAGGCGCTGACCAGTGGATCGCACTTCTCGGACTGCACGGCAACCAACCTTGGAATTTGCTCTACAAGCCCTGCCTTTTTGAACTCAGTGAGGCCCTTGTAGACCCCGGAAAAGAGCGTAGCGTTGCCGACGGGCATGAAGACGTAATCAGGCATCTCCTTGCCGGACTGCTCCACCACCTCGAAACCAAGGGTCTTCTGGCCCTCCTTCCTGAAGTGGTAGTCACCGCATAGGAACGCGCCCGTCTTCCTTGCAAACGCCTCCGCCTCGTTCAGCGCCTTGTTGAAATCCCCCTTCACCTCCACTATCCTTGCGCCCTGCCTCCTTATCTTCTCTATCTTCTTCGCGTTGGCGTCCTTGCTTATGAAGATAGTGCATCTCATGCCGGCCTGCCTTGCATAGTGCGCAACTGAAAGCCCCATGTTCCCGGTAGAGGCGCAGCAGACAGCCCTCATCTTCAACTCTACCGCCTTGGATATCTCAACGGCAGATCCCCTGTCCTTGAAGGTCATGGTAGGGTTTCCGGTCTCCAGCTTAAGGAAAAGCCCAATATCTTTGAACTCGCCAGACGATATCCTCTTCAGCGGCGTGCCCCCTTCACCGAGCTCAACATAGAGGTTCCCTATCGGGAGGAAGTCCAGGTATCTTGAGATGGGCTTCCCTCTGTCTTGCCTTAGGAGTTTCCCCCTCCCCCTATACGAGACCTCAAGGATCGACCCGCAACTGGCGCATCTGAACGCGGTCTCAGGCTGCCTCCTCCCGCATTTCGCGCATGAAATCCTGTAATCCATGAACACGATGCTCATGTCAAGGTTAAAATTCTAGTGGTATCTAACAATCTACATGGCAAAGCGGACGGTCATGGCCTTCGGCTCGTTCGACATACTGCATCCGGGCCATGTCCACTATCTCGAGAGGGCAGCCTCACTGGGCGACAGGCTGATAGTGATAGTTGCCAGGGACTCGAATATAGCGATCCTTAAGAAGAGGCCCCCTGCCTTCAAGGAGCGCGACAGGCTTCACCTCATATCCTCGCTGAAGTTCGTAGACAAGGCGGTGCTAGGCAACAGAAACAGGACAAGAGAGGATTTTTACAGGATCATCCTAAAGTACAAGCCCAAGATCATAGCACTGGGGTATGACCAAAAGGTCAACGTGAGGGAGCTGAGCTCCTGGCTGGATTCCAGGAACCTGCATTCCAGGATCGTGAGGATACGCAGCTCCCTGAACCCAAGATCCTACAAGAGCTCTATAATACGGGGGCACATTGCAGGTTAAAAACCCAGAGAAAGGGGAAGCAGTCACTGTCTCGGGCTTAGTTTCAGAGGTCCAGGTTCCCCGTTCACACGCGCTACTGATATGTTGAACCTGTAAGCGGTCTGGTCGGTAAGGTTCCTTATCTCCTCCCTTGCCTCCCTGTAATCTTTCCGCTTATCCTCACCGAGAGGCTCGAATCCGTCCAATCCCATTCTCTGGGTTACGTATTCTGCCATCGCCGCAGACGCAAGTGACTTGTCAGATAGCAGGACCCTGGCTGCGGACTCGGCCTTCCTCGCATAGTCATTGCAGACGACTTCCATGTTCGTAAATATCTCTATCCCCTTCGTGCCTGCGGCAATGGCCCTGCCTCTCGCCTCAGCGTACCTGTCCTGCGAATCCAGAGCTGCAACCACGTTGATCAGTATCGCCCTATACCGATCCTTCCTGCCGTCAAACTTCCCAACCTCCGGCTTCTTGATCATAAACTCCATGGCAAGAGCAGATACCGCGCTCTTGAACTCCTGCGACTCAACGCCTTTTCGCGCTGCCTGGACTGTCGTGTCCGGAATCTTGAAAGTAGTGGCAGACATTAGATCACTACCATATACAATGCCAGCAGGAGATATATAATAATTTCTAGGGCTACGCCGTTTGTCGGTGCCAAGATGAATAGCTATGACACACTAATCCTGTACGCAGTAAGAATAGACCAATGCGGCGACCACCGCCCCTATTATCGGGCCTATCCAGTAGACATACCAATTGGCAAAGGACATGGACGCTATTGCAGGGCCCATCGCCCTCGCCGGGTTCATCGCAGCTCCTGTCAGCGATCCCCCCACAATGACATCAAGCGCAACCATCAACCCTATGCCGAATCCCCCTACCCTCGGGGCCCTACTGTCTACTGCGGTGCCGAACACCATGAAAACAAGGAATGCCGTCATGACGGCCTCGAGCGCTATGCCCTGGGCCAGACCAACGGAAGGCGCAAGCGCAGGTGTCCCATAGTGGACTGCCGCGCCGGATGCGCCGGGCATTAAGGCCACGAGCAGCAAAGCCCCTGCGGTTGCACCCAGCAGCTGCGCTATGATGTAAGCCAGCGAGTCCAGCGCCTTTATTTTGCGTGTCACGAGCATGCCGATCGTAACCGCTGGATTCATGTGGCCTCCGGATATGTTCATGGCGAATGTCACGGCAAGCGCCAGGCCTATTCCATTGGCCAGCGCGATTATCAGGAGTCCCGGATATGTAGGCGAAAGAGAATTCACCGCCACGACAGAGCCCGCCCCAACGAACACAAAGATGAGCGTGCCTATGAACTCTACGAGCGCCCTCTGGCCTAGTCTAGGTGTCTTGGCCATAAAATCCCCCGATAGCCTTCTCTAGAAACGCCTAAATACCCTGCTACCTGGTTGGAAAGCGAGGCAAGCAATATATGTCTTTCATGCGATAGAGAATAAATCGGTGCTTTAGTGGAGAGAACGATAGGATTCATGGGACTTGGCAAGATGGGGAAGAACATAGTCCTCAACATGATCAAGAACAAGTACGAGGTGGTCGCCTTCAACAGGTCACCGGGACCACTTCAGGAGGTCGCGAAGGCCGGTGCCATAGCTGCAACCTCACAGGAGGACGTTGTCAAGAGGCTGAGTGGCAAGAAGGTGGTCTGGCTCATGTATCCCTCCGGGGAGGTGACAGAGAACGCGGTGAGGACACTATCCAAGGTGCTCAAAAAGGGTGACATAATAATCAACGGCGCGAACGACAACTACAAGGAGGCGGCAAAATACGAGGCAATGCTTTCGCCAAATGGGATAAGCATACTCGATGCGGGCTGCAGTGGCGGTCCCTCTGGCGCCCTCAACGGAATGTCGATAATGGTCGGGGGCGACAGGAAGGCCTACGACTATGTTGAGCAGCTTTTCAAGGATCTCAGTGTGAAGGACGGGCTTCTCTACTGCGGCCCGGCAGGTGCGGGCCACTTCGTCAAGATGGTCCACAACGCTGTCGAGTACGGGATGATGCAGTCGATAGCCGAGGGATTTGACCTGATGGCCAACGGCCCGTACAAGAACATGGAGCTCGACAAGATAGCAGAGCTGTGGAACCACGGCTCGGTGGTCAGGGGTTATCTAATAGAGCTGACAGCGCGCGCTCTCAAGAAAGAGAAGAGGCTGGAGAGCATATCCCCATACGTCGAGGACAATGGGGAGGGTCGCTGGTCCGTCAATGCTGCCGTGGAGCACGCGATTCCATTCGCCGCGATATCAAGCTCGCTGTTCGAGCGGTTCAGCAGCAGGTCTGAGGAGCAGTTCGGGAGGAGGCTCCTCGCTGCGCTTAGGCATGAGTTCGGTGGCCATGCGGTGAAGAACGAATAATTGGTGAGGGCATGGAATACACGATGGGCGTAGTTGGAATAGGCCATTGGTTCAGGAGATTGCAGACTGGCCTTGAGAGTGTTGGCGGGATAAAGGTTACAAAGGCACTCGGGACAAAGCCCTACGAGGCAAAGGCCCAGACATTCGCAGAGCTAGGCATAACCAGGGACAACTACTACACGATAGAGGGCGACGGCAGCATTCCGGAGGGATTCTTTCAGGGCATCGACATAGTCCACATCTCGAACCCGAACGAGTTCCACGCAAGCCAGATCCGGCAGTCGCTGTCGAAAGGCAAGAAGACGATAGTTGAGAAGACCTACGCGATAAGCAGGAAGGAGTTCGCGGAGATGAAGAGATACATAAAGGAGGGAGGGTTCGAGAAGAGCATATACCTCCATCTGCACTACCTTCACAAGATGCCGACGATACACATGCGGAAGGCCGCAAAGGGGCTCATCGAGAAACACGGCAAGATAACCGGAATCACCGCAACCTTTTTCGAGCGGGCCGACGATGAGGATGCCAGGAGGACTTGGCTGTTCGACATGAGGAACGGGGGGATCTTCATGGACTGGGTTCACCCATTCGAGGTTGCATACAGATCGGTTGGGGCAGCCTTCGGGAAGATACAAAGCCTAAAGCTCTACGCAACCAACAATTCCTACGATACCGTCAACCCGACAGGGGTCATGGCAGAAGTCGAGCTCAAGGGCAATCGCTTCGCTGAAGGCGCCAAGATTGTCGTAAGGGTCGCCAAGGGCGTTGACCCAAGGTACTCAAGGAAGTCGATGGTGTTCTCCTTTGCCGACGGAACATACGCCAGGCTTGGCTACATAGGGTCAGAGTCGGAATCCAAGGAGAACAGGGGGGAGTTCGAGACCGGTGAGATGTCAGGAACCGCAAGGGCTCCGGAGTCGATAGCAAAGCTTCCCGGAAAGAGCTCATCGGAACTGTTCGTCAAGGAGATCATAAAGCTCTGCAGCGGCAGGAAGGCCGGACTTGGGTTGGGTCAGGTCGGAAGGGTCTTCAAGCCACAATGGGAGTACCAGAAACTCGCAAAAAAGCAACAGCTTATAAATGATGCCAGAGAAGTGGAAAAGTTCCTGGAGGACGGGATCAGGGAGGCTTAAGATGGAGAACGGTCATTCGCGGCCAAAGAGTCTTCTCGAGGCGGCCCTGCTGATACTCTTCATCGTGGCCTACGTCATAATAGGGGTCTACAACATAAGCACCCCGACTGTGCCTCACATAGCCCTTGCCGCAAGCCTGGATCTTGTCATAGGCATGGCCATACTTTTTACTGTAGTATTGATCACAGAGGCCTACGGAAAGATCATAAAAAGCGAGGATGCTGCCTACGAAGTCGTGAGCCTTGTCAGGCTCTTGGGTTACCCTGCGCTTGGAATAGACCTCCTAAACGGTCTGGGCGTGAATGTCACCAGCCTGCTGGTCGGTGCGGGTTTCCTGGGCATAGTCATAGGCCTGGCAGCACAGACCACCATGGGCAACCTGTTCGCGGGTTTCGCGATACTGTATACTAAGCCCTTCAAGAGCGGTGACAAGATATCTGTTTCCACGCCGCAATACTCCTTCCAGAGCCCGAGCCACCCCCATGGCATGCTAGAAGTTGAGGTAACCGGGTTCGTGAAGTCTATAGGCATGATGCACACCAGGATACTCAGGGACGACATGACGATGGTATTCATACCAAACAGCGTGATAAACGTAGGGCTGATAACAAACTACAGCAGGGCACCCGAGCGATTGGTGGTGCTCAGGGCTGACATAGGGAAGAGGATCAACACTGCAGAGCTGAAGAAGTTCCTGCTGAAGGCGTTCAAGACGCCAGAGTTCTCTGCGGTAAGGGAGCTCGGCATAAATACGGCAACGATAACCACGGACCTGGACGTGGGCATAATCGTGACCGCCAGAGTATCGCAAATCGACTACCACAGGATGAGGGAGGCGATGGCAGACAGGCTCAACGAGGCGCTCCTAAAGTACAAGAAGTAAGCCCCACTCAGAAAAGCTTGGCACGGTCCCTGGGGGTCACGCCAGGTTTCTGCGGTATGCCTACCTTTATGCTAGTATCATAGAGCCTCGGCGGGTTTATTGCCACGCCGAACTTCTGTATTTCAGGATCATTCTTAAGGGTCTCCGCGACCTTGGCCATCATCTCGTTCTCCCTAGGGCTCTGCGATATGACCTGTATGCTGCCGACCTTTATCTCAGCGACAGCAATCCATACGCCGCACTTGAGCGAAGGAGAAGAAGGGTCGCAGTGGAGGTAGTACTTAGTGTCATCGTTTACGCTGACTCCGGGGAGCTGCGAATACCTCCGTCTTAGCGGCGTGGTTATGACCAGCTCCATCTTATTCGGCCTCTCGACCATGGGCTTCGGCGTGTCCATGCACCTCATGATGATGCTCTTATTGCCAAGCCCATGCAGCGAGGCTATCTGCTCTATGTAATCCTTCTGCATCTCGGGGCTGCTCGCCTCCACGTTGGTACAGTCTTTGCAGCCCTTGGACGCGAATGGATTCACGACCTGATCATATATGTCAGGAGGCACTTTCTGCCTCTCCTTCAAGCCTTCGACCACCACTTCGGCCGCACCACAGCCCCTGTGGCTGGTCACTATCCCTGTGTCGTATTCCTTAATGAGCTGTTCCACAACGCCTTGCGAGCCGTTGAGAAACCCACCGGCCGTTCTTACTATGGTTGATCCCTCCCTGTACATGCTGTCGAATATCTTGGTAAGCCTCCTGTCCATGCAGCCGGTAACGAAGAACGGGCCCTTTATCGATGCTATATCCTCCTGCATAAAGCTCATGAAATCATCTCTAATCGCAACTCTCATCTCCTCACCTGAAATCAATGGAGTATCCTAGCTCCAAGGATTTCAAACTACAAAATCTGACGCAGTTACAGGTCGCCTCTTTTTTCTTTAAACAACATACAATGATTAAGATATATAAAGTTTCCTAATCGAAACGAATCTCCTCCGGAAGCGGTTCTGCAGAGTATCCCTCCTTGCACAGGTTATCCGCGAATAGCCTGCTGCTCTGCCCATAAGTGTATACCTGCCTGGCCCCAGTCGACTTTATGTATTGGAGGCTCTGTGCGAAGTCGGCATGGTCGCTGACCACGAACTGCATGTCCGTGCCCATCTTCCATATCTTGGCGAAGCCGCTGGCCATCGCGGTGTAGACAGGAATCCCCCGCAGCCTCGCAAGGACAGAGCTGAAGGCGGAGAAGTTGCGGTTCTCTGTTATACCCACGAAGTTGGACTCGTTCTCCATGTTCTCTGCGATCGCGCTATACTTCAGGTTCACCCCGTTATACTGGTATACCTTGCTTATGCTCCCGACCTTGTCGCTGACTATTGGCGCTATGTCCGCATCATTAAATATCGATATCAGCTCCTGTGCCTTGCCCATCTTGTATGCGCTGAATATTATTGAGCCCCTCTCCAGCCTACCCTTTATCCATTCAACCATCTTCATCTCGGCGGAGGGCTTGTCCCCGAAATTGAACTCCGGCCCATAGTAAGTCGAGTCCATTATCAGAATATCGCAGCCTGATACCTCTATCGGCCTGGCAGTCTTGTTGAAACCCAGATTGAAATCCCCTGTGTAGATTATCCGCCTGCCTGAGGGGCTCTCGATGTACAACTGCTTTGACCCCAGCATGTGCCCGGCGTCAAGCAGCCTCATGTTTTCCGGGAGCCCGACGCGGTTTGGCTTGAGCCCATAGGCGCATTCGACAAGTTGCCCTGTCTGATCACTTGACACAACCGCGGAAGAGTTCTTCGCCGCGGCGACGTGATCGCTGTGTGCATGCGATATGAAGTCCAGGTCAGCCCCAGCCTCACGCCTGTCAAGGGATATCCTAGTCTCCCCTATCTGAATCATCAGGTCGCCCGCCAGCTAATTGTCTGGAAAACATTTTAAAGGTATCCAAAGCAAATCTAGAGGTGCCTTTATGGCAAAAGTATCAGTGGGGAAGGTTTCAGAGATACCTGTGGGTACTCTAAAGGCGGCGCATGTTGAGGGCAAGGACGAGATAGTCCTTGCCAACGTTGGCGGTACCATATACGCGATGAGGGGCGTATGCAACCACGAGGGAGGGCCGCTTCCTGAAGGGACTCTCGAGGAAACCGTGATAACATGCCCATGGCACGGTGCGAAGTGGGACGTCGCTACTGGAAAATGCGCCGAGTTCCCAATAGATCTCGACCCAGAGCCTACCTATCCGGTGACAGTAGAGGGAGACGAAATATACATCGAGATATAGAACAGCAGGTCTCATACCGCCAGCTTTGCTCTAAAAGTCTTATATCTGCTCCTAAAGTAAGTTTAAGAGCAGGGTTTAGGAGCAAAGCTCATACCGCCAAAAGAATTATAAGGGCACTATGCCGATATAGACTATGGAGGCAATTGGAAACAAACTGGAAAATCCCGTGCGCGCCTACGCATTCGACCAACTTCTCATCCTTCCAGGTCTCGGAAAGATAGAGCCGTCAGAGATAGACATATCGGTGAAGATCGGGGGGCTAAGGCTCAAGGCGCCGCTGATATCCGCACCCATGGACACCGTGACTGGATCAAGGCTCGCAATTGCTCTTGCTCTTCGTGGCGGTCTTGGAGTCATACACAGGAACTGCAGCATCGAGCAGACTGTCAAAATGATAAGGATGGTAAAAAGCGAGAAAGTGCCTGATTCAAATGCATTGGCCCCGAGGGATCGTCAAGGCAGGTTGGCGGTCGGGGCCGGGTTGTCCCCGATGGACATAAAGAGGGCAACTGCCTTGTACGGCGAGGCAGACCTTTTGTTCATAGACGTGGCAAGCTTCCACAACAGGAAACTCGTCGAGGGGGCAAAACGCATCATAGGGGCAACCGGGGCCAAGATCGTCGTCGGCAACTTCGGAACTGCCGATGGCGTAAGATACGCTATAGAAGAGCTCGGCGAAGAGAACGTATCCGCCGTCAAAGTCGGGATGGGCGGCGGCTCCATCTGCACCACAACCGACGTAAGCGGGGTGGGTTCGCCTTCGACGTTTGCAATCGAGCAGGCCGCATTGGCACTCAAACAAATGAACCTATTGCAAAGGATACCCATAATAGGCGATGGCGGAATTTCAAAGCCCCGCGATGTGGCAATAGCGATAGGCCTTGGCGCCTCCGCGGTGATGCTAGGGAAAGTGTTCGCCGCATGCGAGGAGAGCTGCGCTAAAACCGTCTGGCGAAGCGGAGAAAAATACAAGGTGTACTGGGGGATGGGCAGCGCCCAGGCTCGCAAGAAAAGGATGGCACTTGACAGATATCAGGATTATCAGAAAGGGAAGCAGATAGACGAGGGGGTGAAGATGTACCTTCGAGTAAGCGGAAGCGTGGAAAATGCGGTTGGGGCGATCGAGGGCAGCCTCAGGGTCGGAATGGGCTACGTCGGGGCCGGCAATCTGCAGGAGATGCACCAGAAGTCAATGGTGGTCGCAAGGGCCTAGGACGACTTTTTCTTCCATGCCTTCCCCTTCTTGCCATTCCTAACGACTAATTCCGTACCCCCGACCCCGATGGATAGGGTGATCTCCGTCTTTGTTACAGGGTCCACTGCTGCCCCACTTATCTCCACCACCGTACCAACCTGTGCGACATACTTCTGGATGCCCGCTTTGGGATCCTTCTTTATCTCTTCCATGAATTCGGGATTTACCCGCAGAAGCTCCTTGGCCACCTGCGTAACTGAGAGGAGGGCCCTTTTGAAGAACATTACCGCCACAGGCTCGCTTATTCCTCCGTCCATAACATATCTCTCCAACTCCTTTCCGAGCTGTGGCATGCCAAAACTAGAGATTACGCTCTTCTGCCTTGCGAATGCATTGCTCTTCCTGAAATCCGAGAAGTTCTGCTCGAGCATGATGGCACTTACGGAAATGGCCTCCTTGTAGGTGTCTCTTCTCAGCCAGCCAACCTGTCTTGCAAGTCTCTTCTCCACAAATATCACTGACCCTTATCTGCGGCCCCAGATATATATGCCTATTGAGCCCGCTTGACGTAATCGACAAGCTTCTTCTGCGACATAAGCAATCGAAGCATCCTGCTGTTCCTTACCCAATCTGACTTGGTAAGGGCGAGTCTCTCCCCAATGAACCTAAACACATCGTCTAGGCTATCGAGATATGCTGGCTCTGTCTCGAGCGTCTCCCTCACGTGCTCCCTGACGTTCCAGACCCCGACAGGCGCGGTGTAACCCTCGTGGGCCTCCCTTAGTATGAGCGCCGCGCCCTGCCTCTTCATGAGCCGCATCTTCTCGGTGACGGCTAGCCTTCCAGAATAATAGCAGCCCCCCATCTCCGCGTATGTCTTCCTGCCTTCGTAAGGCTCGTAAGAGCCGAATATCGATATGTCCTTCCCATTTTCGTTCCAGACGGTTCCGGGCCAGAAGGCCTCCAATGACTCGTATTCCCATGATCCGGGGAAAAAGAATATCAGCCACCTGTTATCAAGCGCCACGCTATAGAACGCCATTATCGAGTCTAGTGAATCGTACTCCTTCACCTCCTTGAGGTTCTCCTTGGACAGCGTGTCGTCAACCGCGGTTATGCTCCACCTTGTCGGGACGAATTTCCGGTTCTGTCCCCTGCCGAAAAGCCCCGCCGAGAAGCCCCGTTGGATCTTCGATACTGGGATTCCCTTTTCGTAGAGCTCGAACACTGCGTCGACGGCCCTTGCATCGGTATCAAAATACATCCTCTCCACCTTCTTCTCTGCCCTCATATTCCCAACCTCCAACCCCTTTATTCCGCCGCTGAGCCCAAATGGCGTTGATTCATCGTCAAGAACGGGCTTGGTCGACCTCACGGTAAGCGAGAGTTGCGCGCCCGCCGGCCTTTCAGCCAGTGCGAGATCCCTGACGACCTCCTCTACCCTGCCCTTCTCCACGTTTTTGACGTTTGTTTCGTAAAGCCCCCTGACAAGACTGCTGCGCATCTCGAATATCCTGGGTATCGACGCCGACCTCCACATCTCCGGAGTGGCCAGAACCTCTGTGTTCCCGAACACGGGAGGGACCATCGGGCCTATGAATACCTTCGGATACCCGTACCTTCCTATGAATATGTCGGTCGGCGAGTCCCCAGCTATCTCCATCCTGCTGCCTATTCTGATAGTCCTAGTCGAGTAGTATTTGCGCAGGATCTCGGAGTCGCGCATGTTCCTGTAGACTATGTCAGACCGCTTGACATGCGGCTCCGCACTCGTGTTCTCCCCAACCATAACTGAATTTCTCAAAGCAGGTTTTTATGACTTGCCAGACATTCTGTAACGTGGTTCGATGCACTCAATGAGGGCAAGGCTGGCCAAGGTCTTCAGCAAGGCAAAGGTAAAGCAGATACTGATAATAAACACAGACCGCGAGGACAGCAACTTCCTCTACCTCACTGGCTTTAAGGGCGGACTGTTCGAGGGCACAGTGCTGCTGGCACGAAGGAGTTCAATGACACTATTCCTGGGCCCGCTGGAATATGGGATGGCAAAGAGGCAGAAGCCTAGGGAGATGAAGCTTGTCCTAATAGAAAATAGGGGCATGCTCAGGGAGATGTTGAATAAGGAACTAAAGGAAAGGCGCGTAGGGATAAACGGATACTTCGTGCCTTACATGACATACAAATCATTTGCATCCAAGTTGAAGGCGAAGTTCGTTGATGTCTCGGATGGAATGATGGAGGCCAGGTTGGTGAAGGGGGATTCAGAGCTGAGAGCAATGAGAAGGGCCGTCTCCATAACAAAGGGTGCTCTCTCCGCTGGCAAGGCCGCCCTCAAGCCAGGCGTCACCGAACTGCAAGTCGCGGCTGCGATAGACACTCACATGTTATCGATGGGCGCTACGACTGCGTTTACAAGCATAGTCGCCTTCGACGCAAACACCGCGCTGCCGCACCACGCTCCGGGCGGGGCAAGGCTGGGGAGGAACAGCATAGTCCTATTTGACATAGGTGCAAGGGTCGACAATTACTGCGCAGACATGACCCGCACATTCATGTTCAGGCCTGACATTGGCAGCGAGAAATACAGGAGGTTCACCGACATGTATTCAGTAGTGAGGAAGGCTCAGGAGATAGGCCTCTCAAAAATCAAAGAGGGTGCCAAGGGCGAGGTCGCGCACAAGGCGGCAGCCAAATACATCGACAAATACAAGGGCGGAATCTACAAGGGCAAGTTCATACACTCGCTGGGACACTCCATAGGATTGGAAGTCCACGATGGGGGTGCCGGACTATACCCGGGCTGCAAGACCAAGCTCAAGGAGAACATGGTATTCAGTGACGAGCCAGGCATCTACATAGACGGCTTCGGCGGGGTCAGGATAGAAGACGATGTGGTGGTGGGCAAGAGCTCCTCCACTTTTATGTGACCGAGCCCGGTCCGTGCGGTAAGCTCCTTCGCAAGCGCCCTAATCCTTTTCCCTTCCTCGCTACCGTTGCTGTAAAACTTAAGGCCCTCGTTTAGTGCCTCCTCCACCCGTTCTATATTGCCCACAGTAAAGTTCAACACTGCCTTGCTGTAGAAGTCCTTTACCTTGGTGAAGTAGGCTGATCCGCTGCTTGCGATCGCCCATGCAACCGACTCGAACCCCACGCTCATTGCCATGTCCGCCAGTTGGGGCGTGTAGTCCAGGTTCTTCGAGCCCTTGCTCAAAAATACCTCCTTTGTAACTATGTATTTGGCCTGGCGGACCAGCCCATTCTCCATCGCCAGCCTCACCGCATTGATCGGCTTGCCGATCTTATCCAGGTAAGAAACCGCCTCAGAGGTCTCATCCTCCCTAAGCATTAGCCTGACAATCTCTCCATGGTCGCCGACCATCCTCCTGATCCTCATCGACAGCTTTATGTCTCCCATCCTCTCAGCAACGTTGGCCGCCTGGTCAGGCAGCCTCTTGCGCATGTACCACCTCAACTCCCTTCTCATCGCCTGGTGGGCCTCGCTGCCCATGTCGTTCTTTCTTACCGCTCCGCTGTTGGACCTGAAGAGCATATGGTCGCCTAGATTCTAGTAGCATCCCAGATATATATTACACCCAGTCTCACGGCTAAGGTCATGATTAAATAGAAAGAGACGCACGGCATAAAGCCATGCGTGGGTGGTTTTGGTTGGGATTGGATAATAGGCAATTAAGCCTTGGGTTTGGGTATATCCAACAACCGACGCGTAGTATTTCAACCGAAAGATATAAATACTTGTAGTCGAAGCCTGTCCAATCACCAAAGGGCCGCTATCCATCTTGAAATTCAGTTGGAGCGCTCCCATATCTCGAAAAAGTGGGTCCTAAGCCCCTCTATCCGGTCCTGGTCGGTTATAATCTCTACCCTCTCGACGTTTTTATGCAGCCCGCTGTAGGTGAGGTTCGCGCTGCCTACTACCGCGGCACAATCTGAAATGTACGCCTTCTCGTGCACGAACCTCCTGTATGAGATCCGTGCCTCGATCTGTGAGTTTCTTGACAATCTATACATCACATACCCCATCCCGGAGATCAGGGCCGCGCCAGCCGCCGCAAAAATGGCGATGGCATAGAAACTGAAGTATGCTGAGACGAAGGCGCCGATAGCGAGCAGCGAGACCGCCTTGGCGTAGCCATAGAGGAGGTATCTCGAATGGCGTCTTATGTATGCAACAACGTCCTGCGAATAGCGTGAGGTTACAATCTTGATGCGCTTCCTCCTCCCGATCCCGACCAGCTTCCTCGCGTAGCGCATCCCGATATAGGGCGATATGATGAGCAGCTCCTTTCCGCGGTCGAACAGCAGCGGTTCGACGTGCCTGTAGGAGTCTGAGCCGCTGTATCCTCCCGCTCGGTCGTCCATGGTAGGATTTTGTTCTCCCTGTTATTATTCCTTCCTTATTGCAATGCCCACTTTGGCGCCTTCCAGGTCCCATTCCTTCCTTTCCGTTTCCCCTGCCGCGCCCTTGTTGAACTCGATCATCCTTGCATTGACTGTCTTCCTGATCTCCCCACCGCGCCTCTTGATGAGCTCTGCGATGGAGGGTTCCGAATATATGTAGACAACGATCTTGTCGACGCGGGTGAGGCCCATCTCCTTCCTGAGTATCTGCACCCTTCTTGCGACCTCCCTTGCAAGCAGCTCCTCCCTCATCTCCTCTGTCTGGGTCGGGTCTATGGTCACCAATCCGTACTTGAATGCGGAGGCATCATCTGATTCCTTCTTCTCCACCGTGGCAAAGTGTTCTGGCCTTATGTCAAAGGTTCCAGAGCCGGTGTGCAGGCTGAAATATCCAGATCTTGCAATCTCGCTTTCGACTCCCTCGGCATCCTGCTTCTTTAGTTCCTCCGCCACAAGGCCCGCCTTCTCTTTGAAGGCCGGCCCTATCTTTCCGAAGAGCGGCTTTATCTCCTTGCGCGAGCCGCTGCCCCTGAGCACCACTATCCTCTTCGCGTTGGTGTAATCCTCTATGAGGGCGGCCATGCGCTGCAAGGACTCTACATTCCTGTCGCTTGCGGTCTCTATCGTTGCGCTTAATATTGGGGATCTCAGCTTCACGTTCTTCTTCTCCCTGCTGTTCAGTATCGCGGTTATAGCCTCCCTGGCGATGTCAACCTCCTCGTCGACCTCCTTGTTGAGCAGCCTCTTGTTCTGCTTGGGCCACTGCTCCATGAATACGCTCTCCTGCCTCTTGTAGCGCCTCTGATAGATGCCCTCGGCGACAAACGGTATTATCGGCGATGCCGTCACAATGGTCCTGAAGAGCATGTAATCGATCATGTCGATCATCTTCCTGGCCTTCCTCCCCTCCCCCAGCCTCTTCTTCGCCGATTTCAGGTAGAACCTGCTGAGGTCCTCTATTATGAAGCCCTCTATCACCGCGACCGCATCTGCTGTATTGTACGAGTCCAGGCTTGCAGTTACCCGGCCGATCATCGCCTCGAGCCTGGAGAGTATCCAGGCGTCCACCTTGTCGAGGCCCTTGCTGCCGATCCTTTTCCCTATCTTGGGTTTGTAATCGAGCACCTTTTCGTATTCCTCCAGCAGGTTCGCTACGTTGTGCAGTATAACTATGGATTTCTCGCTGTCCTTTATCTCCGAGTCGCTGAGGTTCCTGTTGAGTATCTGGTCGTGCCCCGTGCTCCAGAGCCTGAAGGCGTCCGCCGTGGCGTACTCGGCGAGCTCGCCGAGCGGCCTGTAGTTGCCGAAGCTCTTGCTCATCTTGCGGCCGTCGTTTCCTGCCATTATCCCGTGCACCATTATGTGGTCGAACGGGCTCCTCCTGTAGGCCATCGCGCCGATCTTGAGCATGTACTGGAACCATCCGCGTATCTGCTCTATGTACTCCACCACCAGGTCTGTCGGTGTGAACTTTCCGAACTCCTCGCTGGTAAGGCTAGCCCTGAACGCGATGCTGGAATCAAACCAGACATCGAAGATGTCCTTGATCCTGTTTTGATCGCCGCCGCACTTGGGACAGGTGAGCACGACCTTGTCTATGTGCGGCCTGTGGTAATCGGAAAGCGAGGAGGCGTAACCCCTATCCTTGGCCCGCTCCCTGAGCTCTGCAAACGAGCCGATCACCGACATCTCTTTGCAGCTGCCGCAGATCCATATAGGCATGGGGATGCCCCAATACCTCTGTCTGGATATGCACCAGTCAGGTGAATTCTCGAGTATGTCGTTCTGCCACTTTCTTACCTGTTCCGGGTGCCACGAAACCCTTTCGTTTGCCTTTGTCAACCTTTTCTTTATCCTCCTTATGTTGAGGAACCACTGCTTTGTTGCAAGGAATATCAGCTTGTTGGCGCACCTCCAACAGTGCGGGTAGCTGTGCCGGATGTAACCCTTATGGAGCAACGCACCAGAGGCCTCCAGGTCTGCCATAACGGCCTTGTTGGCCTCGGCCGGAACACCGAGCCCGGCATAAGCGCCTGCCTCGCCGTTGTAAGTTGAATCGGGATTGACAGGCGAGAATATGGGAATCTTCTTCTGCACCCCGAGCGAATAGTCCTCCACACCATTCCCCGGAGCTATGTGGACCAGCCCGCTGCCGTCCTCCATGCTGACCATGCCCTCTGACATGATCACCTTGTGGTGCTTCCTGAACTCCTTCTGCATCGGCACCCTGTCCTCAAGCGGGCTAAGATACCTCATGTTCTCAAGCTCGCCGCCGTAGAACTCCCTGAGCACGACCACACTTTCCCCCATAATCGCAGAGAACTGCTCGAGCCTCTTCTTTGCGAGTATGAGGGTCTTGCCCTTCATCTTGACCTCCACGTAGAGCTCCCTGGGATTCGCTGCGATAGCCATGTTGGATGGGATGGTCCAAGGCGTTGTCGTCCAAACCAATAGGTAGGAGTCGGACTTGGGCTCTATCTTCGCCCTTGAGGCCTTTGCATCAATCTTGAACGCGATGTAGATCGATGGGTCATCCTCGTCACGATATTCGACCTCCATGCTGCCCTGCGACAGCGGGGTTTCGCAATGGGGGCAGTAAATCAGTGTTTTAGTCCCTTCATACAGGAATCCGTTGTCCGTTATGCTCTTGAAGATCCCCCACGCGGTCTCTATGTAGCTGCTCTTGAACGGAAGATAGGGATTCTGGAAGTCCAGCGAGATGCCATACCTCTTGTAGTCGGCGTCCATTCTACCCATGTACTTTGCAACGAATTTGCCGCACTCGGACACGAACCTTTCCACTCCTATCTTCGTTTCTATGTCCTTCTTGGAGGTTATGCCGAGCTCCTTCTCCACCTTGTTCTCGATGGGAAGGCCATGGACATCATAGCCCGCCTTGTCCACGACATCGAAGCCCCGGTACCTCTTGTAGCGGACGAAGATGTCCTTCAGCGACTTCACCCATATGTGTCCTGGGTGCAAGTCACCGGTCACATAAGGCGGTCCGTCGAGGAAATAGAACCTTCTCTTTCCGGAGTTGAGCTTGCGGATCTTCTCGTTTATCCTGTTGGAGTCCCAGAAGCTAAGAATCTCCTTCTCAGCCCCCTTCAGCTCCTGCACCTACCCACCTTCAGTAGTAGGATGGCCTCTGGGTAGCTGCGACTGGCATCATGCCGTTGTTGTTCTTGAAGATGCGCCTCCTCCTGGTGTTGGACCAGCAGTCCTTGCAGATGACAAGGCGGTTCACCTTCTTGACGCGCTGGGAGCTCTTCATGCAGTTTACGCATATCTTCCTCTTGCAGTAACCGCATGTTTCTGCCTTGAATATCTCCCTCTTGCATCTGTCGCATGTCATAATCATTAGAATCACGCGATTTTATTTTGCCTTTAGAGATTATAAGCCTTTCTGTGAAATCACTACATGGCCAGGGGTTGCAGGATTTGCGAGCTCAACAATGAGGACATGGACAGCGTCGCTGAGACAAGGTTCTTTAAGGCACACATGGACAGGCATCCAGAGACGCCGGGTCACGCAATAATAACCCCAAAGCGGCACGTGGTCTCGCTCTTTGACCTAACGAAGGGGGAATGGGCAGATCTGCAGGCTGCACTGAAGAAGACGAAAAGGGCGGTCGGCAAGATAGATCTGGGGAGGGTCTACCAAGCCTTCATAGCGGTTCCCTACACGCGCGAATCGAGAAGGATGTGCAGGGAGATGCTCTCCAACCCGAAAATCGGCAGAAAGCCGGATGGTTATAACTTCGGGATCAACGAGGGAAGGGCGGCCGGAAGGATGATAGACCACGTGCATTTCCACCTCATACCGAGGTACTTGGGCGATGTGAGGGTTCCTGCTGGCGGGGTCAGGAACGTCATAAAAAACGCAAGGGACTGACTATAGGTAGTTGCTGGAATCGCCGAGATTTCTGAGCTTTCCAATTGCCTCCCTGAACCAGGGCGGCACATCCCTCTCTAGCGCCTCATCGAAGGTCAGCCAAAGTGCCCTATCATGCCTTCCGTTGTCCTCAAGCACCACATCTCTAGACGGGGAGGCGCAAACATAACATTTTCCCCTTATCACCACGTCGTCACGCGGTGAGAACTCCAGATCAGAGACGAACCTCCCAACATCGACATCAAGGCCAACCTCCTCGCGTATCTCCCTCTTCAGGGTCTGCTCATCTGTTTCTCCCGCCTCCATTCTACCGCCCGGAACCTCCCAATCACCCAGTTCGGGCCTATGGCCCAGCTCGTCAGCATCATGGTTGACGTGTAGGAGAAGGATTTTTCCATCGTTGAAGACTATGCCCTTGCACGCCCAGTACCTCTTCCTCCCGTTCTCCATCTCAAAGACAGGCATAATACACCTTTATTCCAAAGTTGCTGAACCTATTTATAGCTTCTTCAATCAGAATAATAAGCAGGGGAAAGAATGTACCACACATACCTAACGCTAATCGTGCCGATAGCGCTTGCATTCGTCTCCACCTTCATCACGATAAGGTTCCTGATGCCGCTCATGATGGGTTCCGGCATCACCGCCACCGATTATAACAAGAAGAATAGGCCTGCGCTTCCCAGCGGTCTCGGCAACGCGCTTTCCTTTGGGTTCGCCATAGGGATACTTGCATACATCTTCGGGGCAAGCTTCAATCTCTACTCCAGCACCATATCTAGCAACATGCTCTTCGCCGCCGTGGTTTCGCTCATGCTTATAGCTCTGGTCGGCTTCCTTGACGACATACACGTCAGGAAGGTCGCAATGAAAACGACCGGCATGATGGACACCCGCGTAGGCCTGAAGCAGTGGCAAAAGCCCCTTCTCACTTTGATGGGCGCGGTACCGCTGATAGCGATAAACGCTGGGGTCTCGATAGTAAACGTTCCGCTTGTCGGGCACGTTGCTTTCGGGCTTCTTTACCCACTCATAATAATACCGCTCGCAGTCATATTCTCGGCGAACTCCTTCAACCTCCTCGGCGGATTCAATGGAATATCCACCGCATCTGGAATAATGGTGGCCTTGGGGTTCCTGCTCTACAGCGTGATTTACGGCACAACGACGGGTGCGCTGTTGTCTGGGGTGATGCTGGCATGCCTCGTCGCGTTCGCGTTCTTCGACGGCTATCCGGCCAAGATAATACCCGGCGACAGCTACACATATGCGGTCGGCGCCGGATTCGTCATAACGATGATACTCGGAAACATGGAGTCCTTCGGGGTCATAGTCTTCATGCCATGGATAATCGAGTTCCTCCTCCATCTCAAAGGAAAGTTCGACGTGACAGACCTCGGAAAGCTGCAGAAGAACGGGACATTTGCGGCCCCTTACGGGAAAAGGATCTTCAGCTGGACCCATATAATAATGAACATCAGGCCGATGAAGGAGTGGGAGGTCACGGCTTACATGACTGGCATTACCGTCTGCTTTGTGATAATAGGGTTCGGCCTCAAGGCGTTCGGGCTGCTGTGAATATTCAAGAAGGCGACAGAGAAGTCTGAATTATCGCTGACAATTATGCTTAAGTCGGAGCCTTCTGCTCCTCGTTTTCCTTCCTCCTGAGCTTTGACAGGAAGAGCATATCTACGCCTATCCAGGCGCCGGCTCCGATGACACCACCTGCAGCGCCGCCTGCCATGGCCGATGCAGTGGCCCCTCCGGAATTAATGGTTTGGACCACAAAAGCCGTCTTGTCCCCCTTTGGACCAGTCACTATGACCGGCTTTTCTGCAGGGCTAACCGCGATATCCCATCCACGCAGGGCCCCAATCGCCATGCTGCCTGTGACTATCGCTATCGCAGCGGTATTCTTTAGCACCTTATGCTTCTGAGCCATAAAACCCCAATATGAAATCCGATACAATGCTAGGGGTTTGATTAATATATAATTCTTTGGTGTCGGTCGCGTATATATACTTTCGTGTCGCGCAAAGACGTCAAACAGCTTGGAACGCAGAAGGTAGTTATTAAATATTTGATTAATCTGTTTCACTAGGGGGTGAAACTGTTGCAGTACTCGCGGCGGTACAGGTACTCTGCTCTTATTGTTTTAGTCTTCGCAGCCATTGCAATAACTCTGCTTCCCCCTGCAACTTGGGGATCAATTATAAACGGACTTAGGGACACCCTAGGATTCAACTACGTCAATGGCATTTACGGTCCTAATGGCCCTTACTACTATACTTATTACAACTATCGAGTCCCACCGTCCAGCGGAATAAACTCTCAAATCTTTACAACGACGACCACCACCACGACCACGACCTTGGCGCAAGCGGTCATAACAGACTCGGGCGGCAGCTCGACGCAAACCTCCTCTTCTACAACAACGACGATAAATGCCTTGCCGTACGGACCAGATAGTTACCAGCTTAACGTCGTCCTTGGCGTTGCAAATTATCAGAATGTCTCAACAGGTCCAAACTTCCAACAGATGGTGACATTCAACCCTTCAAAATATCTGCAGAGCGGGGTTTCGGATCTTGGAAACATAAGATTCTACCAGTCAGGCAACGAACTTTTCAGCTGGTGCGAGAGCGGATGCAGCTCCTCCTCCACTAACGCAGTCTTCTGGGTGCTCCTCCCGCAGGGATTAATGCCCAACAGCTACACCTACCTCACGATGCGCCTCTTGCCCGCCAACACAGAATACGATGGCGTTTATGCAGGAGAGGCCCCGCAGCTTTCATCCAGTTATGGCAAGTATGATAACGGCAATATGGTGTTCACAAACTATAGCAACTTTTACCCGGAAGCAGGGATTAACATCTCGGGAGACATAGGTGCGATCGTCAACACCACAATAACCTCCCCAGGGGTCATGGACAGTTATGCCAAACTATCATCGAGCAACAGCAATTCCGCTGCTTACTTCTCAACACTTGAACCTTCATGCCCGCTGTGCGCGATGATCAACATAGAGTATGGCTACTACAAATCTACATCGGCCGGATTAACCACCTCATCCTTGAGGCCATTCCCTATCCAGCCCCAACCTGGATTCCATGTCTGGAGCATCGGAATCAATGGAACCACATTCACGGGGCAGTACGACTATAATCGGGGATCTGAAATAACTTTCCCCTCCACGATAATAAGTTATCCAATCACCCTCATCGCGACTCAGGGGGTTGGCAGCGCGGCGGCATACTGGCTGCGTACGCGTTCATACCCTCCTTACGGAATAATGCCAACCGTATACACCAGCGGCCCGGTGCCCCTGTCAAGGCCCACGATCGGGCTCACAGTCGGCTTATCCACAATCCTCGTAAACACCACATTCTTTGGAGGAAGCTTCCCATACACCGTAAATGTATTAACATCAAATACCTCTGCTGGTTGCGCTTCGGGAACAGTGCTGTCATCTAACCAATCGGTCAGGGGAGCGTGGCCATTGTCAGTATCCGCCATGGTTACCCCGGTTTCCAAATACGCTCTAGAGTATTATTGCGTGGAGGTCTCAGATTCCAATGGTGCAACCAGCTTCAGCTGGCCCGTTGCCGCAAGGCTGCTACGCATAATAATTCCGGAATCCGGCCTATCCCTCATTACGTTAAACAGCAGCTACGGAACGATGCTCACCATAAATCAGAGCTACACCGGCTATCCGCCCCCGCCATTCACACTAACCTGGTATTCCGGATCTTCTACGAGCTGCGCGCACGATGCCAATGTGATCAACACCACAACTCTGGACAACCTAGAATATGCAGGACTTCTTGTCTCTCCCGCAAACCCCACATACTACTGCGTTTTTGTGAACGCAACAAATTGGGGGACCCAAATGCTTGGCCCGGCAAATGTGCCTGCGGTGAAGCCTTCCAACACAATCGCCAACTCTACCACCTTCTATTCCCCTCCCTCCATAAATGGTTGCTCGCAGTCAAACACGATCTACAACCAATACCTGGGGGCCATCCAGCCCTGCCAAAACCTCGCGCTCTCGCGCATAAGCGGAGCGCTTTACGGTTCCAATGGCATACTGGCGTCATACCTGGGGCAGAATGACACGAGCGACCCCATAATCAGTATCTTCGACACTTACTACAACCAGTCAAGCGTAGAGGAGGTCGTGGTCAGCTGCCAGCAACAGTCCACGTATCCATGCATGGCAATCTTCTACTTCAACAGCAGCAGTTCGGGGCCGAACCTGGTGGGCGACCCGATCATAAGTGGTTAGAATGGCAAATACTTCGATTAGAACCGGCATACTAACCTCATTAGCAGTAATCTTGATACTTACCATATCAAGTGCGGCGGCAAACCCCCCCGCATTCTCGGTCGGAGTTGCAAATGACGCGCCGCGCATAACGGTGCCAACCCTTATCGCAACTGCCCCAGGGACATATCCCGCATTCAACGGGGTGTCGCCAACATACATCTGCGCAGCGGCCATGTCGGTAAGCGCAGAGTACTGGGGTGGTAGATGGTGGGCAGGCGACGTGATGGGAACCTCAGGCTATTTCACCAAGCCAACGCAATCTGCGGCAGGATACACCTGGTCGGGTGCGATGTGGACCAACACAACCGCATGGTCATGGAAACAGAACAGCAACGGCTGCCAGGCGACCCAACAGGGCGATCTGGGAGTCAGCAACCTGAACAGCCAGGTGGTCGGGCCGCTTCTCCTGGCAACGATAGCGGTCAACGCGCCATTGGTCCAGGCTCCTGGGGGCTCGCAGTACACGGAAGGCTATTCATGGAATCCAGTCACTGGAGGAGGAAACTACTTCCAGACAGGATCAAAATCCTACACCTACTCGGTGCCGTCCTCCTCCAGCGGCGACTTCGTTGTCATAACCATAGAATGCTCTAGCTACCAGTGCACTTCGATAAGCGTGCCGTCCGGTTGCACACTCTACGGCACATACACCAATGGCTGGTCGGGAAATGACGACTTCGGGTATCCGTTCTACGACAGCTCCGGTGCCCCTGCGATAAACGTCTACACATGTCTGTCAGTGCCGCAGGGCAGTTATACGGCTAGCGCGACACCTATCCCAACATGGTATTACGACAGCCAACCGCTCTGGCCCTATCCAGACGGATGGTGCAGCCAGGTCGAGTCATACCAGCAGGGATCCAACTGCTTCAACGCCGAGATGTACATATCCGCATACGTGTTCCCAGAATCATCCACCTCAGCGCTCAATACCCCTGTACTATCGATGTGGCCTGTTCCAGTGCCAGGATGGCAGAACTGGGATTCCGGCCACATGTTCGACATACAGTTCACAATATCCAACATAGGCGGAGGGACACCTCCATACACCATATACGTCAAGCAGGCATACACAGCTACGAACCAACTCGTATCTCCCTCTGGTGGGGGATCTTACACGATAGACCACACCAGCGCCTCGAGCATCACAACGGTGTGGCCTGTTCAGGGCGAAACGTCCCAGTATCCCTATCTCGCAATCAGCGGGCCGCTTTATTTCGCAGCAGAGGTCGTTGATTCTGCAGGAGCGATGGCATTTAGCAAAACGCCGAACCAGGGCCCAGTGACAATATACCCTCCAATAACTCCCGCCGCAATAATTTCGAACCCCGCCTTCCCTTCCATAGGTAGCGTGGGGGACAAGATATCTATCACTGATTCATGGTTGGGTGGGGTGCCTCCCTACTCGGCCGTACTCACGGTATCGAACTCCGTAACCAACACCGTGATTAGCACCCAGAGCATTGGGGGAATACCAGGCGCCGTGATACCCGCGAACCTCCCATATGGCTCCGGCAACACAACGATGGGGACCGCAACCTTCCAATTCAGCCCGACAATTTCGATGATTGGAAACACTTTGCATGCAAATGTTACGATCACTGACAGTGCAGCGACCCCAATGGTCCAGAATAGCATATACTCAGGCATATTGTCTATTAGCGACAACGTGCTCATAGTCACCGCAGGAACAGGAGACTCGACCTCCATATCTTCTATAGACTCCTATGAACAGGCGCTGCAGAACCAGGGGCTTACCTCGCTCTATGTAGAGCTTGACTCATCGTATTACACCCAGGTAACCGGATTGTCAAATCCCAACATTAACGACTGGACCAGCGTGAAGGCGGCCATAAACGCCCTGGAACGCAAAACAGGGGCGCAATACGTTGTGATCCTTGGCGATGCGACAATAGTCCCGATGCCAACCGCCAAGCCATTCGGTGCGGTTATCCCAACTGACGAGAAGGAGCTCAAAATGACAGGGCCGGCGCTCATCTCAACAGATGACCCCTATGGCACCCTAACTCCAAGCGGATCACCCAGCATAATCGTGGCCAGGATGCCGGGAAGCACCGGTGGCGAGATAGGAGGCATGCTCCTGAATGCGGTGAATGCCAGAAAACAGGCAAATACAAACATGAGGATCTTCACAGACATCTCCACCAAGCCATTCTCCACATTGGCCGGGGCGGACGCCTTCGCAAGGACCGCCAACGTGGCTACCTGCTCCGGCGGAAGCCCGAACTGCCTTGAGTCCCCGCCTTACTGCACACAGAATCCAGACGGCACCCCCTGCGCCAGCATCGGCGGGCTCACTAACGCCATGCAGAGCCCTGGGGTTCAATTCTACAACTGCCACGGATCAGGTTACACCTGCGGGGGTGGGACTGCCAATAGCCCTCTCCTGCTTGTTTCGTGGAAGATGCCGACCCTCAGCACAAATCCTGTAATTATAACCGATGCTTGTTATGGGGCGGACATACCTGGCACATACATATACACCGCCCTGGCAAATGCGGACGGCCTGACCCTTGACACTAAGACAATTGCGGTTTCCATGCTCGATGCGGGTGCGTCTGCCTACATAGGGTCGACAGAGGTCAGCCTTGCCAACTCGAGGACCCTGCGGCCTCCATCGTCAATCACGATAGACGCCGTAATAGACGCCAGCCTCTACAACAAATTCAAGTCAGGCCAGACCTTGGGACAGGCATTCCTCAACGAAAAGATCTATTTCGAGCGCTCAAGCGTCTCCACTGAGGGCGAGCTAATCGATCAGGGTGTGGAGATGGAGCTTTATGGCGACCCGACCCTGACATACAGCGGGGCGGGGTAGCTAAGACGCCTGCTTCCTCTCCAGTTTCTTCTTTATGTGCTTGAGTGCCGAGAAGGTGTCCCTGTCCATCTCGTCGAGCCTCATCGAAATGTATTTCACTTGGCCCCTCATTCTAGGTATCACTATGTAGTCGAGCGCGTTTACCCTCCTCTTTGTCTTGTCTATCTCCATGACGAGCCTACGCAGTCCCTGCTCCCTCTGGGCCACATCTATCATCGTATTTATCACACTTACAAAAGAGTTCCTTATATCGTCGACCGCAACGTTTGTTGACAAGAGGCTGTAGCTGAGCCCCAAATCCCCCTCACTGCTTCTGGTTATCTCAGGAACCCTCACACCCATGATGTTCTTGATATTCATTCCCACTGGCTTCGCCTCCTTCATGTGCATCGCAACCCCCTCCAGCTCGAAGTTTCCGACGTAAGTGGAGGCCATTCCGACCGCTCTGTATCCCTGCTCGACAAGCTGATTCAGGTAGGACCTGTCCTTGGTCGACTGCTGCACCAGCTTCATGAACTCCAGGACAAGGACCTCCCTCTTCTTCTTCAGGATCCCATAGCCCTTCCTGGCCCTGGCTATCCCCTTCCTTGTGTTGATCAGGTTCATTCTGGTAGGATTCATCAATGGATCACTTCTTCGGCTTGTAGTACTTCTTTATGTACTCCTCCTTTACCCTGTTGAGCTCAGACTCGGGCAGCAGCGATAGAAGCTCCCAGCCAATTGAGAGCGTGTCTTCTATGCTCCTCGCGTCGTAGAAGCCCTGGCTTATGAACCTCTTTTCGAACTCGTCACCGAAGTGCAGGAACTTCTTGTCGATGTCTGTTAAGGCCTCTGCACCAACGATGGAGCTCAGGCTTTTCGCCTCTTGGGCCCTTGCGTACGCTCCATAGAGCTGATCTGCCACGCCACGGTGGTCCTCCCTCGTCTTGCCCTTTCCGATTCCATTGCTCATGAGCCTGGAAAGCGACCCGATCGGGTTTATCGGAGGATAAATCCCCTTGTTGTAGAGCTCCCTGCTGATGTACATCTGCCCTTCCGTTATATATCCGGTCAGGTCTACTATCGGGTGCGTCACGTCGTCGCCAGGCATCGTGACGACATTGAGCTGCGTTATCGTTCCCTTCTTGCCCTTGACCACGCCCGCCCTCTCGTATATGCTGGCGAAGTCGGTGTACATGTAACCCGGGTACCCCCTCCTCCCGGGGACCTCCTCCCTAGCGCTGGACAGCTCCCTGAGAGCCTCTGCGTAGTTGGTTATGTCGTTGAGGATTACGAGGACGTGCATTCCCCTGTCATAGGCAAGGTACTCTGCCGTTGTGAGTGCTATCCTTGGGGTAAGGATCCTCTCGATGCTCGGATCGTCCGCGAGGTTCATGAACGCAACCGTCCTGCTGAGCGCCCCTGTCTTCCTGAACTCGTTGATGAAGTACTGCGCGTCATCGTATGTTATGCCTATGCTTGCAAATACGACGGCGAAGTTTTCTCCTGAGCCTTTGACCTTGGCCTGCCTGGTCACCTGCGCAGTTATCTCGTTGTGTGGAAGTCCAGAACCCGAGAAAAGTGGCAGCTTCTGCCCTCTTACAAGGGTGTTCAGGCCGTCTATGGTCGATATGCCGGTCTCTATGAAATCCTGAGGCATCGCCCTCGATGCGGGATTTATCGGGGCACCGTTTATGTCCCTCCTCTCCTTGAACGATACCTCTGCCTTTATGTCACGCGGCCTTCCCTGACCGTCGAAGACCCGGCCGAGCATGTCCTCGCTCACGCCAACATGGAATGTTTCTCCCAAGAAGCTGACAGATGTCGTGTCGATCGTTATGCCTTCTGTAGGGCCGAATACCTGCACCACCGCGTACTTCTTGGTGGTCTCAAGCACCTGGCCGAGCCTGCTCTCCCCGCTTCCCAGCTTGACTCTAACAATCTCACCGTAGGCCGCATTCCCGACTTTGCCTACCACGACCAGGGGTCCTGCGACCCTTTCTATTGTTTTGTAGTTTACCTCGAAATTCATACAATCCCCTCTCAACCCGCCTCCTTGCGCAAAGCCTCAAACTCTGCATCGATCTCCTTATGTACCTTCTTGGTCTGGGCCTCTATCTCCTGCTCCTTCGACTCCCTTAGCCTGGATATCGGAGTTTTAACCTTCATGTCCACTATCTTGTCGGAAGAGACGCCTGCGGCAACAGCCTCGTCCGCCTTCTTCCTAAAGTAGAGTATCGTGTTGAGCATGAGGCTCTGCTTCTTCAGGCTCGTGTAAGCGTCAACCTCGTCGAAGGCGCTCTGCCTCAGATATCCCTCCCTAATCATTCTCCCGACATCAAGGATGATCCTCTCCGCGTCTGGAAGCGCGTCCTCTCCGACAAGCTGTACTATGTCCTTCAGCTCGGCTTCCCTCTGTAGCAGCTTCATGGTCTCCTTCCTCGCCTCCACAAACTCCTCGCCCACATTCTTTTTGTACCATGGCTCAAGGGTACCTGCATAAAGCGAGTAGCTTGTAAGCCAGTTGATCGACGGGAAGTGCCGCGATCCTGCCAGTGCTGCATCAAGTGCCCAGTAAACCTTGACAACTCTAAGGGTTCCCTGTGAAACCGGCTCAGAGGTGTCACCCCCCGGAGGGGAGACGGCCCCGATTATCGTTATCGAGCCCTTCTTTCCGTTCAGGCTCTCAACCTCACCGCTTCTCTCGTAGTATTCCGCAAGCCTCTTCGGTAGGTATGCCGGATAGCCTTCTTCACCTGGCATCTCCTCCAGTCTAGTGGACATCTCCCTCATCGCCTCTGCCCATCTGGATGTCGAATCTGCCATTACGGCGACATTGTAGCCCATGTCTCGGAAATACTCTGCTATCGTTATCCCGGTGTATACGCTCGCCTCTCTTGCGGCCACCGGCATATTCGAAGTGTTCGCTACAAGTATCGTCCTCTCCATGAGGGGCTTGCCCGTCTTTGGATCCTTCAGCTCTGGAAACTCCGTCAGAACGTCTGTCATCTCGTTTCCTCGCTCCCCGCACCCGACGTATACCACGATGTCAGCATCGGACCACTTGGCAAGTTGCTGCTGGATCACAGTCTTTCCTGCACCGAAAGGTCCCGGAACTGCAGCTGCCCCGCCCTTGCTGATCGGAAAGAGCGTGTCGATGACGCGCTGGCCTGTAATCAGTGGAGTCCCGGACCTGAATTTGCTTTTGAATGGGGCCGGCCTCCTCACCGGCCTGCTCTGTACCATCGTTATGTTTACGACACCGTCCTTTGTCTTCACCTTCGCTATCGTGTCGTCGATTGTATAGCTTCCCTCCTTGATGGATTCCAGGGTTCCCTCTATCCCAAGCGGCACCATTATGTAGTGCTTCATCAGTTCCGTCTCCTGGACGTAACCGAGTATGTCTGACTGCCCAACCTTGGATCCCTTCTTGATTCCTTTCTCAACAACAAACTTCCACTTCCTCTTCGAGTCAAGCGCCCTGACTTCCACTCCCCTTTCTATGAATGTTCCCGTCTTCGACCGTATCTCCGTGAGGGGCCTTTGGATCCCGTCGTATATGCTGCTAAGGAGCCCGGGACCAAGCTCGAGCGACAACGGCCTTCCAGTAGAGGCAACAGGTTCTCCTGGCCTGACTCCGGAGGTGTCCTCGTATACCTGTATGACCGCCTTCTCACCCTCAAGCTGTATTATTTCGCCGATGAGCTTCTCCTTGCCTACCTTGACCACGTCATACATCTTGCTTCCCAGCATTCCAGTTGCAATGACCAAAGGCCCTGATATCTTGTTTATCTCTCCCAATGAATCACCATTAATCATGATTGCGATTTCGCCTTCATTATGTCGACCCCAAGAGCCCTTATTATGAGCTGCCTAAGATCGTCCTCGTATTCCTCCTTCGCACCCTGCTCGGAGACGACTATAAAAAGGGGCTTCATGCTGCTTGTAAGAGCCTCCCTCAGTCTCCTGTCCTTTATCTCCCTTGCAAGGTTGGCCGCTACCACTATTATCCCTACCTGGTCGTCCTGCATGAGCTTGCCTATCGCGGCCTCTGCATCTGTCCCGTTTTCGCAGGTGTATGATGTCGTTATACCGGACACCTTGAATCCAAGCTCTAGCGCGTGCCCCCCTACAACCGCTATCTTGTAAGATTTCACTTCTTCCATGCGATCAGCCTAGAGAGGTCCTCCGGCGCTATGCCGTAGACCTTGCTGTTTATTGCTATCCTGAGCGTCCTGACCTCAAGCTCCTTTATGTATATGTAGGCGAGCATGGTGCCGAACGAGAGTATTGTTGGTCTCAATACGCTGAGCCCCCTGTTGAGTATGTGGTTATTCATCGCCACCTCGAAAGGCAGCAATCGCCCTGTTTTCTTGTAGACCTCGAGCCCGTCCTTCAGGTCGAACCTCGTTATGTGATTGACCATCTCATCAAGGTCGCGCGCCGAATCGTAGACCTGCTCGAGCTCCTTCCTGTGCATCGATCCATTCGCCACAAGATAAGGCTCTATCTGCTTGAATTGCATCCCCGCCTTCTTCGCTCTTATCAGTGTCATTATGTTCTTGGAGTCAATGTGCATCTTCACGATCAGCGCTGATTGATAGTGCTCGCTGCTTATCTGGTATATCACCCCGCTCAGGCTTGAGTAATACCCGACATCAAGCGCGCTTATCGCATCTGTTATGTTCCTGGCCTTAGAATAGGCGTTTGAGGCTCCCTTTATTATCTCCGCATAGGGAGAGTTTATCGCGAGCCTGGAGAGCATCCCCTCAACCGTGCTTTCCCTCATCGCCTCCTTTATCGCGGACGAGCCTACAGATGTGTCTATCACGTTTGCGGCGATCTGGTCGAAGCCCAGCCCTCTCTCCTTCGCCTCTATCGCAAGCCTGATGTTCTGGATGTCCCATCTCCCGACAAGTGCCCTGAGCACCTTTCTCTGCGCCGTGGGCGCAATTTCCACCAGTTTGTTTACGCTTTCAGCAAGGTTCCTGCTGAGCGCGAAGTCTATCTGGTTGCTCTTGATGCTCGTGCCACCGTACTTCGCTATGTCATCCTTGTAAGCGGGCTGCTGGAACAGTATCGAAAGCGCGGCCTCCACGCTACCGGCGTCTATTATGTTCTGCATCGTCTGTGCACCCACCAGGTTCGACTCCATGGCCTTGACTCTGGCGCTGGAGTAGCTGTATGTCGACCCGGCCAGGATTATTGCCATTAGCCCTTCACCTTCCAGAGCTTGGCGGCAAGGAGTCCGCGTGCGTCAGCGGCATGCCTCTCGGCAAGGCCGCTTGGGCTGGCATCCACCGAGACGCTGCCATCCTTCGCCTCCAGGGTGAGCTCTCCCTCTCTTCCTGAAACAACAGGGTAGCCCAGCTTCCTTGCGGCGGCGGCGTTGCTCTTGCCTGTCCTAACTACCATATGCTCCTTTGCCGAGAATCTGGAGAACTGCTTGGCCGCCCCAGCGAGGATCTTATCAAGATTCTTGCCCGACAGCCGGGAGGCGACACCCTTCTTCAATGAGGGCATGTGCCTCTCAAGGACCGACTCGCGCGCGTTGACAAGCATCGAGTTCACCTCTATCTGGGTGCCCGACACCTGCTCCCTCCTTATGCGCTCCGCCTCCTTCTCGGCCTCTGCCTTGGCAGTCTTGATAACCTCGCTGGCCCTCTCCTTCGCCTCCTTGATTATTGCGGAAGCCTCGGAAGCACCCTCCTCCCTTATGGATTCGGAGCGGGTCCTTGCATCCTTGTCGATGCTCTTCCTGATCTCCTCAAGGGACATGGGATCTCCTTATATGATCCCTGCCCAGAGCATTATCAGTATCGCGATGACGAAACCGAATATGAGCAGCGTTTCCGGAAGGACCAGGAACAGCAGCACCCTTCCCATCTCGTTCGGCTTCTCGGCTACTAGGCCAAGTCCAGCCGCTCCGATCGCGCTCTGCGCAACACCTGTACCTACCGCTCCTCCTGCGATAGCCAATCCAGCTCCAATGGCCGCTATTGCGGCACCCATATCTAAAGCCATGTTTTCACCATTCATCTATTCTTCAGCATAAACCCTCTTATATGAGAAAGGCTGGTACTTGACGCCTCCTCCCTTGTAGAACTTCGAGAAGAACTCCACGAAGTTCAGCCTTGCGGCTTGCACTATCCCCTCGAATATCGAGAGTATCATGTTCAGGAAGTGCAGCAGTATGAATATCGCGCCATATACGACGAAGAGCAGGATTCCGCTGTGCAGGTTCGGGGTGAAGGCCTGGTCAATGAGCATCGCTATTATGATGCTGCCCAGTCCGAATCCCATGAGCCTTGCGTAGCTCAGCGGGTGCGTTATGAGGTTGGTTATCTCCGCCGCCTCGATGCCGCTCAGAGCGCCCGTTGCGAGGATTGCCGCAATTGACACGGCGGCAGCATCTATTGAGACTCCAGTTGGAAGTGCATGGAAGAATATGCCGGCAACCGCCGCGGTTCCCGCAATAAGGCCCACTATGGATGTCAGCTTGCTTACCGCGAGTTTCCTGTGCCCGTGCCTCCACTCGTTCACGAAGCCGAAGAGGAAGCCCAGGCTGACCTGTATTATCCCGAATAGTATGGTAAGTATGATTATCCACGTTATGTCACCGAGCCATGAGACCGGCTGGAATCCCGGCGAGAAGAGCTTGTCGAACGGGAAGCCGAAGTACTGGTCTGTAAGGACCCCCACTATAATCGCAGGTATCGCAGACATCCTCCATATCTTGGCGGTGTTGCACATCAGGCCCTCTGGATCCGTCTTCATTATTATGATCTGCGAGAGTATGAATGACGCGATTCCGTATCCGACGTCGGAGACCATGAGCCCGTAGAATACAGGGAAGGATATTATGAATATCCAGGTAGGGTCGATCTCGTCGCTCCTCGGCATGGAGAAGAACTCCATGAGGTAGTCAAAGGGTTTAAGGAATCCCGGGCGGTTGACAAGGGTGGGTGCAAGCTCCTCGGTTTTGGTCTCCTCGAGAACGAACCTGTTTCCGGTGATCCTGTGCAGCGAGGACCTGAGCTCGGAAAGCCTCTTCTTCGGTATCCAGCCCTCGATCGCGAATGTCTTCTCGGTCCTCTTGAAGGTGGAGCTAACCTCTGCTCTCGCCAGCTCTATCGCAAGTGACTCCCTGAGCAGCGCGAACTTCGAGTGCTCTGTTGCGCCAAGCTTTTCCAGCTCCTTCTTCGCCCTGGCCTGGTTCGCGGTGTTTTCCGCCCTCTTCTCTGCCACTGATTTCAGCACCTTCTGCGGAGTCGAATCGAGGTACTTGGCATGCAGGTCGAGCTCCTCCCCTGCACCCTTGAGCATCTCCTCTACATGCTCGTCTCCCTTCTTGTATGCGGCAAATACCAGATTTCTGTTCTTGCCGACCCTGTTTACCATGATTTCTGAATTCCTGCCTAGTTTTCTATGGTGCTCCTCAAGCCTGGCCAGCTGCTTGTCGTTCACGATCGTTGCCATAAACAATAGGACTCCGCTGCTAAGCCTCCCCAGGTCGACCCCAAGATTACCGAAGGAGCTTGCGATCATCTCGGCATTCGAGAGCGCCTTGTTGTCCTCTGCGATCAGCTGCAGCTCGTCTCTGAGGTTATATACTCTCTGTATAGCAGACTCCATCTCCTTGAAATGCGCGTCTATATCTTTCTGTGGGATTATCTTGCCCTTGTTTGCCTTCCCCTCCCCTATGATGTCAAGGGCCCCCTGCACCTTTATCAGCATGTCGCTCAGCTGGGTGTAATTCCCAGGAGGCACGTCATCCCTTATAGGCAGGTCGCTCTTCCTCAAGTCCATGATGCCAAGCTTGTGGAGCTCGGAAACCACCTGGTACCTGTCCTCGCCGAGCGCGATGATTCTTACCTTCTGCATAGGTTCGGAGCCAAGCAATTCATTCACCAACTATATCCTTAGCAACTTCATCCGCAACCTGTTTTAGCGCAGTAGCGCTGGCCTTCATCTTCCTTATCTTTGCAACCTCCTTCTCCGCTCCCGCAAGCATCTTCTTCGACTCCCTGCCCGCCTCCTCTGCGGCCTTTCTGGCGGCCTCCTCCTTAAGCGTTCTGGCCTCGGTCTCTGCGTCCTCGACTATCTTCCTGGCCTTTTCATGGGCCTCCGCGATCCGCCTCGCCTTCTCCGCATTGGCATGCTGGACCGACTCGTCAGCCTTCATCTCGGCCTCCTGGACCCCGCTTATAGCGCTCGTTTCACTCACTCTAACACCTTTGCAATCCTTTGTTCTACCCAAATACCCTCTATATAGGAAGAGAGTATCTTATTTCTTGCGGAATGAATAAAAGGCTTCTTGTATCCATTCGGAAAGCCAGTAGAGGCACCAACTGGAATCCCAACTATAATATCAAAACCACTAAATAAAGCTTACACAAGGATGCAGGCGGCGATATCAATATATATTACTCCTCTACGATAAGTTTCTTGTGAGTACATGATCTCTAACAGGCCGATTGCAAGGGAGTACCTATCTGCTGCCTTCAAATCGGTGAAAAGGACTGAGGTAAAGACATCCACCTCGGCAACCGATACTGTTGCTAATATCTTGAGGCAGGAAGAGACTGCGCAGAAAGCAGCAGTCTTCGTCTCCAAATTGCAGAAAAGCGTGGAGGAGTACCCTCTAAGGGACGAAAAGATCATTCAATCATTTAAAGACCAAGGGCTTTCATATTATGACGTTGCCAAAGCAATCAGACCCCATCTCGAATACCACATCAACACTTACGATATTAATGGCACAGTGCGAGCCATGGAAGTTTACGGTGTACCTGCAGAGGTCATATCCGACATCGCATTTGACACAATAAAGTACCGTCTGACCGGCTCCCCTATAGAGAACGCAATATCGGGCGTATGGCCTCTTGTCGGTTCGTTTTTCGAGCCCGGGGTAGATAAAGTTATCCACATAGCTGCGAAAGAAGCCTATGATGACCTTTTAGAAGCCGAGCGTTACCGCGATGCTGCAATCCTCGCCAGGGAACAAGTGGACCAAAGGCGCTTTTTCAGCGCCTCGGGGTCTGAGATAGTCTCGTTGCTAAAGGGTGGTCGTCCGGCCGACGCGAAAACTGCGAGCCTGGAACTGGGGCTGCCAGAAGAGACATTCAAGTCATTCGTAGTTAACCATATGGTCGACAAGTTGTCCAGTCTCAATTTTTACTTCCGCCGACCCAGTACCAAGTTGAAGTGGTTTTTAGAGTTCTCCGACCGGGCGGGACTCAATCAGGAAGACAAGCATAACATAGGGGTCGCGGCATTTGCACACAATTTGTTTAATCTGCGTATTGAGCGCGCGGTTTCGGCTGCAAAATTGGCTGGCATACCCAAGGAAGAACAGAAGCTCGAGGCGGTCAGGATATGTTCGCAACTCAATGATGGCACTCCAGAAGCCCCAAACAACATGATTCTTATAGCAAACCGCTTCGACCTGAAAGTAATATTAGCACAGAAAAAGGTTATCCTGCTGAGACCTGGCGGTCGAACAGGAACCGGCACGTCTCGGTTGTCTGATTGTGACATTTCCGCAAATCCAAAGGGAAAGGTCAAGCTTTAAAGTCAGATAGGTCTAATTACTCACTAATTATGTGATAGCATGATGCAGCGAACGCTCGTTCTGGTCAAGCCCGACGGCGTCTACAGGGCACTCATAGGCAAGGTGATATCCCAGATAGAGGACACAGGCCTCAGGGTCATAGCGATGAAGATGGTGTGGGCCGACAGGAAGATAGCCGCGGTCCACTACGCCGACGATCCCGAGTGGTACAAGGCGACTGGCGCCAAGACACTCCAGAACTACAAGGACAGGGGCGTCAAGACCAACAAGACCGCGGAGCAGCTCGCAAGAGGGGTCAGGGAAATGCTCATAAAGTTCATCTCCAGTGGGCCGGTGGTGGCGATGGTCGTAGAGGGCGAATCGGCAATATCGGTGACCAGGAAGCTGGTCGGCGCAACCGAGCCGAGGAAAGCCGAGCCCTACACCATAAGGGGCAGGTACTGCTCTGACTCCTACGAGGCCGCAAACGAGTTGCAGAGGCCCATACTCAACATAGTCCACGCATCCGAGGACACCAAGACGGCGGACCGCGAGATAGAGCTCTGGTTCAAGAAGACAGAGATATTTGACTACAAGCGGGCAGACGAGAAGTTCGTATGATCTGTCCCAGAATCTGTGCCTAAGCGGTATACTTGAGCGACTCCTCCATCATGTCTGGACTCCAGAGCGGGTCCCAGACAAGCTCTAGCTCGACCTTCCCTATGCCATTTATCGCCTCCAGCCTGAGCTGGGCGTCGGCCATTATTATGCTGGTTACGGGGCACATTGGCGAGGTCATTGTCAAAGTGAGCTTCACGTCGCTGCCCCTTACCTGTATGTTGTAGATGAGCCCTATGTCCACTATGTTCTGGCCCAGCTCTGGGTCGACGCAGCCGTGGAGCGCCTCAACCACATCCCTTATGGCTACCATGATAGGGTTCTGTCGGCACTGTTTAAAGCATTTTGTCCGGATTTCGGCACGCCATGTACTTTTTGGGTGCAACCGTGAGTGGTCGTATCTCTGCAAATAGTTTTTATAGCTGACCTTACATCCTATTCATTATGTCACTGAGGCAGCAGACGGGCAGCGAGCTGATAACAGCATACGGGATGGTAATGCTCATCATCTCTGTCGCTATAATAGTCGTCCTGCTCCTCGTCTCCGCGCCGCCTGCCGTGATCCCCAAGTCATGTTCGATATATGGCGGGCTGCAGTGCCAGGACGTGGTATACGGCGCAAACACGCTGGGCGGCTCGGTACTCCTCATCAGGGCATCGTTCGCCGTTCCTGGTGCGATAAACGTCAGTTCGTTCAACGCGGCAGTCGGGGGCGTAAAGAGCACCAACGGATACTGCACAATCAACGGCATCACCACTGGCACCAGCTCCGTAAGGGAGGGTGGGACAATACTGTGCCTGGCCTACTTCTCCACCCCGTCGAGCTCGGCTCCGTATTCCGGCACGTTCAACGTGAGCGCCAACTACTGCGGCGTCACGGTCACAAGCTGCCCGCAGGGAAGCAGCTACACTTTCGCAGGCAGCTGGACCGCGGAGGGCGGCCAGTCCATAACATCGAACTACATAAACCAGGCGGCCCAGACCGTCCCGGGCGGGTCAACGACCACAACAACTATTCACTACCTGTACGTCAATGTGCAGAACGGCCAGGGCTCTGCAACTGCAGCTAACTTCCAGCAGATGCTCAGCATTCCACAGTCATCCTACTCAAGCTATGGGGCATCCGATTTGGGCAACATTAGGTTTTATCTGGGCAATGCAGTTGAGTCATCAAGCAACGAGCTCTACAGCTGGTGTGAGTCAGGCTGCACCTCAGGTTCATCCACATCTGTATTCTGGGTACTCCTGCCAAGCGGCATAGCGGCAAACAGCAACGCGGTACTCAACATGACATTCTGGCCCTCTAGTACGGGCAGCTACGAGTACGACAAGGTATATGCGGGGGAGGCTCCCCAACTCTCAAGTTCATACGCACAATACGACAATGGTGGGTCGGTCTTCACAACATCCTATCAAAACTTCGCCAATACTGGTACGCCTAGCGGGTGGACAATGTCAGGTGCATCTATCAATAACGGGGTTAGCCTTCCTGGAACTGGAGCTGAATACATTTTGGGCCCCACATTTGCAGGTTCGATAGGCGAGGGCCTTGTTTCAATCTATGGCTGCTCCAGTGGATACTCATATTTCGGAGGTTCACAATCCGTAGGCACAAAATACCCCTATCAAACTTCTACAGCGATAGGTTGTGATTCATCGTACAGCACGTCGTACTATACAGCATACTCAGAGGCAGCAGGCGTAAGCAACTATGCAGTTACTAGCACAGCGGTTACATCATCTAACCAAATATACTCGGAATATTTTGCGTCCGTAACCGCGTCCACGGAGCTCTCCTACATAAATTACGCTCAGGTTGCCTCTCTGGGAACACAGTTCTCAGGTGGAAATCCAAGGCTCGGAATATACCAAACCGGGACGGTAACTGCATACCTTCAGTGGACTAGACTGAGAGTCTATCCACCGGGCGGCGTGATGCCAACCGCCAGTTTCGGCGCAGTGCATTAGTGCACTATTTTAACCTTCCCGAAGAAACATTCTAGATTGGGATGATACGCCAGCCGATAATAGCAGTGATGGGTCATGTCGACCATGGGAAAACCACGCTGCTTGATAGGATCCGCAATACAGCGGTCGCGTCAAAGGAAGCCGGGGGCATAACCCAGCACATAGGGGCAAGCGAGGTCAGCATAGCAAGCATAGAAGAGACCTGCGGCCCGCTCCTCAAGGCATCCAAGATGAAGATAACCCTTCCCGGCCTCCTTTTCATAGACACCCCAGGCCACGAGGCATTCACCAACCTGAGGGCGAGGGGCGGAAGCCTCGCCGACATCGCGATACTTGTCGTCGACATAATGAAGGGATTCGAGCCCCAGACTATAGAGGCGATAAACATACTCAAGGAGTACAAGACCCCATTCGTCGTGGTCGCGAACAAGATAGACCTGATAACCGGGTGGAGGGCCACGGGATCAAAGTCGCTCGCGGAGGCGCTAAAGCAGCAGAACGAGTCCGTTCAGACAGAGTTGGACGACAACATATACAAGGCCATAGGGAGGCTGAGCGAACTGGGATTCGGCAGCGAACTGTACTCCAGGGTCACCGACTTCAGGAGGGACCTTGCGGTCATACCGCTGAGCGCCAAGACCGGAGAGGGCATAGCAGAGCTCCTAATGGTAGTGACAGGGCTGGCCCAGCGCTTCCTGGAGGAAAGGCTGAAGATGGAGATAACAGGGAAGGCGAAGGGCAGCATACTAGAGCGCAAGGAGATGAAGGGCCTCGGGATGACGATAGATGTCATTCTCTACGATGGCACACTCCACGTCAACGATACGATCGCCTTTGCCACATCGAACGGGGTTGGAACATCGAAGGTGAAGGCGATACTCAAGCCGAAGAGCTACTCCCCTGGTGATTCGGCATCTAAGTTCGCCTACCTGGACTCGGTCGGTGCAGCCGCTGGCATTAAGATTAGCGGCAACGGGCTCGAGGACGCGATGCCCGGATCGCCTGTGATAGACGCCGGAACCCAGGACTATACCGGGCAGATAAAGGCGGAGATGGGGGAGGTGTTCAGCGTCGACCCGAAGGGCGCGATCCTCAAGGCCGACTCTATCGGCAGCATGGATGCGATATCCAAGCTGATGAAGGGCGCAGGCCTCGGGATAAGCAAGAAGGGGATAGGCAACGTCACCAAGCGCGACGTGATGGACGCATTCACGATGCTCTCGATATCTCCGACCGGGACTGCGATACTGGCGTTCAGCGTGGGCGTGGATGAGGATGCTGCGGAAACCGCAGAGGTCAGCGGAATCAGGATAATCAGGAGCGACATAATCTACAAGCTGGTCGACGATTATAAGCTCTTCACCGAGGAGAGGGCGAAGGAGTCCACCAAGAAGATAGAGGAGAGGATAACATACCCGGGATCCCTATATGTGCTTCCAGGAATGTGCTTCAGGGCGTCTCATCCCGCGATATTCGGCATTGAAGTAACTGGCGGCAAGGTCAAACCCGGATACAGGCTCATGAACGAGCAGGGAGAGATAGTCGGAAAGGTAAAAGGCCTGCAGAACGAGAAGACCCCTGTCGAGTCGGCAAGGCGCGGAGACAAGATCGCGATATCGGTCGACGGTGCAACCTACGGGAGGCAGATTGACGGCGGGCAGACGCTCTACGTATACGTGGGCGAGGAAGACCAGAGGATGTTCGCCAAGGAGTACGGCTACCTGATAAATGAAGAGGAGAGGGAGCTTCTCGCTAAGACGTCACAAATAATAAAGAAGAGGGCGAGCCAGTAAGCTCCCCCAAAACCTACTTCCTGTAGTAGAACGTTGCCTGGATGCTCTCGTATACCGATGTGGTGCCGTTGTAGTACAGGTTTCCTTGCGGCCTTGACACTCCACCGCTGGCAGATGCCGCATACAGCGGATACGGAACCGCATAATAGCTGTTGACCGATATTGTAGTATTGATCACCTTAACGTTTCCTATTATGCTCCTGGCCTGGGTTGTCGCGTTGGCCAGGGCGCTCTGCAGCGCCTGCTGCCTGAGCTGGGCCACCTGCGAGTCTGATAATATCGCGCTCACGTCCTGCACCTCCAATCCCGGCACGGAAGTTATGTTTGCAAGGAAGCCGTTGAGCCTTGCTATCTGTGGCAGGGTCACGGTTATAGACTCCTGGGCCTCATATGGGGAATTGGAGCTAGTGTTCTTGTAAGGGTATATCACTTGATAAGGCACTCCTACGTTGTAGTAGCTTGTCTTGACAAGGCTCATGTTGCCGTTGACATAGCTGTAGACGGTGCTGTTGAACTCGGCCATCCTGGAAGAGAGGTTCGCTGTGGCCGCCGCCGTGCTGTTGCCTGTCGCATTGACAAAGAGGTAGATATCTGCGCGTGAAGGCACCCCCTTTGCGGTTCCGGAGGCAGAAATTGATACGCTGCTCAAAGAGCCGGTGGGCTGCGGGAACGAGCCTCCCTTCAGCGCCCCAGAGAACACCAGACCGAACATTACTATCAGTACAATCAGCACTGCTGCTCCCGCGTAAACAGGCCCATTGTTGCTATCTTGTTTCGCCATGATGACACCATCAATCCATGAGTTTCGCTCCGCACTTGGTGCAGAACTTCGAAGAGGCAGTGTTCTTCGTGCCGCACTTGCTGCAGAACACATAACCTCCAACATTGCTGTCTAAATATGTTCCCTGTTGGTTCGGTAGCTCCTCGCCGAGCTTGGCGTTCACGAAGTCCGCCAGCTCCCTTGCGTCCTTGTTGTGGAGGCCGTCTATCTCGCCCTCCTCCTTGCCGTTCTTCAGAAGTCCTGTGTCCCTGTCGTACCCCTCGACCCTGACGAAGACGCTGGACGAGATTATCCCGGCCTCAAGCCTCACGCTGGTGATCTTCGCATACGGTATCACCTCGTAGTCCTTCCTGAAGCCAAGAGTCGCCCTGTTCACTATTATTATCCTGTTGTCGGTCACTATGACAGAGGTGGGGACCGTTACCGACCCACCTGGCCCAATCCTCCGCTGCTTGAAGGTGCCCTTAATCTGCTCTCCCTGCCACAGGATGTCCTTGACAAGGCTCGCATCGCCCGGATCCACGTTCATGCCATCACCAATTTGAATATCAATCCCCTCACTTCCTGCCCAGAACTGCGTTCCTGAGCCCGTACTCGAAGAACCTGTAGATGACGGCCTCCCTGCTGCTCCTGGAGACCTTGACCTCATCGCCGTCATGCAGCTCGGCCATCACCTCCCCATCGGCCACCAGCCTGGCGCCGTCATCACGCCCCTTCGTGTCAACCATTATCCTCACCGGAACCTCAGGCACCACGACTGACCTGAGCGGCATCATCACGGGGTTGAGCAGGCTGAGCAGGAACGCCCTGGACTTGGTGGTCAGCAGGCAGCCGTTCGACGAGAAGGACCACCCGCTGCTTCCCTGTGGCGTCGATACAAGGATCCCGTCCGCATCCGCCTCAAGGGTGGTGTCCAGGTAAGATATTTTCATGCCGATCGGAAGCGGCACAGAGGTCATGATTCCGACGTCATTGAACGCGAGCACCCTCCTGCCTCCAGTCCTGGCTTCGAGCATGCCGTACCTCTCCTCCCTGAACCTCCCTGACAGGAGCATGTCGAACGCCTCCCCGACCCGCTCCTGCGGTATGTCGATCAGGTGGTTTCTGCTACCCCCCTTGACCGTCATAACAGGCTTGCCCTCCACGGCAGCCCGTATCATCGTTCCATCACCTCCAACAGAAACTACAAGGTCATAATTCCTGGAGCTTGTCTTTATGCCTCTCCTCCCAGCCTCATTCTCGATGCTCCTCACTACGGAGTCCAGCCTCTTGTGCCTGCTCACTATCCTGATTGTCGGCTTACGCATCAAAGCAATCCCTATCTCTTGGCCTTCTTGTACCTCGCTTCCACCTTATTCCAGTCTATGTTATCCACAAGTGCCTGCAGGTATGCCGGCCTGTCGGGGCCAAACTTGTGATAATACGCATGCTCGAAAACGTCAGCGGCAATGAGCGGCATGGATCCCACTATGCCTCCCTGGTTGTGCACGTCGTACATGAGGTTCCTGGTCTTCCCGTCAGTCAGGATGTCCAGCGAGAACACGACCCATCCTCTCCCCGACTTGCCCGTCGCGATGAAGTCGGCCTTCCATGCATCGATTGACCCGAAGTCCTCTTTTATCCTCTTTACGACCTCAAGTTTGTCGTCGGGTTTACCATTCCCTCCCATGGTGTCCCAGTATACTTCGTGGAGCAGCTGGCCGTTGCCGTTCCAGGTCTCCTCGAGCTTTAGCGCCCTGAACGCGCTGTAGTTTACGTTCGCCTTGCTCCTATCTACAGAACCTAGCTCTTTCTCAATCTCATTCCTCTTCGCAACATATCCTGCATAGTGCTTGGTGCTGTGCCAATCATAGGTCTCCTTGTCCATCACAGAGCTAACCTTATCAAACGGCACAGGCATCGGCTTCGCCGCGTAGTTCCCCTCGGAATTCGTCATAATCTCACCCAAAATCACTAACACAGACAACATATTAAAGGATTACCAACCCATACTGTTTTTGAACGGTCTTATTCATGGCGCTGAACTACGCAGAGATAGAGCCCAAATGGCAGAAGGCCTGGGTTGAAGCAAAGGTTTACGAATCAGAGCCTGATGAGCGGAAGGGCATACTGATAAATGTGCCATTCCCGTATGTCAACACCCCGCTGCACATAGGGCATCTGAGGACATACGCCACAACCGACTTCCACGCGAGGTACAAGCGCCACAGGGGCTACAACGTCCTCTTTCCAATGGCGTTCCACGCGACAGGGACACCGATACTTGCGATAGCGAAACGCATCACCAACAAGGACAAGGAGCTTATCGAGGAGCTGCACAAGTTCGAGATTCCTGATTCCGACATAGCGAAGATGGAGGACATCTACTTCATAGTAGACTACATGATCGGGATAACTGAGGAAGCATTCAAGCAGTCAGGCCTTGGGATAGACTGGAGGAGGAAGTTCAGGTCGATAGAGCCGATCTTCTCCAAGATGGTCGAGTGGCAGTTCGCAAGGCTCAACGCCGCCGGGCTGCTCAAGCAGGGCAGCCATCCGGTTGGTTGGTGCCCCAATGAGGGCAACGCGGTGGGCCAGCACGACACCAGGGGTGATGCGGAGCCTGAGATAGAGAAGCTGATAGCGGTGGGATTCAAGGATGCCGACACGGATGCGATATTCCCCTGCACAACCTACAGGCCAGAGACGATAGATGGCGTGACCAACCTCTTCGTTGGGGAGAAGGTGGAGTACGTTAAGGCAAGGATCGGAGGCAAGAGCTACTTCATGTCAAAGGACGCCGCAACGAGGCTCGCCTACCAGATGCAGCTCGAGGTAGAAGGGCCAGTATCGGCTTCAGGGCTGCTGAAGAAAAATGTGATCAACCCCTCGAACGGGGAAAGGCTCCCGATACTTCCGGGATTCTTCGTTGAGGCAGAGGTCGGAACAGGGATAGTTATGTCTGTGCCGGCCCACGCGCCGTTCGACTACGCCGCCCTTGAGAGGCTCAAGGGCTCCGGAATCCAGGTTCCGCAAGGCCGCAGCGTGATAAGAATCGAAAGGCCGAACAACCCCCCTAAGGCCCCCACAGGCGAGGAGATAGAACGTGCAAGGAAGGCCGACCATTCCGCCAGCGTGGAGGCATACCTGGAGCTGCTAAAGCAGGGTGGCGAGATCAGCGATGAGGTTCTGGAGGTCGCGACAAAGCTCGTATACCGCGAGGAGTCGAGATGGGGGGTCATGGCATATGGAAAGTACCTCGGCAGGAAGGAAACCGATGCGAGGGGACTGATAAGCGCGGATCTGATCTCTTCCGGAAGCAGCTTCAACATGTACGAGCTGACAAACCCCAAGCCCGTGTTTTGCAGGTGCGGCACAAGGGTTGTCGTCAAGACCGTCGAGGGCCAGTGGTTCATCAACTACGGCGACAAGAAATGGAAGGAAGATACGAGGAAACACATGAGATCTATGAGGATGCACCCTGAAGGTTCCATGAACACGTTCGAAAAGGTAATGGACTGGATAGACATGCGCGCGACCGAGCGCGCCCAGGGATTGGGGACCCCATTCCCCCTTAACAAGTCGCACATAATCGAGTCGCTTTCCGACTCCACGATCTACATGAGCCTCTACACCTATATTCACATACTAAGGGACTCGAAGGTGTCGGCCGAGCAGCTTAAACCAGAGTTCTTCGACTTCGTGCTCTCCGGCAAGGGCGACGCCGGTTCCGTGTCAAAATCAACAGGGATAGACGAGCTCGCCCTGAAGAAGTGCAGGGACTCCTTCGTCTATTGGTACTCGGATACGGCGAGGCATTCCGGTTCCGACCTAATCTACAACCATCTAGTCATGTACCTCTTCAACCACGTCGCGCTGTTTGACAGGAAGTTTTGGCCAAAGCAGATAGTCACCAACGGCCTTGTCAACTACGAGGGCCAGAAGATGAGCAAGAGCCTCGGCAACATCATACCGATAAAGATAGGCATCAGGAACCACGGCGTGGATCCCCTGAGGTTCATAGAGGTTGTCGGAGCGGAGCTGGGTTCCGAGTCCGACTTCAGGGTTGATGAGGTGAAGAGCATACGCACGAAGAACGACTTCCTCCACAAGCTGATAACCTCGCTTCCGGAGATGAAGAGCGCAGAGCTCTCCCACAATGACTTCTGGCTCTACTCGAAGCTCAACTCCAAGATAAAGAGGGCGACAGAACTCCTTGATGGTATGCTGCTCAAGGAGGCATACATAGACATATACTATAATTCAGTGACTGAGCTGAGGAGATACCTTGAGAGAGGAGGCTCGAACGGCATGGTGCTCAGGGACTTCCTTGAGAAACTGACCGTGATGATATCCCCGATTATGCCCCACGTCGCAGAGGAGTTCTGGCACGAGCTCGGCAAAGCAAGCTTCGTTGTGAAGGAATCATGGCCCGAGCCCGACGCCAGCATGATAAACCCGGACGTCGAGCAGGCGGAGGCGCTGATAGACAGTACCGTATCCGATGTCAGGCAGGGAATAGAGCTGACCTCAAAGATACCGGCAAACTCCGGAAAGAATGTGAAAGAGATAACGATCATAGTCGCCGATGACTGGAAAACGGCGGCGTACAACAGACTTGCAAGGGAGAGGAACATGGCCAAGGCAGTCTCATCCGATTCGCTCAAGGGAGCGGACAAGGAAAAGGTTTCCAAGTTCCTATCGCAGTTCGCCAAGAGGGCAAGCGCCCTGGTGGAGGTCCCAAGGCTGCCGTGCGAGTACGTGGTTCAGGGCTTCAACGATTCCAAGGACTACCTCTCGGAGAAGCTCGGCGCCCCTGTAAGCGCGGTCATGGAGTCCAATTCAAGCTCGCCCAGGGCCCCTAGGGCGATGCCGGGCAAGCCCGCGATAGACATAACGTGGGAATAGGCGATTCCTTGAAAAAAGACAGCTCTCTCAACAGGTACGACCTCTTTATCTTCGATTGGGACGGGACGCTATGCGAGATGCACTCCCTGCTCAGGCTGAACGAGTGGATAAAGAGGAGGCTCCACACCTGGAACAGGACCGCCAAGATCAAGGAGATCGAGGCCAACAGGAAGAACCTGAAGAGCGCGATAGAGATCGAGCAGACAAAGAACGAGTTCCTTGCAATAATATTCGAGGCGGCAGCGGTGTTCTACAAGCCACGCCTCCACAGGAACGCCGTTGACCTGATAACGTTGCTCAGGAAAAAAGGCAAGAGAGTCGCGATACTCTCCAACGGCAACGGCGGCAGGCTTTCTAAGGAGCTGGGCAGGATGGGAATCAGGGACAAGTTCAATCTTGTCGTCAGTGCCAAAGACATTGGCGCGATAAAGCCTGACCCAAGGGGTCTAAACGTGGTGATATCAAGGCTAAGAGCCAAGAAATCGAGGACGCTATACATAGGGGACATGATAGATGATGTGCTCACAGCCGACCTGGCTGGCATTGATTCCTGTGCGGTGTCCAACGGATTCGACAGCCATGAAAAACTGAGGAGTGCAGGCCCGACGTACCTACTAAGGGGGCTGGCCGAGTTTTATACAAAGATCCAGTAAACTATTTATATGCAAGATGAGGAGGGGAAGCATGAGATCAAGGCTCCAGGCGGCAAACGAATTCATCAGCACCTACGGATTCATTATACTCTTGGTGGTGCTCGCGCTCGCACTTCTCATCACACTCGGAAAGGCCCCATCGCAGGTCATACCATCCGAATGCTCGATATATGGCACCATGAAATGCGCCGACATCGCCTACGGTACCAACGCTGTCGGCGTCACGGTCCTTGAGATATTGGCGGTCTCGCAGGTCCAGGGAATAGTGAACATCAGCTCATTCAACGCTGTCGCTGGCGGAATAAAGAGCACAAGCGGCTACTGCACGACAACAGGAGTGAGGGGCGGCTCCACCGCGGTCCAGCAGGGGGGCGAGCTGTATTGCATAGCTGCGTTCCCCAACAACGCTGTATTGTCACAGACTTACATCGGCACATTCAACATGAGCGGCAGTTATTGCCCTACCGCCCAGGCAGGCTGCCTGTCAAACATGCCTAAATACCACTTCTCAGGAAGCTTCAGGACGGTGGGTGCCCACAACGTTGCGCTGCCGTCAACATCGTCTACGACCATCCTGACTACCACGTCTAGCTTAACCTCATCATCTTCAACTATCGCAACTACGAGTTCCTCGTCTTCCACAACCTCGACCTCTACTACATCAACAACGTCAACGTCCACGAGCACCATACTGTGCCAGAACCCGTTCAACCATGTCTACGTTGCGGACTCCCAAGACACCAACAAGGTGATAGACATAAATCCCGCGACAAATGCAATAGCCAACACCATAACCGTTCCTAACGCGTACTTTTACCCGGCGATATCACCGGACGGCAGGTACCTCTACGTATCGGGCTTCAACGGGTATGGGACTCCAGGCTACCTCAACATCATAAGCACCTCCAACGACGTTCTGCTGCCTAACTCCATCGCACTCGGTGGCACGGGCGCTTCGGGCGCGGTGGTATCCCAAGACGGTGGGTTGGTTTACGCACTGAGCGGCACAATGGTTAGCGCGGTGAACACCCTATCGCTCAATGTGGTAAACACCATACAGATAGGCGCTTCGCTGGGCGGCTTCCCTGCGCTTTCGCCAAACGGCAAGACACTTTATGTGCCTGGCTCAGGTGCGGTCTACTTCGTGAGCACGACAAGCAACACGGTGACACACACCACCTCCGGCATCTCAGCGCCAGACGGGATTGCCGTATCTCCAGACGGCAACTCCATATATGTGGTGAACGGCCAGGCCTCCTCCCCCTCGGTTTACGTCATAAGCGCCTCCACCGGCAACATAATAAAGAACATCCCGCTCGGAACGATCCTCGTCACGATCGACGCCCTGTCTCCCGACGGAAGCAGGCTCTACGTATCGGGGTACGGGGAGCTTTACGTGATAAGTACCTCATCATACCAGGTCATAAATTCAATTGCGGTATCAGTACCCTGCAGCGGCTCCTGCCACATCGTAGGAAACGGGGTTGCGCTCTCCCCTGATGGGAGATACGCATACATGTCAGAAGGCACCCAGTTGAACGTGATAGACACTGCAGCTAACTCTGTTGTAAATACCATCAACATCGGATCCTACTGGGCCACAGGCGTGGCTTACGCATCTGGATGCTAGGTCCGCCCCCGCCAGAAAGGCTTTTAAATATAGCCGGTGCAATTCTACCAATATACGGAGTGAGGCGAAAGCTGATCCTACGTATGAGAACAGATAGAATGGACAACGATATGGAAGGAGGACAGAGCGGCGGCTACGAGGGCCGTGAAAGAAGGGAAGGCGGAAGGAGAGGAGGCGGAATGGGTATGAACCCAAACTATTTCCTGCCAAAGCCGGTAAAGGTCGGCGACGAGGTCGAGGTCACAGTTGAGGCCACGGCATCGAGAGGCGACGGAATAGCCAAGAAGGACGGATTTGTTATCTTCATAAAGGGCGCCAAGGAAGGGGACAAGCTCAAGGTAAGGATAACAGAGGTCAAGGCAAGGTTCGCAATAGGGGAAGTCGTCGCCTGATGGCGCGCTTCTCTTCTATTTTTTTCATTTTTCCTATTTACACAGGATTAGTGGGCGTGCATGTACGATCATGTCAGCGTGGAGGATAAGTGGCGCAGGCACTGGAAAGAATCTGGAATCTTCAGGTTCGACCCAAAGGACTCAAAGAAAAAGGTCTACATAATAGACACGCCACCACCCTTCACAAACGGCGCGCTCCACATGGGACAGACCTTCTGGGTCTGCTACATCGATGCCATAGCAAGATACAAGAGAATGGCCGGATTAAACGTCCTCTACCCGCAGGGATGGGACGCCCACGGATTTCCTACCGAGATCGCGGTCGAAAAGAAGCACGGCAAGCACCTGCCAAGGGACGAGTTCTACAAGAAGTGCGTCGAGGAGTCCATAAAGAACATAGCAACGATGCGCGACGAGATGCTGAAGCTCGGGTCAACTTTCGACGACAAGTTCGAGTACTATACCACCTCTGATGACTACATGGCCAAGGTGCAGCTTTCGGTCATAGAGATGTTTGAGAAGGGATTTGTTTACAGGGGGGCTCACCCTGTAGAATGGTGCGTTTACTGCGAGACCCCAATCTCAAGGGAGGTTGCTGAGGAAAGGCAGGAGGAGACGGACTTCAACTACCTCGACTTCGAGATAAGTGGCGCCAGGAAGCAGAAGATCACGATCGCAACGACAAGGCCTGAGATGCTTCATGCATGCGTGGCGCTTGCGGTGAATCCAACAGACAAGAGATTCTCGAAGTTGATCGGAGGCAAGGCGGTGGTACCACTCTTCGGCAGGGAGGTTCCGATAATAGGAGATGGTATAGTAGACAAGGAGGTTGGGACAGGCGCCGAGATGGTCTGTACCTTCGGTGACAAGCGCGACGTGGCGCTGTACTACAAGCACAAACTCGACCTGATCGAAGCGATCGACGAGGCGGGGAAGCTCAAGAACGCCGACACGTTCACCGGATTGAAGATCAAGGATGCCAAGGCAAAGATCCTTGAGGCGCTCAAGGAAAAGAAGCTCCTCAAGAAGCAGGAGAAAATAAGCCACGCTGTCAAGGTCCATGATCGGTGCGGCAACAAGATCGAGCTTATACAGTCGCTACAGTGGTTCATGAAGATCAAGGAGCACTCAGAGAAGATAAAGGAAGTCGCAACGACCATAAGGTGGGTTCCGGAATTCGCCAAGCAGAGGCTGGACGATTGGGCCAACTTCATAGAGTGGGACTGGGCAATATCACGAAACAGGATATTCGGAACTCCGATACCTTTCTGGTACTGCGAGAAATGCGGTGATATTGTAGCCGCAGACAAGTCCAAGCTCCCGGTCGACCCGGCAAAGCACAGGCCGCCTGTCGAGAACTGCCCAAAGTGCGGGTGGGCGCTAACAGGGGCGAAGGAGACGCTCGACGGCTGGATCGACTCATCGATAACGCCGCTTGCGATATCAGGCTGGCCCTCAAACAAGAAGCTCATGGAGAGCGGCTTCCCGACAGCGGTCAGGATCCAGGGAACAGACATAATAAGGACATGGGCGTTCTACACGATCTACAGGACATGGGCTCTCACCACGCAGAAGCCTTGGGCAAGCATAATATCGCACGGCATGATACTCGCCATGGACGGCAGGGAGATGCACAAGAGTTGGGGCAACAGCATCTATCCGACTGACGTGATGAAGAAGTACAGCATAGACTCCATAAGGCTCTGGGTCGCGCTGAGCGGCGGGATCATAAAGGACAGGCCATTCTCCTACCAGGACATGGACTTCGCGAAATCCTTCACGACAAAGCTGTTCAACACAGCCAACTTCGTCAAGCTTGCGATCGGTAAGGGGAAGCCGCCCAAGAAGGAGCCGCACAAGGACCTCAACATATTCGACATGTGGATACTCAACAGGCTCAACTCAATAATCAGGGAGGCTACAGAGGCGTTCGACAACTACATGCTCCACGAGGCGATGACGAAACTGGTCAACTTCTACTGGCACGAGTTCGCCGACTTCTACATAGAGGATGTCAAGCACAGAATATACTCTGAGGATGAGAAGATGCAGCCAAGCAGGGCCGCAGCTGCGTTCACGCTCATGCATGTGATGGATGCCTCGCTCAGGATGCTCGCGCCTGTCGTGCCGCATGTATGCGAGGAGATAAACGCGATGTTCGCAAAGGACAGCATATTCAAGAGGGATTGGCCAAAATGGGTCGAAATTCCGAAGGGTCCATCATACGCGGTCAACGGCCTTCTCTTCTCTGCAACTATTGAGGTCGATCCCGAGGCAGCGGGCATGATACTCAACAACATAATAGCCGATATAAGGAAGCAGAAGGCCAACGCCAGGGTAGCCCTAAACAAGGAGGTGGCATCAATTAATATAAAGGTTCCTGAAGAATACTATACGATAGTCGATACCTCAAAGGAGGAGCTCGCCCAGATATGCAAGGCAAAGGCGATAAACCTGAAGAAGGGCGATTACTCGATAGAAGTTAAGATGTAACTAGTGATGCTAATGGCCAGGATGCATTCCAAGAAGCACGGAAAGGCGAAGTCCAGGAAGCCTGTCAGGGAGGGCCTTGAAACCCCCGAGGTAGACAGGGCCAAGACCGAGTCCCTCATACAGGAGATGGCAGCTAAGGGCATGCAGCCGGCACTGATAGGCCAAAGGCTCAAGGACGAACACAAGGTGCTCTACCTAAAGCACTCGATGGGCAAGTCGCTTACGAGGATCATAGAGGGGAAGGGCTCAAAGCCGCAGATCCCATACGATCTGATGGACCTCATGAAGAAGGCCGTCAGCATAAACTCGCATCTCAACTCCAACAAGCACGACACCGACAACCGTATGCGGATGAAGAGGCTCGAGTCCAAGATATGGAGGCTCACGAAGTACTACATACGGGAGGGCAAGCTGCCGAGCGGCTGGAGGTACGACCCGAAGCAGGCCGAGCTGCTCATAAAGAACACAGGATGATCGCATGGCAACGCAAAAGAAGTCAGACAACTGGAAGCTCAAGAAGTGGTTCTCGGTGCATGCACCAAAGCAGTTCAACGAGGCAATAATAGGAGAGATGCCTGCCAACGACGAGAAGGCCGCGGTGGGACGCAAGATCGAGGTCGGTCTGGATGTTCTGACTCACAACCCATCTCACGCCTACACGAATGTCGTGCTCAAGGTGGTCGATGCTGAGGGATCTGCTGCTCACACCAAGCTGGTGTCGATAAACCTGCTCTACAGCTACATAAGGTCGCTTGTCAGGAGGTACAAGAGCATAGCCACATCGGTGCTTCCAGTCTCATCCAAGGACGGCACAGGCATGGTGCTCAAGATGCTCGCCATAACGAGGCAGAGGTCAACGCACAGCAGGATAAGGGGCATAAGGGAGGAGATGAACGAGCGCGCACTCGCCTATGCCAAGGAGACCAACGCAACTGATATGATAAACTCTATAATAGAGGGCAAGTTCCAGGCCGAGATGGCTGCGCAGCTGCGCCACATAACCCCGATAAGCAAGATCGAGGTAAGGGCGCTGGAAGTGAAGCAGTAAAGCGCCCATCATATATCTTTGACTCCCAGCCGGAGGCTTCAGGCTCCGGTGACCGCGAAGGCCTCCTGCCCCTCCTCCCTCATGAACCTGGCTATGTTGGCCCGCTCATAGAATGGCACGAACATGGCCATGAAGGCGGTGAGCCCCATCGCATGCACTATGAAGCTGGAGGTCGAGAAGAACGAGAAGAAGATAAGCATCCCTAGAAGCAGCACCAGCGAGGAGAGCAGCGCGAACATGAAGTGGCCGTATAGATGGTCGAATCGCTCCTTCCTCTCTATGTAGACCTCCAGGGATATTAGGAACGCCACCAGGAAGCTCAGCGTTATTATCGATGTGCCGAGGCTTATTCCGAAGTCGGAGTAACCCCTGTAGTAGAGCATGGAACCCAGCGACTTTACGTAGCTCGCCGCTATCGCCATTATGAACACCGCCCTGAGGCTGCACTTCTCCTGGAAGGCCTTGTTGAGGTTCTTCAGGTATAGGCCCAACAGGAATATCAGGACTGTAGGTAGATACAGGTTATAGACTGGGCTGCCCTCCGTCTGGATGTTGAATGGTGAGCTTATGAAGTATTGCGCCTCTGCGCCGATGGTGACAGACCACCCGGCAAGCGAGATGGAATGGGGAATCGCAGGGTTGAAGTAGTAGCTAAAGCATATTGTAAGGAAGAAGAAAATTGCAGCGGCCAGCGCCGGCTTCAGGACCTCCATCCAATCACTGCAGTTGTGGAGAGAGCGCTTTTATTGCTTTTGGGCATGCCCCTTTGGGGAGGCCGCGCTCTTCTCCTTGCACTGCCTGATTATCTCATCGTAGTCAGGAGGGGTTGCCTGCACCTTGCGGACCAGAGAACCGGACGCTTTCTTTTGGACCTTGGGGTTGTAGTCTGGATGAATCAGCACCTTTGGGACAACGTAGAACGGCTCATGAGTCACAGTATAAGCGTGAATCCTCGTCTTCTGGGGGATAGGGTCCAGTTTTGGAACCAGAACCAACTCGCCGTCTTCCTTGTTTCTACGCAACCTCCTAAGAACGTTCGCGATCTCTTTCCTGACCATCCTCCGGTCTGGCAAGTTGCTAAGACCAGATTCACCTTCGGCCAACATGTTCACCATCCCGACACCCATGCGGCTACTTCGCCTGCATGCGCTTGAACGCCCAGTCGGCAACAAGCACGAATGCGACAGCAACCACAAACATTATGGCCAGGTCCAGATATATAACGCTTCCTCCTGTCCCGAGCAGGGCCGAGCGCATCCCGTCGACCCCGTACCTGAGCGGGTCTATCACGGAGATCGCCTGCATCCAGATCGGGGTCTTTGATGTTATCGGGAATATCGCTCCGGAGAGGAAGAAGAGCGGCATTACAAGGAAGTTTATTATCACCTGGAAGCCCTCAACATTGTTGACGGTGGAGGCGATCAGGAGCCCTATCGATATGAACACAAAGGATATGAGCGCCATGAATATAAGAGTAAGGACGACAGAAGGGACGGTTATGTGAGATAATGGCAGTACCCCGAAGATGACTATTATGATCAGCACGATGATCGTGTTCATCATCGCGATGCTTGCGCTGCCTGCTATCTTCCCCAAGACTATGCCGACCCTCGAGACCGGGGCGACGAGTATCTCCTTCATGAATCCGAACTGCTTGTCCCAAATCACGTTGACTCCTGAGAATATTGAGCTGAACAACAGCGTCATGCCCATTATCCCCGGTGCCATGAACGTTAGGTAACTTGCCCCTCCCGCAAGCGTGAAGACAGAGCCGAAGCCAACGCCGAAGAGGGCCAGCCATATCAGCGGCTGGCCTCCGCTTCCGACCACTCGGGACTTCGACTTCAGGTAACGCTTTATCTCCCTGAGCCAGAGTGCATATATCGTGTCGATCGTGCTCGCCATTACCTTCTCCCCATGAACCTCCGCATCATTGCGGTGTTCGCGTCGCCCTCTTCCTCCCTGATCGCCTTTCCGGTGAGGCTTATGAATACGTCCTCCAGGGTTGGCCTCTTTATGGTGCTGTATTCAACATCGATCTTTCCCTTCTCGGCCAGCGCTATGATCCTGGGCAGCAGGGCGCTGCCATCCCTCACAGTGATCTCCACCGCGTCGCCTCCATATTCCTTAACGCGCATGCCGAATTTCCTCTTCTTCAGTATTGAGGCAAGCTTGCCTGGGGCAGGGGTCCCAATCCTGATCACATCGCCGCCAAGCGAGTCCTTGAGTTTCTCCGGAGTGTTTAGCGCGATTATCTTTCCATGGTCTATAATCCCAATCCGATCGCAGAGCTCGTCCGCCTCCTCCATGTAATGCGTGGTTATTATTATCGTGAGCCTCTCCCTCTCGTTCAGCATCTTTATGTAGTCCCAGATCTTTCTCCTGGTCTGCGGGTCGAGCCCTATGGTTGGCTCGTCAAGGAAGAGCAGCCTTGGCTTGTGGATGAAACCCCTCGCTATTTCGAGTCTCCTCTTCATCCCCCCAGAATACGATCTGACCTGCTTGTCCGCATACGCACCAAGCTCCACCAGCTTCAGGACCTCTCCTATCGCCCTCTTTTTCTCTTCACCCTTCACGCCATAGAATCTGGCATGCAGGTCCAGGTTCTCCCTTCCTGTGAGCTCGTCGTCCAAGCTGGGATCCTGGAAGACCATCCCAATCATGGATCTCACAGCATCCCTGTTTCTGTCCACATCATTGCCGAACACTGCAGCTGACCCAGAGGTAAGGCTGATTATAGTAGAAAGCACAGAAATGGTTGTGGTTTTCCCGGCACCGTTTGGGCCCAGAAGCCCGAATATCTCCCCCTCCCCGACATTGAATGATACCTTATCAACGGCAGTGAAGTTCCCATACTTTTTGACCAGACCTTTTACTGCTATAGCTGAATCCGGCACTCTATGACCCACCAGATGATGGCTGCAGAAGCTTATTAAGTTATCGCAGGCAGTTTTGTCTTTGTGCCAGGTTCTTCGGGAATCTTATCGCTCTGCACCCTGCGAAGGAGGCGTCGCTCGCGCTCGATTGTCTCCCTCACATAGTTTATCTCAAGCACAGCGCCTATATCATGCTTCTTCGGTGCGTCAAGGAATACTGCCGTAGACGCCCTGCCGTTGTTCGCTGCACGCCTTCTGAGGAATTCATGGTCCTCGGCAAGATGCCTGGGTGCCCTGACCGCCACGTACCTCTCCATCCGGCCCCTTGCCTGCAGGTTTGGAGTGGCATCGATAACCACAAAGACATCGTCCTTCTGCATTAATACCACGTTTTATACTTCCGCCCCAGGTAATATATATACCTAACCTCGGTCCTATCGGTAGCTTAAGCATAGATATTTATATCTTAGCCGGTGATATATGCACAGTCATACGGGGATAGCAGTTAGCTTCTTTTTCCGTCTGGCAAATCAATAGTTTAATGCTAAATCGGTGAAATTATGGCAGACAAGCCGCACATGAACCTGATATTCGTTGGTCACGTCGACCACGGAAAGTCTACGACAGTCGGAAGACTTCTTTACGAATCTGGAGCGATAACAGACCGTGATATCCAGAGATACAAGGAGCTGACCCAGCAGTTCAACAGGCCAACATTCGAGTTCGCCTTCGTCATGGACCAGCTCAAGGAGGAGCGTGAGCGTGGAATCACGATAGACATAGCCCACAAGGAGTTCGAGACCTCCAAGTACTACTTCACGATCATAGACGCACCGGGCCACAAGGACTTCGTCAAGAACATGATTACCGGTGCAAGCCAGGCTGACGCAGCTGTCCTCGTATGCAGCGTTGAGGAGGGGATAAAGCCCCAGACAAGGGAGCACCTGATACTGATAAACGTGCTCGGAGTCAAGCAGCTGATCGTTGCGATAAACAAGATGGACGTGGACGGCTTCAAGCAGGCGAAGTACGACACACTCAAGACAGAGCTCACAGCCCTGCTCAAGCAGCTCGGCTTCAAGCTCGACAACGTGCCATTCATACCATACTCGGCACTCGAGGGTTCGAACTCCGGAAAGAAGAAGTCGGACAAGATGTCGTGGTACACAGGGCCTACGCTCATGGAGGCTCTCGATCTGCTCAAGGTCCCTGAGAAGCCGACAGACAAGCCGCTCAGGCTCCCGATACAGGACGTGTTCTCCATCTCAGGATTCGGAACAGTCCCGGTAGGAAGGGTCGAGACAGGCGTTCTGAAGATCGGAGACCAGGTTGTGGTCATGCCGAGCGGCGCAAAGGCAGAGGTCAAGAGCATTGAGATGCACCACAAGCAGCTGCAGAAGGCCGAGCCTGGAGACAACATAGGCTTCAACATCAAGGGCGTTGAGAAGAAGGACATGAAGAGGGGAGACGTCGTTGGACCTGCAAGCAACCCTCCAAAGGTTGCCGCCGAGTTCACCGCCCAGATGATAGTCCTGCACCACCAGAACGTGATAGCGAAGGGCTACACTCCCGTATTCCACTTCCACACCGCGCAGCTCGCCTGCACGATAGTGGACATACTTGAGAGGAAGGATCCCAAGACCGGTCAGACGGCAGAGAAGAATCCTGCCACAATCAAGACCGGAGACGTTGCGATCGTCAAGATAAAGCCGACGAAGCCGCTCGTGGTCGAGAAGTACAGCGACTTCCCGCAGCTCGGGAGGTTCGCGGTCAGGGACATGGGAGAGACTGTCGGGGCAGGAGTTGTCCTGGAAGTCACCCCAAGGGCATAAGAGGTCTTGAATGTCGGAAGCGATAATCAAGCTCGTAAGCACCACCCCCGCAGATGTGGATGACATCGCCAAGCAGATAAAGACGATAGCCGCCTCTGCAGGGATAAAGTGCAAGGGCCCGATTCCGCTCCCGACCAAGAAACTAATACAGACTACTAGGAAGACCCCGTGCGGCGACGGATCCCACACCTACGAAAGGTGGGAGATGCGCGTCAGCAAGAGGCTCATAATAGTCGACGGGACAGACCAGGCGCTCAAGCAGATAATGAGGATAAGGGTTCCGGACACAGTCCAGATAGAGATCAGCCTCGCGGGCTGATTCCTTTCTTTTTTAAGTTTTTACTCCAATCGTAGCTCAAGCTGTCTCACTACCGGAATGGCAGGCCTTTGGACCGTAAGGTGTTCGGCGCGTCCTGCCTCGACCTTATTCAAATGGCTTGCCGCAACCTCGCCCTTAGTGCCGGAAAATGCCTGGTTCAGCTCTCCATTCTTCGATCCCTCTACCGGTATTTCCCTGCCCAGAAAATTTTTAGTTGCCATTTGAACACTCTATGCAATTGTAGCGCTCCAAGTAATATATATAGTTTGCTACGAATAAACTATCAATTGCGCGACTGTAGTCTAGCCTGGTAGGACTACGCCCTTCCAAGGCGTAAACCCGGGTTCAAATCCCGGCGGTCGCATCCTTGCTGAATAAGAGAAAAACGGCAGGCAACTCTTTACCAACTTTCTGAGGATCGCGAAGCTAGTTTAATCCTCATAAGCTCCTCTGCGCAGGTAGCTGATGTATATCAGGTAGGCAAGCGATGCGGCCACAATCGACCCGCCCACCAATGTTATGGTAACTATGGGTCCAGCCAGTGCAGAGCTGTTGAGGTACGCATTTATATCAGCCGAGCCGAAGATGTAGGGGTACTCAATCATACCTACCAGCCCAATGGCGAAAAGCACAGCGAATACCGATAACTTTCCTGAATGCTTCCAACTCCTAGCTTGGAGAATCCCCAGAACCGCAACCAAGATGACGAATGCGGCTATGAACCCTACAAATGCACCAAGATTCGCAGACAACGATGGGGCAAATGCCGCAATTCCGATGTAAAATAGCGCAAACGCAAGTGCCAGCGGCAGCCATCCAAGCCTGTCGAGATTCCCGATCCTGAATATCCCGATCGCGAGAGACAACGATACAAGGAGCGCAGAGGCGATCGCGATCAAGTTGAATGGGTTCAGGTACATCGCCAATGAGGCTGTCACGGCCGTCGTGTTTATTCCGGCGCCCGTAATGGCGGAGCTCAGTACCGAGAGCAGTATGACCAGCGCCACGACTGTCGACAGCGCGTATATTTTCAGATACCTTGCCTCCCTGCCCACATCGCCCTGATACTCTCCATGTATCAGGAAGACGTTCCTCAATATTATGAGCGCGGCGGCCACCAGTAACGGGAGGGCATAAAGCGTGCCGACAACTCCGAGGAGTTTCGGGAATGTTGCCTCAAAATTGACCACGTAGAAGACCGCGAATGTCCCAGTGACCTCCCAGATCGGCGTTATGTAACTCATGAGCCTTTCCTTGTACTTCTCGTACGCGACCAGCGCTGTTATCGCAAAGCCCCCTTCCACCAAGAGCAGGGTCATGAATACCGAGAACACGACGTGATTCAGAATGTATAGTGTGTTCATCCTCTCAACTCGGCCTCAAGCGGCCTGTCCCTGAATATCTTCCTCAGAAGGATCACTACCAGCGGCAGTGCAATCGCATAGAAGGCAAATATAAGTATCGTTGCGGGCAGTGCGCCTGACGAATAGTTCGCAACAGATGCAACGGTCATAACGTTGTATATTATCCAGGGCTGCCTGCCCAACTCGGAGAGGATCCATCCGTCCTCCATTATCAGCACCGCAAGTATCCCGCAGATCACGAGCAGCCAGAGGATCTTCCTGCTCTCAAGCGGGTCCCTCTTGAGCAACCACAGGATCACTGTGACGAAGAGTATGAAGCCCACCACAAGGCTCATCCCGAACATGAAGTCGAACATTGGGTGCACTATGAGGGGCGGCCACGTGGAGCGCGAGTAATTCAGGAGGCCAGGTACGATCGCAGCCGGGCTACCGCCTGCCAGGATGCTCTGCATGTCGGTCATGTTCACGTAGTACTTGAGGGTCCCATTGATGGGGAAGCCACCTATCTTTTCAGGCGCATGCGACATGTTGTGGAAGAGGTTTCCCTCTATCGCGGCGTATTTCTCGGGCTGGACGTGCTGCAGCGTCGCGATCGAGTTTATGCCGCTGTATATCGAGAGCAGTGTTGCCAGGACGCAAAGGATCAAAGCAAGCGTAAGCCCCTTCTTGAAGTACGTCCTCTTGCTTATGTCCGTAGTGCGGAGCAGCATGAAAGCCATGAAGGCAAGGAATACGAACGCGCCGGCGAAATAGGTGCTCGATATCGCGTGCAACACCTCCATGCCCGCTGAAGGCGTGTAGAACACCGCAAACGGATGCACCCCGGTAACAGTCCCGTTTGCTATGAATGCAGGTTCGTTGAAGACACTGCCCGGGGTGTTCATGAATGCGTTGAGTATTGTTATCAATACGCCCGAGAGCACAGCCGCCACGGCTATAGGCACCCCGGAAAGGATGTGCAGGTACTTGTTCTTGAACTTGTCCCAGGAGTAGAAGTATATCCCTATGAATATCGTCTCGACAAAGAAGGCGAATACCTCAATGTAGAACGGCAGTATGGCCACCTGCGACACAAGCTGCATGAACTTGGGCCAGAGGACAAGCATCTCGACTGCGACAAGTATCCCTGACGCAGTCCCGATTGCGAACAGGACGACGAAGGCTATCGCCAGCCTCCTGGCCAGAGTGGAATAGTGCCTGTCGTTTCTCCTTACTCCCAGGTACTCTGCAGAGAGCATTATCACGGGAAGCGCGATTCCAAGCGAGGCGAGTATTATGTGCACGAAGAGCGAGAAACCCATGAGGAACCTGTCAAACATTACAACCGGGACCATTCAACCACTGTAGAAGCCGTACCAGAGGAGCAGTATGCCGACGAACTCCGATATGTAAAGAAGTGACGGAAACGAGACTATGTAGAGGGTTCCGGCGATCGAGACGAAGACAACACCTGCTATTATGCTCAGCATTCCGGGGCTCCTCTTCCTCCTGTAACTAAGTGCGGCTACTATGATCAATACGGCAGCAGCAGGTATCGTTATCAGCGTCGAGAAGATGGTGACAAGCAGCGGCGGCACCCCCCAGGCAACATAGTTAACCACGAAGTTCGAGGCGTTTGAGGTCAGCACCGAATAGAGAAGAAGCAGCGTGGTCAGGAGGCAATATACATAGTAAACTTTCTTGGCCGCTGGGGATTTGATCAGCTGGATTGAGCCTAGGGCCAGCAGCTCAACTATCACTGCCACGAGGAAGAGATAAAATGCGGTCAGGAAACCGGTAACTACACCGAGCGCGAATATCATCTCGATGAACACGCCAACTGCGAATGCCTGCATTCCAGAGCTCCAGAAGAGCAGGTTGGTCTTCTTGGCCTTCCTGTACTTTCTGGTTATGTAGAAGGCAAGGGCGAAGCTCAGTATGAATGTGACAGTCGTTATAGAGAGGGCCTCGAGCTGTAATATGTTCATGAAAATACCTTCCCATGGCTGGGTATAAAACATTTACCCTATTGATGCATCAACAATCCTGATCATCCCGCGGATCGCGTCTACCTCTACCGTATCTCCCGTCTTCAGTACCTCGGTGCCTACCCTCGTTCCTACGATGCACGGGATCCCAAGTTCCCTGCTAACTATGGCTGCATGGCAGACCTGTCCGCCCTCGTTTGTCACGATTGCCGAGCAGAGCCCCATTGCCGGAATGTAGTCCGGGGAAGTGGCGTAAGTGACCATTATCTCACCCTTGCGTACATGCTTCAAGTCGGATTTCGATAGGACCAGCCGCACCCTGCCTTTGGCGACTCCGGGGGAGGCGACCATGCCTTTGAGCCCATCTGCGGCATCTATTTTCGGCTTCAGTATAGAAATGCCGTTGCGTTCCAGCCTCTTTTTCGCAACCTTTAGGGACACGAGACTCGACCGACCATTGATCGTGAGCAGTGCGCATCCTTTGCGACGCGCCTGGATCCCCTTGATCTTTTGGGGCGGAAGGCTTCCCAGACTGTATGCCTCGACCGGAGTGAGAAGGTCCGCAATCGCGGCGTATTTTGGGTAATTGTCCCTGACGAATCTCAAGAATGGCTTGTCAAGGGCATCAGAATACTTCTGCGTACGCTCCCTCTCTTTCAACGCCTGATTTCGTATCCCTTTGGGCATGTCCTCGATCTGTGGGATCACCCATACATAGGACATTATAGACCACCAGGTCGCCCAATCGTCGTGGTATTGCTTCAGTTCCTCTGTGTCCCTGATCGCCCTACCCTCCAGATAGGGTAGGAGCTTGTTGAAATACGCGCGGAACTCGGATATGATCTCTGTTATGGCCTCTTGATTCCTCTCTAATTCGTTGCACACGAGGCCGAAATTCCTCTCCATCTCATACGGCGCATAATATATGTCTGTCATCCCGGTTCTGCCTCTGAGAAACAACATCGTCTCCAGCGTGGTCCCGGCCACGTATCTTGCGGGTATCTCGCCCTCGTTCCAAACATCAGTATAGAAGAGCGATATCTCCCTGCTCATATACTTCGAGACCGAGACCCCTTGCCTGCCTGTGGTCATTGCAGCTCTATCCAGCTCGCTGCTCCTGTTCTCGTCTGCAAGAGTCGTTATGGGCCTGCTCTGCAGGATGTAAAATGAACCATTTTCAAGCGCCCATTCTATATCGCAGGGAAACCCGTAGTGCGCCTCAATCTCTAGTATAGTTTTTGCGAGTTTGCGCACATTAGTGTCAGTTAGCTTCTGCTTCCCTGCAACAGCACCCCTGACCTTTACCCACCTGTTGCCGGCTCCAGTTCCTCTGGTCAAAGCCCTGGCCTGCGTCTCTACCCTCCTCTCCTCTATATTCAGATGCTTCTTCTCGACCACGTAGCTATCTGGAGTTATCTGCCCAGAAACTATCGCCTCCCCCAGACCATAGCCCGCCTCTATGATGAGACAGTTCCTGTCCTGGGTAACTGGGTGAACAGAGAACGCGATTCCCGAAACCTCCGGTTCCGCCATCCTCTGCACAATTACCGCAACTGATATTCTCTGGCTCGCAAGGCCTTTCTCCAACCTGTAGAATATCGCCCTTGGCGTGAACAGGGAGGCCCAGCACCTCTTCACGTTTAGTATCAGCGATTTTTGGGTCGTGTTGAGGTAGGACTCCAGTTGTCCGGCCCATGCGGCGCTGGCACTGTCCTCAGCAGTTGCAGAGCTCCTGATTGCCACATACGGGGAATCCAGCTGGGCGAAGCCGGTCTTTATCTCCTCGGTCATGGCCCTAGGGACCTTAGCACTCAATATCAACTTCCTTATCCGCCTCGACGCCTCTTCAACGCTCTTGGCGTCTTCAATCCTAACCTCCTTTAGGATAGAATCTACCCTTCGCCTTAACCCGCTTTCATCCAGGAGCGCGTCAAAGGCGGTGGAAAGGATGACAAAACCCGGCGGGATTGTAAAGCCCCCGCGCATCATCTCTCCCAGCGAAGCACCCTTGCCTCCTGCAACTGGTACGTCGGCCTTTGACAGCTCCCCGAAGGCTCTGACAAACATAATTCAACCTATCGCCGTAACAGTCCCCTTCCTCGCGTCTACATCAACCATGTCTCCGTCATGCAGTTTTTTTGTCCCGACCTTGGTGCCTACTATGCAGGGCGTGCCCATCTCCCGTGATACTACTGCCGCGTGCGAGGTTATCCCACCCATGTCGGTAACTATCGCTGCGGCCCTCTGCATAACCAGCACCATCGAAGGATCGGTGTGCTCAGCGACCAGGATGTCGCCTTCCTTCACCTTGCCGAAATGCTTTTGCGACTTGACGATTACGACCCTGCCCCGTGCGGTCCCCGGCGAGGCCGGCAGCCCCTTCACTATTGCCTCCAAGTCATCCACCCATTTTGTAATTGTAGTATCTCTCTGTCCTCGGATCCATTATCTCCCTAAAATACTTTATATCTTTCCCGGTTAGGATCCTGTCCTGGCCCCAGACCCCGAACCCCTTAAGCAGCTTTCTATTTTTTATCCTCCCCACCATCTCCTTGGTTGGCCCTGGCCTTACCCCAGAAAGCTCGAAGAGCCGCTTGTACTGCAGCATCTCGGTCTCCATGAACTTTCTCTTCATCTGCTCAAGGCTCATCCTTCCCAGTCTGTTGGACTGGTCCAGAGTCAGCTGCGCAAGATACTCGCGCGCTTCCTTTATCCCGCCGAGCCTGCCTACCGGCCTGCCGTTCATGAACACCTTGTAGAAGGCCAGATTATCGACCAGGTTCCTGTCGGCGACAAAGTTGCCGTAGAAGTCGTGCCTGATCCTCACGTCCTTGTAGATGGAATAGATTTTCACCGAGCCGAGCCTGTAATCCTTGACGTGGCGCCAGAGTTCATGAGGCCTGAGGTTGAAGTAGTCCCTCACTATCAGGGTATGGCCTCTTCCGAAGCGCTCCGACACGTCATAAGGTCCATGGAACTCACCACAGAGGCTTGGCGTCGCATCGGTGTAGAGGCTGTATGCCAACGAAGCTAGCGACACAAGCAGCTTTCCCAACTCCCTTGACGACTCCGGTGTCGCCCCGGACCATCCCCTGGCCCTCGCTAAACCGAATACTTCAGCATCGCTGTAAATCTTGTTCGTGCCCTTGCAGGTGAACGGATCCTTCGGGGAATAGCTTTCCAGCACCTTGCGGTAGAACTCCGCAATCCTCATCCTATCGCGGCTAGGTATCCTGTAGAATTTCGAGTAAAAGAGGATCACAACCATCTGGTTCCTCACGTTTGCCGGGCCTGCGAAAATGCTTCTCGGGTCAGCCCCTCTGACTGCGTCGCTGTCAAGCGCTGAGAGGATGCGATCAATAACCAGGTCGTAGTAATATGGATCCAGCGCATCAACAGTGAAGGGCTTCGCGGTTCTCCAGTCCACTGTCTTTTCGACCGCCTCCCAGGCGTCAAGAAAATTGTCTACCCAGACCATAGTAATGATAATACAGCCATGAATAAAAGCCTGAGCCCCGACCTCTGCTTCACTCCACAGTTCCAGCGGCGAAGAGCCTCGGTGCCCTTGTCCTCCCGAGCATCACCGTGTCTCCCTTCTCAAGCTGGAGCTCCTTGTCCAGCTTAAGCGACACCATCCCTCCTGCGATCTTCTCAAGGATGCAGCTGCAGGAGTTGAAGCCCGTGAAGATCTGGTACTGGTTCCCCTCCCTGGCCTGCTCGTTGGCGACCTTGCTGAACCTCGCCCTTATCGTTATTGCATTCCTGGAAGGTATGAGCGAGGTAGAGAGGACGTCCCCCTTCTTTACGTCGTCATCGGTTACCCCCTTGGCCGCGATCCCGACCCTCGAGCCCAGCTCCGCGGACTCCACGTCCTCGTCCTGGCACTGTATCGACCTGACCACGACCTCCTTTCCTGGCTTCAGGAGCTTGTCGTGCTTCCTCAGGACTCCCCTTGTCACGACTCCGAGCAGCACAGTCCCGACTCCCTTGACGTTGAAACACCTGTCTATTTCCACCTTGACGCTGCCGTCGTTCCCCTTCGACCGGTAGGACTCCACCGCAGAGAGGAGATTGTCCCTCTCGACAAACTCGTGCTCCGGCAGTTCAAGCCCAGAGATAAGCTTGCTGATGTCCCCATCCTTCGTGAAGATGATCCTTTTCCCCAAAAGCGACGCTGCCACAAGCACCTCACCGAAGAGCGGGTCAACGGACGAGGTGTCTATCACAATCTGCTCCGCCAGTATGAGCGTGTTCGGCAGCGCATAGAACTTCCCCTCTATGTCAGAAGGCGAGATCGCAACAATTATGTCGCTTCCAACCTTCCTGTTGTAGAAGCTCATGCTTGTCTCGTTCCCCTTCTTCCCTATCAGCGGGCCGAGCTCCCTGTCTATGGGCACCGCTATTATCTTGCTGGCCAAGCTATCTCCCCTTCTCGAATTCCTTCCAAGCCTTCACGACATCGGACTTAACCTCATCTACGCTGCCATTGCCATCAATCACCCGCCACCTTGACGGATAATAGCCCTTGGCGACCTTAACGTAGCTCGCCTCCAAGGCCTTCAGGCTCGCCACGTCGTCGAAACGCTCCCATTGGCCCTTGCGCGCCCTTATCCTCTCCATCGCCCTTTTTGGGGTCACGCCTATCAAAAGTATCAGGTCTGGTGGTACGAAAGGTGCATGGACATCGATGAGGTAGCTTACCCGAAGGCCTAGCTCCCTGCCGAATGCCGCCCCGTAGGCTATCGTGGATGGCGAATACCTATCGCTCACCACGGTATAACCTTCCTCAAGCTTCGGTTTTATGAAGGTCTCAACATGCTCCGACCTGTTCGCCACGAAGAGCAGCTGCAGGGTCCTTATGTCAACCTTGCTCTCGCTCTTCAGTAGCTCCCTTATCAGCTTTCCGGTAGCGTGCTGCGTCGGTTCAGCTGTTAGGATCGACTTCTCTCCCCTCCTCAGGAGCTCCTCGTGGAAGAGCTTCGCCTGGGTGCTCTTCCCCGAACCCTCTATGCCCTCGAAAACCACGAGCTTCCCAGCCGGCATTTAAACACGCTGTACTATTCCCAGTTCGATTATTTATCTATATCTTTTGGGCCCTTGCGTAGAGCAGATGGAATCTCGCCCTCGCCTCGGCCGCCTTGACCTTCGTTATGTGCTCGCTCTTCCTGTTTATTATGCTGAAGGGCGGTATCTTGTAGGCGACCTGGTCGTCCATGAGGAGCCTCTCGTGTTGCTCCGCAGAGTCCTTGGGATCCATCACCCTTATCTCCGTTGGGACTCCCCTACCCTGCATCTCCTTCTCGAACTCCGATGCGTTGAGCGAAAACTTGCTGTCCTGCATCTCCTTGGAGGTTATCACTGTTATTTTGCTGAGGTTCCCGGCATATCCCTCTATCAGCCTCGATAGGTTAGTGAGCGCTGCGCTGTTGAAGTGCTTGTCTATCACCCTTAAGTGGCCGCCCATCTTTGAGAATATCTCATCCTGGAGGTTTATCATGTTAGAGAATGGGGTGGACGGGTCTATGCTTATCGAGGCGCTCATCAGGTGCACCGAGGGCTTGGCCCTGAGCTCGTACTGCAGGTAGCCGTTGGCGACAGCGCCAAGTGCGATGCCCCCGTATATTACCAGAAGGTAAGATGCGCTGAGGTAGCTGTAGAAGTATGAGAGGATCACCGCTATTATTATGACATATATACCAAGGAAGGTTGAGTTGAGGAGCCCATAGGTCAGCGCGTGCGTCGCGTCCTCATCCTTTCTTTTGCCGACCATCAGCAGCGCAGACCCGAACAGTATTATCGCTATTATTGATAGCACGTATGACATTACTGCGCCGATGTGGAAGAGCCCAAGGTTCGAGCTTATCGGCTGCAGCGACTGCGCGATCTGGGCTCCGTCCGACCTGGTCTGCAGCACAGCCCCCGCTCCCGCCCCATATATCTCGGCTATCTGCTTTACCATATAGACCGATCCGGCGAACATTATCAGGGAGGCCATCAATATGATGATGAATAGCGTGGACCTGAGCTCGCTTGCCCTCATCTGCTGCGACATGATTCTGAATTGGCGGGAATCCTATATATCCCTTTCCTGTGGTTTCGGTGCCGGCGCAGCGGTGCGGCTCTAACATGGGGCGCGCCGCCTCTGGGTCAAGGCTTAAAAAGGTGAATGTGCCATCTATTACGGATGTTATGATGAATCAGGAAAGGCCCTTTGATCTCCTCAGCAAGGCGCTCGGGCAGCAGGTGCTGATAAGGATGAAGAGCAACATGGTTATACGCGGAAGGCTGCGCTGCTTCGACATGCACATGAACCTCGCGATAGAGAACGCGGAGGAGCTTGAGGGCAGCGAGCCTAAGACGAAGATAGGCACGATCGTCCTCAGGGGCGGCAACATAATCTTCGTCTCCCCTATGTAGTTCACGCTTATTATGGGCTCTTGGCGCAACGGTAGCGCGCTTGCATGGCATGCAAGAGGTTGCGGGTTCAAATAAATTTTTGGGTTTGCCCAAAGGTTTTGAAAATCCCGCAGAGTCCATATTTTTATTTTTGATCAGCTAGGTAAAGCTTTTTATAAGGTCCCGACGAAGGTATATAATGGCCAGGGGAAGGGAAAGGAGCAGTCAGTCAGCCATAGAGTTCCTCATGACATACGGCTGGGCGATAGTCGCTGTGACTGTCGCACTTGGCGTCTTGTACTCACTAGGGATATTTGGGTTCGGTGCCAACTCTACCAGCGGTTGTGCGGTCCTTGCAGGTTTCTCCTGCACCAAGCCTGTGCTCTACTCTTCTGGCTCAATGACGATCGGATTCGGCCAGGTGGGGGGAACAAAGACGATAACAGCAACAGGGTGCTCGTCTAACTCGACCGCGCCTACGGCGTGGGAGACCACAAGCATAACGCTCCAGTCGGGGCAGGTATCAAATCTCACCTTCCAGTGCCCCGGTTTCCAAGGCAAGCAGCTCGGGTCAACATATCAGGGAACCCTCTGGATACAATACTACGGACCGTCTGGCGGCGGCTCGGTGACGCAGCAGATTGCTACAATAAAGGTTCCGGTGACTGGATCAGGGCTTCCAGGAATACCTCTCGGGAGCAGCTACGTTCCTATAACGCTGACGAATGCGCAGGCCAATGCCACAGGGTCTAACTTCCAGGAGATGATAAATGTCTCAGCGAACCTCTACACAGCCAACGAGGCCTCTGATCTTGGCAACATACGCTTCTATCAGGGCTCCACGCAGCTCTATTCCTGGTGTGAGAGTGGCTGCCTTGTAGGTTCAGCAAAGGCGGTCTTCTGGGTCAAGATACCGGGTGGCATAGGTGCTGACAGCAACACGGTCATAGACATGGTACTGGAGAACACCATTTCTGTTGATTACGATGGTATTTATGCGGGGGAGTCGCCACTTCAAAGCGTCACAGGATACCAACCCTCTAGCAGCAAGATAAAATTCGCAACGAATGTCATATCTGTCTCGTCACCATCCGGGATAACGGTGAGCCCCTCGCTTTCGGGAGCAAACATGTGGATTTGTGGGATCGCAGAAGGGAACGGATTCAGGGCCCACACATCCATGTCAAGCGTGTTCTCGGACGAGTTTGACTATATAGTATTGGCCGGGCTTGGAACCTCCAGCGGCTGCAGCGCCTCGTATAACGTGGATGGGGGCACAGGGCAGAACAGCTGGTCTGGCGTCGGGGTGGCTCTAAATACCAATGGCATAGCGTACAGGACCGAAGAGGCGGACAACGGGACTTACTGCAGTACCGCATGCAACTCTGTTCCGCTTGGCATAACCACCGCGGGAACCAGCTTTGTCGTGCTTGTTGGCGGATGTAGCCAGGGCTCCGGCAACCCCGGGGTCGATGTGCGATGCGGGCTCAACAACCTCCCATCAGGATGCACCGGTTCCACTACAACCTATGATACCTATGAGAGCGCATTGATCTACGTATGCAACTCCCTTTCTGCCGGCTCATACACGGTCACAATATCAACCAACAGCGGCAATGATGCAGACATGATGCTTGCAGCCTACATATTCCAAAACACCACTTCAGTACCACAGAGCTACGCGTTGCACGATAATGGGGCCAATGTATTCAGCTACTACCAGAACTTCGCCGGAACCTCGTGTCCAAGCGGCTGGGGTTGCACTGGCACGGTCAACAACGGCTTATTCGCGCTGGGCGGAACAGGCCCGGCTATTACTTATATAAGCAACACGACTGGAGGAGCGCTGGACTTCTACGGTGAGGCCTACGCCTCCCCCAATTATCTGGAGGGGGTTGGCGAATGCCTGCTCCAACCCGGAGGCATAAATCCTGTCGAGGCCTGCCTGGGGTATAACCCATTCGGGTCAGGACCACACAGCGATGCGTACGGCTCATCCTACGGTGGAGGCGGCGCATTTTCGCCACAACCCTCATTTGGCAACCATGTCTGGAGCTATAGCACCAACCTGAAGTCGAGCACTTATGCGAGCTACGACTACGGTTCCACCATCTACGACAGCCAGAACTACATTGTGAACCAGCATCCAGACTCCTTCACAAGCATGCAGATCGTGGCCCGATACGGCGGGCAGCTCAATGTATTCTGGCTGAGGACTAGGGCATATCCACCAAACGGCGCGATGCCCTCCGCCTCTTTCGGTAGCATCTCCAGCTGACCTGCAATTTTCTCTACACAAAATGGTGCCAGTATCTGCATGCATCGCAAACTGACCAGCGCGAATGCTTTTATATCTATTAGAAGATAATTCCACCATGTTGTTGAGGTCACAGTCAGCCATAGAGTTCCTTATGACATACGGCTGGGCGATACTTTCCATCGTCGTTGCAATGGGCGTGATATACTCATTGGGTATATTCAACCTGGTTGGCAGCGGTGGCACAGCCACAGGATGCTCTGTCCTGGCCGGATTCTCCTGCACCCAGCCCGTGCTCTATTCATCGGGCTCACTGACAGCATCTATAGGGCAGGTCGGCCAGACAAAGACAATAACAGCGGTTGGATGCTCCGCAAACCAGACCGAGCCAACCACATGGGAGGGCACTAGCATAACTCTCCAGTCTGGGCAGGTAGGCATGCTGGACTTCCAGTGCCCGGGCGTGCAGGGAAGGCAGTTGGGCTCTACATATCAGGGAACCCTGTGGGTGCAGTACTATGCCCCAGCGCAAGGTTCTGGCGCCACAGTGGTACAGGAGGTGGGAACAGTGAAAGCAACTGTGGCTGGCAGCGGGGTTCCAGGAATACCTTCCGGAAGCAACTACATCCAGGTGACCATGAACAACGCGCAGGGACAGGGAACGCCTGCGCCGTTCCAGCAGATGGTGACATTCAACCCCTCACAATACTCGCAGTACGAGGCCTCTGATCTCGGCAACATAAGGTTCTATGAGGGGGGCCAGGAGCTATACTCCTGGTGCGAGAGCGGCTGTGGAAGCTCATCCAGCAGTTCTACCTTCTGGGTAAGCATACCTGGGGGAATACCCGCAAGCGGCAACAGCGTTGTCTACATGGTCTTCGCCTACAATACGCCAGAGTATGACGGCATCTACGCGGGCGAGGCACCGCAGCTCACCAGCCCCTACGCCAAGTACGACAACGGGGCCAGCGTCTTTCCCCTATTCTACTCAAACTTTGAGGGCAACACGCTTTCGGGTGCCAAATGGACATGCATAAGCACCTGCAACGCGATAACAGTGAGCAATATCCTGACCATACAAGACTCGAACACACTCGGTCCGATCGAGGCTAGCGCAACCAATCTGCAGATGAGCGGCACGGTCACTGACGCATATGTACTATTCAGCGACCCAACCCCCTGCAGTGGGTTTAGCTGCCTTGAGGAGGTCAGGCTGTACCTTGGGGAGTCAGCTCTCGCGTGGGAATACCAAGCCACCCCATGGAGCTGGTGCCCGAATGGCGCGGTCATGTGCCCTTATCCCATGGCATCTGCATATATAACGACCCAGCAACTTTCAGCGGGTACCTGGGGCGTGATATCAACGTCGGATGTCAACGCGTCTGGAGGGTTCAACAACTACGGGCAACTCAACTACGGCGACTGGACCGGGAATCCCTATTCGTGCAATTCTCATTCCTGCAGCAATGAGATATTCTTCGATGTCAGGATGTCAAATGTGACTGTGCATATGCAGTGGGTGCGACTGCGCGCCTACCCGCCAAGCGGCGCGATGCCCTCTGTTTCTTTTGGTTCTGTCGCAGGCAGCTGATCATCATCCTGCATCCGGTTCACCCAACGGGCATCACACAATATCGTTATTTGACGTTGGCGGATACGCCATCTAGAAACCTTTAAATAAATGGGGATTCATATGGGTAGCGATGATAGAAAGAGTCCTACTGATAGGTCCGAGGGGCTTCTGCGCCGGAGTTGACAGGGCTATAAACACGGTCGAGGAGTCGCTCAAGGTCTTCGGCGCTCCGGTATACGTGAAGCACGAGATAGTCCACAACAAGATAGTCTGCGACGCGCTCAGGGACAAGGGAGCGATCTTCGTTGAGGAGGTGTCAGAGATACCAGAGAGCAGCATCTGTGTCTTCTCTGCCCACGGGATAGCTCCAGCGGTGAGAGAGCAGGCGAAGGCCAAGAACCTATATACAATAGACGCGACCTGCCCGCTCGTGACAAAGATCCACATAGAGCTCAACAGGTTTGCAAGGGAGGGCAAGGAGATAATATACATAGGCCATAGGGGTCACCCCGAGGCGATAGGGGTCATGGGTGTCAGGCCCGACATAACGCAGCTTGTCGACAATCCGGGGGAGGTGGAGCACCTCCAGGTCAAGAACCCTGACAATCTAGTGTATTTGACTCAAACGACTCTATCGATAGACGAGTGCATGGCTACCATATCTGCGCTCAAGAAGAGGTTCCCCAAGATAAGCTCCCCGCCATCTGAGGACATCTGCTATGCAACGACCAACAGGCAGACGGCGATAAAGTCCGCTGCGAAGAAGTGCGACATAATACTCGTGGTGGGAAGCAAGAATTCATCCAACTCGAACAGGCTTGTGGAGACCTCCAAGAAACTGGGCGTCGACTCCTACCTGCTAGACACCGCAGAGGAGCTGAAGGAGGAGTGGTTTGAAGGAAAGAAATGCCTCGGCATATCTGCCGGCGCCAGCGCTCCTGAGCATATAGTCATGGAGATCGCTGACAGCTTCAAGCAGAGGGGCGCGAAGGTGGAGAACTACATAGTCCTAGACGAGCACATGAAGTTCATGATGCCTAGGGAGCTTACGATCAAGCAGGAAGCTGCGAAGTGATGGTGTATGATAATAAAGATGCCCAAGTCGAAGTGGGGCCCCAGACGCAGGAGCCTCCAGGTCAGGATCAGGAACATGCACATAGGCTCTGACCACCCGGTGGCGGTGCAGAGCATGACCAACACCGATACCGCGGACATAGAGGCAACAGTGAAACAGATAGTCGAGCTGCACGAGGCCGGTTCGGAACTTGTAAGGTTCACGGTCCAGCACCTCGCGATGGCCAGATCGGTGATGCCGATAAGAAAGAGGCTCGACGACATGGGGCTGGACATCCCGCTCATAGGAGACTTCCACTACAACGGCCACCAGCTCCTCACAGAGGCCCCGGAATGCGCCGATGCCCTTGACAAGTACAGGATAAACCCAGGGAATGTCGGTTTCGGGGACAAGCACGATGCGAACTTCAAACAGATGATCGACGTCGCGAAGGATCACGACAAGCCGGTGAGGATAGGAGTCAACTGGGGGTCACTCGACCAAACAGTGCTTACAAAACTGATGGACGACAACCTCAAGAGGAAGCTTCCGAAGGATGCGAAGGGCGTTATGGTCGAGGCAGTTGTCGAGAGCGCTGTCCAGTCGGTGAACAAGGCTGTAGAGTATGGGCTCGAGCCAGACCATATAGTTGTGAGCACCAAGATATCAGAGGTTCCCGAGATGGTCGATGCTTATAAAATGCTTGCAAAGAGGATAGAGCAGCCGCTCCACGTGGGCCTCACAGAGGCCGGGATGGGCAGCAAGGGGGTCGTCTCATCATCAGCCGCGCTATCGCTGCTGCTAACCGAGGGAATAGGCGACACGATAAGGATATCGCTTACGCCGAGGCCTGGGGCCAGCAGGGCCGAGGAGGTCATAGTGGCTGGCCAGATACTCCAGTCGCTCGACATAAGACACTTCTCGCCGCTTGTCTCGAGCTGTCCAGGATGCGGAAGGACCACATCCACAACATTCCAGGAACTGGCGCAGGACCTGACCGAATATCTGCAGAAGCAGATGCCAGAATGGAAGCGCAACGGCTACGAGGGCGTGGAGGACATGAAGGTCGCGGTCATGGGATGCGTCGTGAACGGGCCGGGGGAGAGCAAGCAGGCCAACCTAGGCATATCGCTCCCGGGCTCGGGGGAGAATCCGAGCTGCCCGATCTTCGAGGACGGCAAGCAGGTCGCGGTCGTCAAGGCCGACGGCGCTCCCACGGAATTCAAGAGGAGGGTCGAAGCCTACGTCAGGAGCCACTACAGGAAGGCAACCTAACCCCTCCCCTACAGCTCGCGCAGCGCGTCTATGGGTTCCATCTTCGAGGCACGCCAGGCCGGGTATATGCCTGCAATCATGCTCACCACCATGGCTACCAGCAATGCCGCCAGCACAGTGCTAGGGGTGAACACCGGGCTGTAAGAAAGCGATGATGACGAGCTGCTTGATGGTGCCGCACCACTGTCCCCGCCCCTGCCTGGCCCGCCGCCCGATGAGACATAGACTCCGCCTCCACCGCCCTTGAACTGGGTGTTCTGCGCGCCAGTTCCGGTTGTTCCGGAACCAGATGGACCTGCATGGGCGAACACGCTTGCAACCACATAGGAGGCGCCCATCCCGGCGCCTATGCCTATCACGCCACCGATGAACCCTATTATCATCGCCTGCGACAGGAATACGAGGAGTATGTGCCTGCCCGTGAAGCCTACAGATTTGAATATGCCTATCTCGTGGGTCCTCTCATAGACCGCTATGAGCATTATGTTCATTATGCCTATGGCGGCGACGAGAAGCGAGACCCCGGCTATTATGGCGAAGAGCAGGCTGATCGACCCTATTATCGATGAAGCGGTCTGGAGCAGCTGCTGCGTGGTTATCACGTTAGCCCTGTTCCCATATATTGTGCTTATAAGGGATGACAGGGCCGCAACGCTACTGGTGTTGGTCGCCTTGACTATTATCAGGTTGTAGGACGTCCTGTGGAGGATTACCTGCGCCGACTGGATGGAGAAGAAGACTGAAGTGTCGGTCGGGACCACGCTGCTGCCGACCGCGTTGAGTATTCCGACAACAGGTACGGTGAGCGTCTGTGCGGACCTGCCCCCGTCGACCTTAAGCGATATCGGGTAGTTGACCATCACGTTCTGTCTCCCAGAAAGAGACGATGGGAATGCTATGCTGTGGCCTATCAGCGCGTCTGGCGCGACCGTGTCGTTGTACAGCACACCCTGATACATGCTCACGTTTCCTCCCACGAACTCCCTGAGCCCCTCCTGGCTTATCCCGATGACGCTTACGCTAGTGTTCTGGCCGTTTGCATACACAGTGCCGCTGCCTTCTATGACCGGTATGACGGCGCTGACATTCGGCAATGAGGACAGGGACCCTACGTCGGCAGCCGTGAAACCTGTTCCGCCGGCCGGCATGACTATCACCGAAGTGGGTCCTAGCGCCGATAGGGACTTGCTTATGCTGGCGCTTATGCCGGCCGTTTGCGATGTGAGGGCGACTATCGAGGCGACGCCTATCATCACCATGAGAACAGTGAGCGCGGTCCTGACCTTCTTCTCCCTTAGGTCCTTGAAGCTCAGCCAGGCGATGTCCTCCAGTTTCATGCTCTCCCTGGAATCAGCGCCTCGCCTCCTTTCTGTTGCGCCCTCTTTCCCTCCAGTAGAGCGCGGCCAGGACAACCACCAGCACCCCTAGTATTAGTATTATCAGGCCGCCGCCCGATGACTTCCTGTAGACCTGGGTGCCATTTGGCCCTGTTACGACCAGATTCCCCCTGCCCGAAGACGAGTTTGACGAGAGGAAGGAACCCCCGACGCTTACAGGCACGTCTATGGTGATGTTCTTCTCCTGCCTGAGGTTGTTCAGGTAGGTGACCCTTATCGGAACCGTGTAGTTGCCTGTCCTGCTGGTGGCGCTCAGGGTGAGCGTCACCGGGGTCTGGCTATCCACCTGCATGCTGCCGACGAACACTGAGTTTGAGCCAAAGACATCGAGCCCCGGGGGCGGAATCACTGTCGCAGTTACCGCAGACGCGCTGCTGGTGCCGAGGTCGGTAAGCACGAAGGATATGGAGAATATGCTGTCCGGGGTCGGGGTTGTCGGTGACACCGTTATCCCAGAGGGTGTCAGGTTTATTATTCCGCTCGAGAGCACGGTGAGGCTGTCCGCTATCTGCATCAGCTTGGTCCCATTGTACAAGCTCGCCGAGACGTTCACGGGGAACGTCTGCGAGCTGCTGTTTATGAAGAGGTTCTCGTTGACGCGCGCCGTGCCCATTGGTGGTATCGAGTCTATGAGGATTGGCTGCTGCGTAAGCACCTGCCCGTCTGTCGGGGAGAGCGACATCTTGAGCGACACGTCATTGAGCGATGTCGTGCCGTTGTTCCTCAATATCAGGGTTGCGTTCTCTATCTTCCCAGAGGTAAGAACGGTTGGGGATATCGATACCGAAAGCTGCGACGGGCATATCATGGTCCCGAAGCTGACGTTCCTTATCTCGCTGTCAGAGTAGTAGTTCAGGTAGTTGTAGCTTATCGTTACCCCAGCCGAAACCAGTGAAGAGCCATTGAGGTTCACGAACACTGGTATCATCGCTGTCTGGGAGCGGTTTGGTGGGACTGTAAGCAGTGTCGTCGTGCCATTTGCTATCGCAACTATGGACCTGCCAGTGACTCCGAGCTGGACGCTCTCCATGGTTATGCTTCCGTTGAACTTACCGAGGTTCGTCACCGTCACGGGCACGTAGTTGACTATGCCCTTGCAGAGCGTAAGTGTATTGGTGCTTATCTGGAATGACGGGGGGTTCGGTATAGGTGATGGTCCGCTCGTCCCGGCAAGCGCCAGTGCAGGTGCCGCTGCCATCAGCAGCAGCAATATCGCAAAAATTTGTCTCATCTTCTCGTTACCTCGTTCTTCTCAACCTTTCCGTCCTTAATATGAATTATCCTGTCGCAGTGCTTCGTCGTTGCGGGATCGTGCGTCACCATCACTATGGTCACGCTGGTGCGCCTGCTTATGCCCTTGAGGAGCTTCATCACCTCCTCCTTGGAGTGCGTGTCCAGGTTCCCTGTCGGCTCGTCCGCGAGTATCAGCGATGGGTTGTTGACCAGGGCCCTCGCAACAGCGACCCTCTGCTGCTCCCCCCCGCTCAGCTGCGTCGCCCTCTGCTTGAGCCTGTGGCCGACGCCAAGCATGTCTAGCAGCTCCTTAGACCTTCTCGCCCTCTCGTGCTCCGGGACAGAGCTCACCATCATGGGTAGCTCGACATTCCTCTGCGCATCGAGGCCCGGAACCAGGTTGAATGCCTGGAATACGAACCCCAGCTTCTTGTTTCTGAACTCAGCGAGCTGATCGCCCGTCATCTTGGATGTGGCGACTCCATCTATGTAGACCTCCCCCCTCGTGGGCCTGTCTATGGTCCCCAGTATATGCATAAGGCTCGACTTGCCGCTGCCAGATGGTCCAACTATCGCGGCGAACTCCCCACGACCTATACTGAAGCTGACATCATCGAGAGCAGTTATCTCAGTGTCGCCGGAGCTGAAGATCTTGGACAACCCCTTCACCACCACCGAGTAATCGGGCACGTTAGGGAATTCTTTCGCGGCATATTAAAGCCTATGTGCATCTTTCGGTCGGACTACCCGGCTGTATACGCCGCCCGTCCTTCTGGCATGAAGATAGAGCGCAAACATAAATGTTTATAAATGATACCATAGCAATCACATCATGACCCCACGGCTTCAGTCTGGAATTGAGCTTCTTTCAACTTATGGGCTCATGATAATCGCGGTTGTAATAGGTGTCGCGCTTCTGGTCGTCCTTTCTACTCTACCTTCGAACACGTTGCCGCACTCGTGCTATCTCTATGGCAGCCTCAAGTGCCTTGACCTTGCATACACGGTCAACAACCTAGGGGGGTCCACTGGTTCAGACCTGATCGTCTACTTCGGGATGTCGCTTCCAGGAGCAATCAATGTAAGCTCATTCAAGGCCGTTGCCGGGGGAATGAAGAGCGCCAGCGGCTACTGCACCGCCAACGGGGTAAGCACCGGAGTGGCAACGATACCACAGGGCAGCGGAATGATCTGCGTTGCGAGTTTCAACTCCCCACTCATTCTCGGACAGACATACAAGGGCACATTCAACATGTCCGCCAACTACTGCCCCGGGGCAGTCGGAAATGCACCATGCCCGTCCGGAAGCAAGTACACATTCGCAGGTAGCTGGAGAAGCCAGGGGGAGAACACGCTGATTCCGGCGGTCAACACCAATGCCCCAATCCAGAACCCTTCTGGGCCACAGCAGTGCCCTCCCTGCCCGCCGGGGAGTGTGCAATACTACCTATGCCTCTCGATAACCAACAGCCAGATGTCGGCAACTCCGGCACCATTCCAGCAGGAGATAACATTCAACCCCCAGACATATTCCCCTTATGAGTCCGGGGATCTGGGCAACATAAGATTCTATCAAGGTGGTTCAGCCATCGCGTCATGGTGCGAGAGTGGTTGCAGCTCAACAAGCACCAGCGCCATATTCTGGGTCAACCTGCCCAGCGGAATAGGTGCCAATTCCATGGTCACGGTGCAGATGGCTTTCCTGACAAAGGGCAGTGAATACAGCGGCTCTGCAGGGGAGGCGCCACAGCTCTCCCCGACATTTGGCCAGTACGACAACGGCGCCAGTGTCTTCACCAACTACTGGAACGACAACCAGCTATCCCCATCGAGTCTGCCATCCAACTGGGCGGGAAGCGAGGACCCGCAGAAGGTTTCATATTATACCACTCCTGTAAGCATGCCAACCGTGCTGGAGGCGCTTGCAGTGTATCCGCCATCAACTTCAAACTTTGGTGACATACCTCTTTATGCCGCCAATTTCGTAGCGGTGGGTGGCAACGGATTCTTCCCATTCGTCGGGGTCACAAACTGGATCTCCCTGCCGCAAAACATACAATTCGGCTGCTCACACGGCCTCAACCAGACCGGATCTGGGACCCTCTTTGCACAGTACAACACAAGTCCAAATGTAAGGAGCCTTTATGTTGTATCCCTGACAAACGAGTTCTGTACTATAAACTACGCTCATCAGACCAGCGTGCCATCACCAAACCACCTCTATCCAGCCACATATTACGCTTCGATCTTCTCGGCCAACTCGCTCTCTGCGATAGATTGGTACAGAATCCGCGCCTACCCGCCCAACAACGTAATGCCTAGCGTGCAGTTCAGCGTCCCACAGACAGGGTGCAGCGGCGGCCCTACCTCATCGCTTGCGATATCGATCTCGCCCGCCTCAGCGTCAATCTACCTTGGCCAGAGCGTCACATTCACTAATGCTACAATAGGCGGAACCCCTCCATACGCATATTCATATTCAGTGAGCCCATCCAGCTACGCGCTCTCCGGGAATACGGTAACATTCCTGGGGTTGGGGAGCTATAGCGTAGTGGAGAAGGTCACCGATGCCAACGGCCTCCAAGCGTCCTCGCAGGCCTCGGTGGTGACAGTGCAAACCCTTCCGATACTTGCCTATACCCAGTCGGCCGGGGCGGACCCATTCAACATAAGCGTGATAAACACGCAGACCATGACCTCTGTCAACGTAACAATCGACGGGAACACCCACGACGCATCCAGCTGCATCTCCGTGCTGCCCAACCAGCAGCAGGCATTCTTTGTCTATTACCAGTCTGAGGGCCTGTTCGCCTATAACGCAATTACCGGCAAGGTGACCACCGTCGAGGGCGTGCCCTCAGTAACCACTTCACCAGGCGTTTCCCCCGATAGCGCATATGTATACGCGACCTCAGCGGGCGCGACATATATCGGCGGAACCGGACCCTCATATCTATACCTCCGCACTATCAGTACAGCAACGGATTCCGTGGTAAACACATTGAAGGTGCAGATGAGCCCAAGCTGGAGTGCGGCCAATAACCGCATACTTATAAGCCCAGACGGGAGCAAGGCCTATATACCTGTCATAGACACCAGCAACTACATTCGTGGCGCAATAGTGACGGTCAGCCTCGGGCCAGGCGGGGCGGCCACAGTGACAAACACGATATCAGAGCCGGGATGGCCGCTCGACATAGCGCTCAGCCCAGACGGGACCAAGCTTTATGCGATCATGGGAACCAGCGGCGCGTTCACGGGCCAATGGATCCAGACATTCAACATGCAGTCTGACACGCTGAGCAACACGATATTCTTCAACAACATCCAGGCCGGCCCTGGCGGGCCAGACGATGGCTGGGGCCTGTTCGTAGATACACTCGTTGGCAATTCCCTCTTCGCACTGGCGAGGGACGATGGCTTCCTGGTAAAGATGGACACCACAACCTACGCTGTGAACGTGATAGGGGTTCCGCCATATCCTAACATAAACGCCAATAACGGTTGGTACCCCAACCTTGCGCTCAGCAATGACGGCAGCATGGCCTACATCGCATCGGAGCACTCAAATGGCTATGTTTACGCTATCAACACCATCTCTGGCGCGACAGTCGCCAACATACCAGTAGGCACCGATCCGGTCCAAACGGCACTCACTCCAGACGGCAAATATGTGTATGTCACCAATTTGGGCGGAACCATCAGCGTGATCAGCACCTCCAACAATGTCGTGGTGAAGACCATAAAAACAGAGGCAGGTGCTGAGGTACTCGCAATAGCAGGCGGCAACTATGCAATCGCTGACAGCTTCGATACCTGAGGTGTTTCAATGAGTCATGGTACAAAAACGCAATCGTCTGCCATCGTGGGCCTAGCAGGGGCTTTGGCTGCGGTTCTGACAGTCGCTGCGTATCTTTTGGCCGGGATGCCATATGCGGCGTCACTGACCGCAACCCAGGCGCCTGGCGTCGCAGCGGTTAACGCCGCAGTCGCAAGGACTTCATGCCAGGTTACCTTTGTGCAGGATTACCTATCCGGGATATCATCGCGCGTACCGTCAATCGCGACAAGCGTGGCGGCATACTCAACATCGCTTGCGCAGCTGAACTCCGAGCTCCAGGCATATTCGGGCACAGGTAATATTGCAACCGTCCAGTCTTTCATGCTGACCAAGGCAAACCCGCTCTTCACTTGGATCAAAACAAACTTGTCCACCCAATTGGGGGCGTTCGAGGTGGCCCAAGGAAGGGAAAACTACATAAATGCGCTAACCCCTGTGGTGGCAAACTATTCCGGGCTTGTCTGGAACTACTCAAGCTGCAGCCTTGCGCCAGACAGGAGCCTCGCGGAGGCGAAGCTCCAAATCTACGAGCTCGGCATTGCAGAGGCCCAACGCTACGCAGCCAACCTATCCTCATACGGAATCAACACCTCATCACTTGACACTATAATATCCGGGGCAAACGCTTCTGTGATCGGCCCCCTTACAGTCGTTGTAACCAATTCGACTTCGAGCTCGCAGCTCGAATCCCTGATAGGCAGCTACTGCCTTTACGATGGGTGCAGCTACCACCTAAGCGACTTCCAGGGGGTCAACTACCACCTCGCCGCGAGGATGAGGACCCAAGGCGCCCAACTCATACTCGACAAGATACGCAGTTCGGACCGCAACGCAAACGCCTCGCAGCTTGCAGAGGCCCAGTCGCACATAAGCAACGCCTCGGCGATACTCCAGAAAGTGAACCTGGAGGTGTTCACGGGCTCCCAGGGCGCCGAGATCGCGAAGAACCTATCGGAGGCATCAATACTGATAAAGGAATCAGTGGGCGTTACCACTGGTGGAGGGTGATACTATGCCAGACGACATTTTGCAAAACATGGAGATGGCCGCCCAAGCCGGGAACAGAAGGGCAAGGCTGATAATCGAGGCTGCGGTCGTTATAATCCTGGTGCTGATACTGGCCTATGCAGCCTACCACCTGTCCAATGGGTCTACTGCTGCGGCAAGGCACGTTCCACCCAATGCAACAGTGATCGGGCTGGTCTCACAGGTCAACCCCTCATGGAATGCAAGCGAGATAAACTCCACTATGTCAAACAGCAGCTACGTGATGTCCTCCGGCGGTCCTGGTTGAGCCCAGACTGACATCGGGACAGGCCAATCCAAATACTTATTAAACTGCATTCAGAAGTAAATTCATGGACCCTAAGTTCTGCCCATTGATGGTCTTGGCGGCATCGATGCTCTGCGGACTCGCTTTTGGGGCAGGACACGCGAACAATGCATCGGCTGCCGGCGCAATGGTCAGCAAGATATCCTGCCAGTCTGCGCTGGCACAGGACTACCTCTCAAACCTCTCATCCACCATACCCGGAATCTCGGGAAACCTGACTGAGTATTCGCAAGAGCTCGCCTACCTGGACTCCCAGCTCTCTGCCTCCTCGGGAATCAGCAGCGTCATCGCGGTAGAGCTAATGATGTCAAGGGTCTCGAACCCGCTGTTTGCGAGCATAGGCTCTGGGATAAGGCTCAGGCTCTCGCAATATGCTGCCGCATACGAGGCCGGAAGCGGGGCCGGGTCAAGCCAGACGCTTGCAAGGGCAGCGGGAGGACTCACCGCCTCTTACGTGAGGCTGCTTGGCGCCTACTACAACTGCACCATCACGCCAGACAGGACGGTTGCTGGATACAAGATCAACGCATACCAGTCAGACATCGCCGGAGCGGCGAGCTACACCCGCAACCTATCCTACTATGGCGTAAACGTCTCCGGATTGGACCAGGTAATAAATGGGGCGAACGCCAGCGTAATGGCGCCCCTACAGTCCATGGTCGCTGCTGCAAACAGCACCACGCAGCTCGAAGTGGCGATCGGGCACTACTGCCTCTACAACGGCTGCACGCAACAAATCTACTACGGCAACGTGATCCAAAAGCCCCTCAACTACCACTTCGATGCAAGGATGCGGATCGGGTCCTACCAGCTTGTGCTAAGCAGGCTTGAAAACACAAAAGCAGCGTCAAATGCGTCGGATCTGTACCTTGCCCAATCTCACATATCAATTGCCTCAGAGATACTGCAGGCAGCCGGAACCGGCTCTCTCTCCCAAGCGCAAGGCAGGGCGCTGGCGCAGAACCTCACTGATGCGGCAGCGCTGATGCGGGCGGCAACGGGCCAGCCGAGGTTAGGGTGAGACAATGGCAGACCTAAAAGTGGATCCGATGGGCTTGGTCGTCGAAACGAAGGGAAGGGAGCACCATCGCACAGTCGGGATCATTGTGGCTGTAACAATCATAATAATACTGCTCTATGCGGCGTTCAGCACATCAAACCTGCAGCTGCCGAACATAGGGAATCTGCAGTTCCAGCTTCCGGGAAGCAGCTCAATGCTGCTCTCCCAGCTGAACCACAGCTGGAACTATACAGAGGTGAACTCCACGTTCACGAACAGCAGCTACGACATGGCTGGCAGCATATCCGGCCTTGGATGAGCGCATGATCAAAAAACCCGCTGGTTCCGCTGTCCACGTGTTGCCCAGTGCAAGAACCCTAGTTTTTGCATTAATCTTAGTTGCAGCGCTTGCCGCCTACTCCAATTCTGCCACATACTATGTCACTCCATTCGGCTCGGGCTCAAAGACAGGGGCGGACTGGAACAACGCCTATGCGGGATTCGGAACCGGTGCAGGGCAAGCCAACCCTGCAAGCCTCACAAGGGGCGCGACCTACTACGTCGCCGGAGGTGGATCTTATCCCGGCGTCATCTTCAGCACGCCCACCTCCGGGAGCAACTACGTCACGATAAGGGGTGCCACTGCCACAAGCCACGGCACAGACACAGGATGGAGCAACGCATATTCGGTCAGCAGCGCAGACGGGGGCAGCCAGGCCATATGGACCTCCCCGATAGAGCTCGCGACCTCCTACTGGGTATTCGACGGGTCGACGCCAACGGGAACGCTCTGGGACCAGAACCCCTCGGACTACGGGTTCAGGTTCTCTGATGGACTGTGCTATGATGTCGTGATAGGCGACAACACAGGCATCAGGACAAATTACCGGCTGGGTCACTTCTCTGGGGTCGCATTTGCCGGCGATCCCGGCAACGACATCTGCCCATACAGCGAGAAGATCTACCTACTGACATATCCGCTCAACACCTACGAGGTAGACAACGTCACGATAAACGACACGCTGGCGATAGGCTGGCAGAACGCGGTTGCGATCAGCTCAAACGGCAAACCTATGAAGAACTGGGTCATCGAGTACAACGTGTTCCTGAACGGGACCCACTACAACGACGCCCACGGCGAGGACGTCAGCGAGAACTACGGCTACACGCAGAATACCACAATCGCATACAACCTCTTCAAGGGGCGCATTCAGGGCACTGCCTGCATCGCAGTCACGCTGAACTACAACAGCATCAACACCTACGTCTACGGGAATGTCTTCTCCCATGACAACATAGGCAACGGGGTCATAGCGATCGGCAGCAAGGGGCTGTCTGCCACCAATCTCTACATCTACAACAATGCGTTCGACTCCATTACATCCGGAGCCTGGATCGGCCTAGCCGCATCGGGTTACAACTTCTACAACAGCATAGCAGAGAACAACATGCTCTACAAAACCGCCGCAGCCCAGCTCTCCGGGTTCACCATAGACTACAACGCCTACTTCTCGGCGATAGGGACCGGTACGGATCCCCACATCCAGACCGGTTCGGGCGACCCGTTCGTGAATGACGCGGCCGACAACTACCCGCTCAAGTCAAACACAAACCCTGGAATCAGCCTAAGTCCGCCATACAACGTCGACCCGCTTGGAAATGCAAGAGCGACATGGACAAGGGGGGCGTTCGAATACGAGGGCTCAGTGTCAACATCAACCACCACAACTTCATCGACATCAACCACCTCCACTTCGACATCCACCTCGAGCTCCTCGACAACCACAAGCAGCATAATGCCACTAAGCCAGCCAACCACTCCAAGGGTCAGCGCGACATCTCTGGACACGGGGCAGTCGATCACATTCTCCACGTATGTCACTGGCGGCCTGGCCCCGTACAGCTATAACTTCACGATATCCAACTCCATGGGCGGATCCATAATAACGTTCAGCGGCCAGCAATCCTTCAACACAGTTTCATATACGCCCTCTGCTCCCGGCTCATTTGTGGTCAAAGTAGCAGTCACGGACAACGAGCCCTCCCCACAAACAACGACTTCGGGATATTCTCAAACGTTTATGGTAAATTCCACACCTTCAGCCACATTGCTGACCCCATCGAGCAATTCGATAATGCTAGGCCAGGGGATCACGTTCAACATCCTCATATCCGGAGGCACAGGACCGTTCTCTCTGGCCCTCACCACATCCGGCGGGAATGTGGTAGACACAGTCATAAGCGGCCCGGGGCTGGTGACATTCGGGACCATATTCCCCCAGTTCAACCCCTCTGTATACAATGTGGCAGGCAGCGACATGGGAACAACAAACCCATTTGTGTTCGCTTCACAGCAGAGCAGCATAACGGTAGGCAATGCCCCGACATCCACGAGCACCACAACAGCATCAACATCTTCAGTATCACTTCCTACCACCTCGGCAGTGCAGCAGGGTGGCAACAACGGCGGCGGAACCAGCCCGGGTGGCGGGGCAGGCAGCAGCCTACCTACTGTAATACACTCGGGCAGCTGCTACACAGTGTCAAACTACACGCAGAGGAACACAGAGTCTTTCTCGCTCAACGGCACGCTTATATCGTCGGTGGTCAACTTCATAGGCCCGACAGAGGCAGGGGTGGCTGTGAACGGGCGCATATACGAGAACATTGTTCAGGGGCAGAACTACACCATCCTCACCAATTCCAACTACACCTACACAATGGCCCTCCTGAACATCAGCTATCTGCCGGTTGAGGACACGATAAGGCTGGGTTTCTGCAGTTCCCCCAATGCAAATGGGATCCAACGATCGGGCAAAAGCATTATCCTCAATGTTGAAGGCGTCGTAACGAATGTCTCAGTGACATCCAATCCCGTGACCACGCCGAACTTCGGATTCTGGCCGGGCAGCCTTTCTATGGCAAGCAACCTGACTGCTAACACCCCGATCCATGTGAACATTACAAAGGTGACATCCCCGCTTCACGGGCTTCCGGAGGGATTGACTCCTATCATTGCCATTAACATAACTTTCGGGGGATACAACAGCGACAGTCCGATCTACATCACATTGGGCTACAACTGCTCTACAAACTCGTCTAGACTGGCGCCGTTCATCCTCAAGAACGGCAGCTGGGCTCCCATACTGCCATTCATCACGAACGAGCAGCTTTGCACCGTAACGTTCAGCATTCCCCCGGATCCAGAAGTTGCGCTGATGCAGAATCGAACTGTGTTGAACTCCACTGTCTCGACCACATCAATACCACAGCAGAAGTCAAAGGCAGGGGCAACTGCCTACCTGGAACTGTCCATGGGTTTGCTTATCATAATCGCCGCAGCAGCAATCTGGGTCTACCTAAAAAGAAGGAGAATGGGTGGTGGCATCCCTCCAGTTGAAGGCAAACCGCAGAATGACGCAGGACAAAACGAAAATCCGGAGAATAGCGGAAGCGTACCACAGGGTCAGGAGGGATCGGCGTAGACGTCTAGCAGTCGGTGTAAGAAACGCATAAAAAGGAAAAGCGCATACAAGAGGCACACCGAAACGAATATATATTTGAATAATCGACCCTAGATATACATTTAGGTATCTGTCGGTTTTTTGGTGGTTTGCAGTCATGCAAACAACCAGCCATACGATGCCAGGTCACGTGGGGTGACCGATACAAATGTGTAATATTCAAGGGGGTTATAGAGATGAACAATAGGACAGGAATGTCCGTAGCGGCATTCCTTATCGTTGCCATGGCGCTGTTCGGCGTCGTGTATGTTTCTGGTTCTGGACTTGTTTCTGGTGGTGTATCAACAACATTGGCCCAGGCGCAAGCAACAACGATAAGCCAGCTTTCGTTCTCTTCCTATAACTCAAAGCCATCTTTGTCTTTTGACGGATCGAATAATACCCCTACAACGATCCCTAACACAACAACCTCTACGACCTCCACCATCAATACCACTTCATCCCTATCAACAATAAATTCAACAGTGAATGCGACCAATTCCACAACTTCCATAGCCCAATCTCAAGTGATAAGCTCACAAAACATACCTACTCCTTCAATATCAATAACTCCAACATCTCTGGTCCTCGACTCAAACCAGAGCTATACGTTCACTGCATCCCAGCCAACTGGAGGAATCCCACCTTATACCTACTCATGGGGCAATGCCGGCGGATTCACAGTTGTAAGCGGCTGCACATCAAATGATCAGTCCTGCACAGTTCAAGCAGAAAACCAGACCTCCACATATTACAGCCAGGTATATGTCTACTCCATTGACTCTACCAGCTCAAACCAGACAAATGTTGCAACATCACAGGTTACGATCAACCCCCCTATCACTAATGTATATACCAACTTTGGCGGCTTCGCAAACAGCAACGACAGCGCCTACATATTGGAGTCTGCCGCAACTGGCGGAACTCCCCCTTACAACTTTACGTGGCAATTGTCCAATTTCACCCAGGTCAGTGGCTGCGGATCACTTGACTCTACCTGCACTGTAAGTCCGAATGCAAACGGTTCTACATCCGCAATGCTTACCGTGACAGACAGCGCAACCATCCCTATGACCGTAGTGGACTGGCATGTCTCATCTGTCACATTATCGCCTCACATAAATCTCGCCTCATCTGAGGGCTACAGCGTCTTTGGCGTGAATGTCACTCTCGATTCAGGATCCACACCTCAATCTGATATTCAAACGCCTACAATAACCTACGCCTGGTCCTCAAATAACGGGTTGTCTGTTGCTTCATGCCCGACAACTGGAGGGCTATCAATTACCTGCAATATTATCAACCCTGTGGTCACGACATTCACATCCAACAAGATAACAGTTCTTGTAACACATGCAAACGCCATAGTCATTGGCCAGTCTTCGAACCCTGATTCAGGTGCATGCACCTATCTCAGCGGCTCTTCACCACATCAGAAATACAACTGTGTCTACGCGACAGGCGCAAGCGACTTCGCAATATTGAACAACTATCCTCTGCTTAAGACGACCCTTTTCGCCAATAAGACAACAATAGTCTCTCATGGAAGTGTTCTCTTCACGAACGTCACGACAGGCGGATCAGGTGGTAACAAGTACAAGCTTATACTCAACAACACAGCAGGAACAGTTCAGAACGGCAACACAATTACCTTCACGTCAGGCTCGCTTAATGTGCAGAAGTACCTGGTAACTCTGATCGTAAATGACTCGATAGGGGAGATTGCAAGCTCTAATGTTCTAATCACAATCAACGAATCACTACAGCTGAACCAGACGAGGGTCCTATACCCGGGCAACGAGAGGATAGGCATACCGACATTCAGCAGGGACCAGGTAGTTGTCGATACCGACACTGGCGCGTTCGGCGGGCTTCCACCATACACCTATGAATGGTTTGTGGCATTCCCAGGCAGCATAACATTCAACCCAGCAAGCTGCGGCCCGCAGGCAACAGGCCCAATGACAAATCACGTATACCCATGCGACTTCGCAACGAATTCGTCTAGCCCGCTCGGCCAATACCACTTCCAGCTCCAAGCCACAGACAATGCAACCCCACCGGGATCTGTTACAGCTTCGATCGAGCCATTCAACCTCAACACATCATTGATACTAACCCTATTCAAGGCGAACTGGACCTACATCAGCGCTGACCAGTCAGTCTTCTTCACTAACACAACGACAGGCGGAACAGGGGGCGACGTCTGGACATACAACCTGATTTCCGGCCCAACTGGCGGAATGACAAGCCTCGGCAACAATAAGTTCGAGTTCACGCAGGCGGGCAACTACCTTGTCAACCTATATGTCAGCGACATAAGCGGAGAGAATGCAAGCTCCAATGTACTAATACAGGTCACACCACCACTGACAGCAAACCTAGTCGCGAACTGGACCTACATAAGCGCTGATCAGTCCGTGCTGTTCACAAGCTCCACTGGAGGCGGAACAGGAAATGTTATAGCGTCACTCACGCTCAATAACACCAGCGGTGTAACGCAGAACGGCGATGTGTTTACATTCAATCAGCCAGGCACCTACAAGGTGACGCTGAACGTAACGGACCTGACCGGCGAGAAGAACCAGTCTTCAGTTGTAATAATCGTCACACCGCCTCTCACAACCACGATAAACGCCAACTGGACCTACATATCCGCTGACCAGAAGGTCATCTTCTGGAACGTGTCTACAGGCGGAACGGGGAGTGATGTCAACACTTACACGATAAACTCAACCAATGGAGTAAGCGTATTGGGCAACGTCGTTACATTCACAGCAGCGGGCAACTACCTTGTAACTCTCATAACGACTGACAAGACTGACGAGATAGCAACAAACTCGATCAACATACAGGTAACTCCGCCTCTCACAACCAACCTCATTGCCAACTGGACCTACATAAGCCAGGGCCAGAAGGTGAAGCTCACAAACGTCACAACAGGCGGAACAGGCAGCAACGCTTATACATACTCTATAATATACTGCACGGGCTTTGAAACTGTACAAACCGTTATACAAAACCCGATCTCGAACAACATAGCTACACTCAACCAGATAGGCGTGTGCCACATAAAGCTCAGCGTGGTAGACCTCACAGGGGAGGAGAGCAATTCAACAGTCAACGTCACAGTAACTCCTCCACTCGAGGCCAGACTGGCAGCCAACTGGACCTACATATCTGTGGATCAGAAGATCAGGTTCAACGTTAGCACGACTGGAGGTACCGGAAACAACGTCTACACCTACTTCGTGAATGGCAATCCCGTGATCACCACATCCAACAGTAGCATAGTATTGCCAGCTAACCTTGCGGGCAATTACCTCGTATCTGCTGGTGTGGTAGACCAGACCGGCGAAGTCGCTAACACGCTAGCGATAAGCATAACCGTAACGCCTGCGCTCAACATATCTCTTACTGCTAACGCAACCTACATCAGCGCGGACCAATTGGTGCTACTTACCAACAACACTACCGGCGGAACGGGCAGCAATTCATATTCCTACGATGTTACATCTAATCCACCCGATGCAGTATACTCGCTTGAAGGAAACATATTCTCCCCATCAACCCCAGGCAACTACACTATAACAGAGAACGTCACAGACCTAACTGGTGAGAAATCAAGCAACTCGGTCACAATACAGGTTACCCCGCCATTGGTAATAACTGCGAATGCTAGCATGAACTACATCTCAGTAGACCAGACTGTGACAATCACCAACCACACGACAGGCGGCACAGGCGGCAACGTATACGACTACTCCGTTACCTGCAACGACCAGAATGCGGGCTACATAATCAACGACAACGGAAGCATAACATTCACCCAGCAAGACTCTGACTGCCAGGTTCTGGTAAGCGTAACTGACAAGAGCGGTGAGTACAACTACACTTATGTCAACATAACCGTCACACCCCCGCTTGTGATAACGGACTTCACTGCGAACCAAACCTACATATCCGCGGGCCAGACAATAAGCCTCACCAACTACACTTCAGGAGGCACAGGCAACAACACCTACAAGACAACGGTCAACAACACTGAGGGCGTCGTCTTCAATGACAATGGAACTGTTACATTCAATACAGCCGGTACCTACAACATTACCCTCAACGTCACAGACCAGTCTGGTGAGACCAACCAGTCCTCGCTAATAATCATTGTTACCCCGCCCCTCACAACTCAGCTCATCCCGAACAGGACCTACATCAGCGCAGACCAGGGAGTCTCATTTACCAACGTAACTCTGAATGGAACAGGCAGCTACAAGTACTCAATATCGGTCAACCCATCCGAAGGTGCAGTCTTTGGCAACGGCGTAATCAACTTCACCACACCAGGGAACTATGTCGTGACCCTCAACGTCACAGACTACTCTGGAGAGTTCGCCAACTCCAGTGTAAACATAACAGTGACACCGCCACTCGTCATAACGAGCTTCAACGCAAGCCAGACCTACATATCTGCAGATCAGACCGTGAACTTCACCTACAACACAACAGGCGGCACAGGAAACAACCAATTCACCTACACAGTAAGGTGCGACAGCAGTTATGAAAGCCCATACTCGATATCTGGCAACAGCATAACCTTCACGCATCCAGGCTACTGCATCGTCATACTTAACGTTACGGACCAGACTGGAGAGACGAACAGCAGCAAGATAGCCATACAGATAACCCCGCCACTCATAATCACTGATCTGATTCCAAACATGAGCCTGATCAGCACCGGCCAGACAGTATCATTCACAAACATCACGTACTACGGCACAGGCAACAACACCTACTCCTACTCTGTCAACAATGGAATAGCTGGACTTGATTATGTAATAAACAACAACTCAATAACCTTCAACACGCCGGGCAACTACTTGGTCACCGAAACGGTCAACGACCAGTCGGGCGAGACAAATTCGACCAACACAACGATAACAGTCACACCGCCATTGGTAATAACAGAATTCAACGCAAGCCAGACCTATATCAGCGCAGACCAGACAGTCAATTTCACCTACAACACAACAGGCGGCACAGGTAACAACCAATTCACCATATCAGTCAACAACACTGATGGTGCAACCATCAACCAGAACGGAACGATAACCTTCTCCACGCCAGGTCTCTACAACGTCACCCTAAACGTGACCGACTACTCTGGAGAGTTCAACCAGTCTTCGATAATAATCAACGTCACGAAGCCATTGGTAATAACAGAATTCAACGCAAGCCAGACCTACATATCGGCTGGCCAGACCATAGACTTCACCAACGTCACCACAGGCGGAACAGGAAACAACAAGTACTCATACTCGGTTGAGTGTGAAAGCCAGTCAAATAACCCCTATTCCATATCAAACAACAGCATAACCTTCACAGCACCCGCATACTGCCTAGTAACCCTTAATGTCTCTGACCTGAGCGGGGAAACCAACAGCAGTGTGCTGGAAATCGGTGTGACACCACCCCTCACGACTCAGCTCATCGCGAACAGGACATACATCAGCGCTGATCAGGGAGTCTCATTCACGAATGTGACATTAAACGGAACGGGTAACAACAATTACATAATATCAGTCAAACCATCCGAAGGTGTGATCTTCGGTGACAGTGGCGTAATCAACTTCACCACACCAGGGAACTATGTCGTGACCCTCAACGTCACAGACCAGAGCGGAGAGTTCGCCAACTCGAGCGTCAACGTAACAGTGACACCGCCACTCACAACAACACTCTTCCCGAACAGGACCCTGATCAGCACCGGCCAGTGGATAAGCTTCATCAATGATACGTTCAACGGAACAGGAAGCAACAGCTACTGGTACTCCTTTAGCTGCGACGGCGCAGTTCAGAACGAGACAAACGGCAACACATGGCAGTTCAACCTGCCTACAGAGGTTCCGTGCTCAGTGACCCTACATGTGTCTGACCTATCAGGTGAAACAGCTAACTCCACTGTTAACGTAACAGTGACACCGCCACTCACAACCAACCTGACCGCGAACTGGACATACATAAGCGCAGGCCAGTCCGTGAAGTTCACTAATGTGACCCTCAACGGAACCGGTGGCAACAAGTACTCATACACCTACGAATGCGACGGTGTCTCGATCGGTGACAACAACGTCTTTACATTCAATGATGCGGGTCTCTGCACTGTGACCCTCAACGTCTCGGATCTTAGCGGAGAGACAAACAGCTCATCTGTCACAATCAACGTAACCCCGCCACTCACAACAACACTCATACCGAACAGGACTCTGATCAGCGCAGGCCAGAACGTAAGCTTCAGCAACATAACGACAGGCGGAACTGGCAACGTTATATACACATACACCTTTGACAACACCACGGGAGTCATAAGCAACGGAAACAACATCTTCACCTTCAACGTGCCAGGGAACTTCATTGTGTCCATTACCTCCAACGACGCCACAGGCGAGGTCTCATCGTCCAACGTAACGATAACCGTGACAGACACCCTCGGATTGATTCTGTTGGAGAACAAGCACAAGATAGTGCAGGGAAGCACGATAGTATTCAGCAACATAACGACAGGTGGAACCGGACACAACGTCTACTGGTACACGATAAGCAACAGCGTGGGCGTCACCTTCAACGGCAACAATGCAGTCTTCCAGGATGTCGGCACATACAACATAACGCTGCACGTCACAGACATATCTGGTGAGTACAACCAGTCGTCCAATACTGTGGTTGTTGATGAGCCGTTGCTCATAAACGAGTCATTCACATCCACGCCATACGTAAGCGCTGACCAGCTGGTAAACGTAAGCAGTTCTGGGCCATGGCCGGACAGCGGAGTTGGCCCATACACTTACGAGTGGTTCTATGTGCTGCTGCCCAACTTCGTAATCTACCCGGCAACAATCTGCGCAGACCCAACCAGCCTCACATGCCTATTCCAGACGAACAGCAACACCCCAACAGGCCAGTATCTCTTCTTCCTGCAGGTGACTGACAGCGAGGTGCCGAACATGACGATAGACTCGCCATTCACCTTCATAACTGTCACACCCCCGCTTGTGATAACTTCATTCTTTGCATCGCCCAACTCGATAGACGCAGGGCAGAGCGTAATCCTGATGAACACGACCAGTGGCGGTACGGGCTCCAACAAGTATACATACAGCGTGAACAGCCTATCCGGAGTTTCGAGCCAAGGCAACACCTTCACCTTCAACAGCCCAGGAAGCTACCTGATAACCCTCTCAGTGAAGGACAGGACGGGAGAGAATGCAACAGCCAACACGGTGGTCACAGTTACAACTCCATTCGTGACGCAGCTCTTCAACACGACTAGGGTATTGATCAGCGCAGGCCAGAACGTAAGCTTCAGCAACATAACGACAGGCGGCTCTGGAGGCAACATCTACACCTACTTCGTGAACGGAAACTCGATTACGGTGAGCGGAAACAAGATAGTCTTCCCGAATGCTGGCAACTTCATAGTCACGCTCGGAGTCAAGGACAGCATGGGTCACATCGCCAACTCGACGGGCGTAAACGTGATCGTCACGCCTCCGCTCGAGATAACCCTCTCGCCGAATACGGTGCTGATCAGCGCTGACCAGTCGGTGACATTCAGCAACACGACCAGCGGCGGAACAGGCAACAACCAGTACTCCTACACCACAAACTGCCCAGGCGCAGTCCAGGATGAGGTGAACGGCAACATATGGCAGTTCAACGAGCAGACGGACGGATCCTGCACGGTGACCATCCATGTATCAGACATATCTGGTGAAGTCAACCAGTCGTCCGCTACCGTAACAGTGACAGCGCCGCTCGAAACGACACTATTGGCCAACTGGACATACATCAGCGCCGACCAGTCCGTGAGCTTCACCAACATAACGACAGGTGGAACAGGCAACAACGTTTACTCATACATCTATGAGTGCGATGGAGTCACAAACAGCGGAAACAACATCTTCACATTCGCTGACCAGGGTGCTTGCAGGATAATTCTCCACGTCTCGGACCAGAGCGGAGAGACAAACAGCTCGTCCAACACCATAACAGTCACCCCGCCACTCGTGATCACCAACTTCGTTGCCAACTGGACATTCATCTCAGCAGGCCAATCCATCAACTTCACTGTAACATCAACGGGAGGCACTGGCAACAACATTTACACCTACTTCGTGAACGGCGGAGCGGTGTCTACGACATCAAGCAACAGCATCGTGCTGCCAGCTACGCTGCCAGGCAACTACCTCGTAACGGTCGGCGTCGAAGACCAGACCGGTGAGGTGTACAACGCAATTCAGGTGGCAGAGATAACAGTCACACCTCAACTCGGCATAAGCATCACACCTTCTACTGCAACCATCGACCAGGGCCAGACAATTGACTACACCAACATAACGACAGGCGGCACTGGCGGCAATGTCTACAGCTACACAGAAAATGCACCGGAGTGCGCTGCACAGACCGACAACGCGTTCACCTTCAACATACTTGGTGTCTGCATGGTGACGATCCATGTCACAGATATATCTGGCGAGCAGGCCAATGCGACATCGACAGTTACTGTTGTCTTGCCACCACAGATAACCCTGGCCCCATCCACTAATGTGATAGACGCGGGACAGATAGTGAACTTCACCAACGTCACTACGGGCGGAACACCACCATATGTCACATACGCATACACCGTCAGCTCTCAGGCAGGCGTGGGGATATCTGACAACAGCATAGCCTTCGCCAACGCAGGGAACTACATAGTTACAGAGAACGTAGTGGACAGCGTGGGCGGCATGGCGACATCCAACCCAGTGCTGATACACGTGAACCCGCCTTTGGTGGTTGCCAGCCCGCTGGTCTCCAACATAATAGTTGACCAGGGAGAGTGGGAAACCATCAACAGCAGCGCAAACGGTGGAACAGAGCCATACTCGTTCGTGTTCACTGTTACAAACTCGCTGAACGGCAACGTGGTGTACACCTACAGCACAAACGGCGTCTCAGCAGGCCAGATAGTGGCATTCTCATACAACACCATGAATGTGCCTAACCTGAACGACGAGCTAGGAAACCTGAACATAAACGTACAGGTGACCGACACCCTGAATACCATGGTTACGGCAACAAACGTGGCAGGGATACACGCGCATCTGCACTCAAACGTGACATCATCCAACTCGACTCCGGACATCAGCCAGCCCATAAGCCTTACAGCTAACATAGGTGGCGGATGGGCTCCATATACGTATGAGCTCACAGTAGTAAACGCATCTGGGAACGTAATCGGCACTGGTACGATTGTCAGCAACGACGTGTCTGTGACATTCCCGTACACGCCTGGGGCCAATGCAGTCGGCACAGACGAGGTGCATGTGTTCGTAACCGATAGTGCGTCAACACCAACGAACGAGACACTTAACACCTCGATAACAGTGTCGAGCAGCGTCTACAACCCGACCAGCAACAATAACTCCGGGAACAACAGCGGCAATGGCGGCAACAATGGAGGGAACACTGGCAACACCGGCGGTCTGACAGGCAGCGGCAACAATGCGCCCACAGTGACACCTCCGTCAAACACAACCACCACAGTGGCCACGACCACAGTTGCACCAACCACCCTGCCAACCACCACAGTCCCGGCGACAAGCAGCAACAGCAGCGGAACCTCTGGCACAAAGGGGAGCACGTCGCAGCCACCGAGCACCCCATCATCCAATAGCGGTGCATACCTGCTCTTCGCGGTGCTGCTGATCGCCGTGATACTCGGCATACTGTACCTCCTCTATGGGAAGGGCAATGGCAAGTAAGGCGGAAACTGCGCCCTTTTTTAAGCGCAGTGCCCCTAACCACATACAGTGAGGTAAATGTACCGCTCGGGCCTATTGCTGATCTTGCTTTCAGGGGTCATTATCCTCCCGGCAGCAGCTGCCCAGTCATGCTACAAAATCAGTCAGTTTGCCGTTCCGCAATACGTCAACATAACGCTCAACGGCGTCAAGTTCATGGAAAGGATGAACTTCATAGGCCCCAACAGCGCTGGCGTCACGATAAACGAAAACGCCAGCTACACGCTGTACCCGAACCAGTCGCAGGTGATTTGGCGTACACCCAACTATACCTACACAACGGAGTTGGTCGCGATCTCCTGGCTTCCCGTGGAGCACTCGGCTAACCTTACCCTCTGCAGCACCCCGAATGCTCCTGCGCTCCAGAACTCCACATCCACAACAATCTCAACCACGGTATCCAGCACCATTCTTCCAACCAGCACAATACCCGCCGCTGCCAATTCACCCATCACAGCCTCCCAAATCCAGCCGCAAGCCAAGGCCCAATCGGGTTTCTTGCAGCTCATCATCAGCTGGCTGAGCAATCTGTTTGGCTGGCATTAACCGGAGCACCGGCAAGTATAAATATAAGGACGAGAGGGAAATTATCTACTCATGATGCGAGGTTAAGTGATGACATGACGAGGGCACACCATACGAACTATCCGGGACATATAGACAGGTCCAAGCTCACACCAAGTGTCAGGATCCTACTGGAGGGTTCCGAGGTCCTCAGGTCCAGCAGCAGGCTTGCCGCGCTCCAGACCACAAACGCCGCGATCCTGCTCGATACGGTATCCAATAACCTCGCCAAGGCGGCCAAGGAGCTTCCCCAGGGACCGGATCTGGATGCGCTCAACATCGAGCTGGCAAGGATCTCAAGGGCCAGGCGCTCGCTTTCCAGCCTGCTGAGGAAGGTTTCAGACGCGACAAGGGAAGTCGAATAAGCTTGAACCGCAAGCATACGGAAGCTTTATATAATAGAAGGAACAGCAACCTAGCGTGGTTCCCAAGCGGGCACCTCACGACATTGGATTTATCCAGTCGGGCGAAAGTAACGAAATGATATTATGTCAACAAATCAAAAATTGCGAAGAAGCGCTTACATGCAGTCGGAGGCCAAGCTCTCCGAGGTTACGGCAAGGGAGAACCTGCACAGCGCCCACAAGGCAGCAAGATCCTCAAAGGTACCGCTAAGGATGACGATGCCCAACGAATTCAAGCCTCAGATCATGATAAGTCACAGTCCCAGCGGGGAGAGCGCCACGTGGGCCACGGCAAGGCACCACAGCATGTCAGTCGAGGAGGCGCTCAAGATAGCATCCGATGGGACATTGGATCAGAGGATCGAGCTTGCCGGTTCAACACCTCATGAGAAGGCCCAGACCAGGCTCATACGCGATCCCTCCCACAAGGTCTACGATAAGCTTGTAAGAAACCCGTATCTCAGGCCCGCGGTCCTGGAGAAGATGATAAGCAGTGCCACTATAGGCCAGAATTACAGCGCTGCAGCTTTCCTGAGGGGCAGGCTTGAAAATATAGGCATGCGAGCAGTGGAGCAAAGACCAGAAGGGTCACAGCCAAAGAATAATGGCGCGCAGCGCAAGGCCTGACCAGCCTGGGCGCATGAGTAACAAAATACCCAGCATTAGCACTTAACACAGGGATTATGATGAGCAATACAAAGAAGCGCAGGAAAGAACATGGCACAATAAGCAAGATTGATGCTTGGACAGCGGATGCAATACTCTACATAATGAGGGCAGAAAACCTAGGGGGCAGCCCCAAGGACGCAGACGCGTTCGTGAAGGCCAGGAACATGGCCTTCTCTACCATCCTTCCGGAGGTCCAGCTGGTCGCGATCAACAGCAACGACAGGGTCATAAGGTCCCAGGCATGGATGAACATGAACCTGAGCCCCAACGTCGCGAGGCTGATGAGGGGAAAGGTAGGCAGGGATGACAAGGAAATGCGCGAGGTCGCGGCGAGGGCGCAGAGATACCAGCTCTACCTCAGAAGGGATGAGCGCAAGAGGCACCACGAGGGCGCAACAGCGCGTATGGCTGAGAAGCCTCACAGCAGCCCATACCTGCCCCAGTCAAAGCTTTCTCCCACCTTTGTGCCGCCTGTTGCCACCCCGCTTCCGGTGAATGTGATCCGCAGGGGCATCCAGTAACTTCCCATACCCCGCCACCGACTCGGCCAACTCTGGATACTTTCCCAACTCCCCTAGGGGCACCCAGCGATATGTGGTGTGCTCAAAATTGAGCCTCACCCTCCTGGTCCTGGACCGGAACAAGAAGAGCCTGTTACGCCATCTTAAACCCTTCCTTATATCAGAAACAGTGGCGCTGATGCTTGAGACCTTCTCGAGCTCTGCCGGCATTATGCCGGTCTCCTCCCCGATCTCCCTATAGGCCGCGTCAATCGGGCGCTCTCCATGCTTTATGGCTCCCCCGACAAAGAACCACATGCCAGGGTTGATAATGAACGGGATGCTTATCCTCTTAAGCAGCAGAATGCTTCCGCCGTTGACGAGCATCGCGGTTGCACCGGGCTTCTTCACCAACTTGAGGCGCGGCCTTGGCATCCGATCCATTAGCATTGGAGAAACAGGCTATTAAGCACTCTGCTCAGGCTGGCCAGCGCGCCTGAAAAGGCCGGCGATCCCGAGATCTGCCACTGCCCTGGGAACCACCTTTTCCTCAGGGTCCGAATTGACGATCATGGCCATCCCTGCAGTTGCCTGCAACGCCGCGTTCCCCTCCCTGAGCAGATAGCCTGGGGCCGGGTTGAACCTGGCGACCTTGCGAAGCGCCAGCTCAAACTCAGCCGGGCCGGGCGTGCCGAACGCACGCAGCTCGATCTCGCTATTGAATGCCTTTGTAAGGGCGTCGGCCTTGACTGCCTGCGTCCTGGCCAACTCCGGCATTCCAGCCGCCACGGCGCAGAGTCCTGCGCTTCTGTGCAGCTCTATCGCAGTGGTTATGTCACTCGTCTTCCCCGATAGGCGCGAGAAACCCAATGCCAGATCCTGGTAATCCTCCTTGGTGAGCTTGGACTTTGACGCTGCGAGCTCGCCTATACGTCTCACGAGCTCATTGTCCTTCTGGGTTATCCCCCTAGTTGCGTTAGTCTGCATGGAACGCCTTGTTTATGGAGAAGTTGCTCTTCCTCCAAGTATAAATAGGTGTCCTGAATATACGTCGTTTGCTGTATATTGTGCCTCACAGCGGCCCCACAACCAGCCGTTTTGCCTGTTGCTGAACGTCAATAAGCGTATAAGGTAGCTGGCCTTTTATATAACCAGATACGTTGAAAGTTGCGTGAAAATATGCTGAATTCAACTCTGGTTCCGGGTACTGCAGCGGCCACGAAAAGTGCTGATGCCAACGCGGTTGCCCTCCTGATACGGCAGCCGGCCCCAATAGAGAGGGTGCCTGTGGTGCAGAGCTCTGACCTCAAGAAGCTGCTCAGGGGCGAGTTCCCGTTCATGATGAAATACTCTGTCATGGAGGTCCGCAACTGCGATAATGCAAAGCTGGTTATCCGCTTCGGGACCTTCAGGAAGCCTGATGAGGAGATGCTCTCCGGGACTGCGTCAGAGGCAAGGCTCGTAGATGCAAAGCTGAGCGTGCGGCAGGTAGAGTCCGGTACCTTCTATAACCTGCCTGACTACATAGCCGTGAGCAACATGCCTGCCAATACTGGAGTCGGGTTCGGGATGCTAGACCAAATCCTCACCCAGAGAGGGGTTTTATACTAACGCTGATTCAATGACCAACACAAAAACAAAGGGACCTGTACGGCATGCGGTGAACGGCTTCGACCTGATGCGGGAAACATGGGGAGTAAGGAGGGATCTTATGGAACCGCTCTCAAAGCCCGGAACCAGGGTTCACGTTCCTATGCAGCCTGCGCATCCGGGACTGAGGATTAGAACCTCGCAGTCCTACAAGGAGCTGTAAGCCCGGAAAACACAGAAAACACAGCAAGGCATATATATTTCGGGCGTCGGAATAGTAGCGTGATAAGATGGCAAAGAGCGCAACCATAGTATCTACTGGGACGACCGTGAAGATACTGTTCGAGACCGCGAGGATGTTCAAGGAGTTCAAGTCAGAGCCCGCGGTGGCGGCCGGCATAGCGCAGAACCTCTCTGTCGCCGCCGAGGCGCTGGCATCGATGCAGGGCTCCAGCAGGGCCGACAGATTCAACGCCACCGCCTATGCCGCCCAGCTGAACAAAATGGCCGCATATGTGCTCACTCTATCCGGGAAGCCTTCTGAGCTCGTTGAGAAGCGCCTAGACGCCTACGATCTTCAGCTAAACTACCTCTCATCCGGGGTCAACCTGGCACCGATACTGAGGGGCGAGCCGAGCTTCAGGTCAGAGGCTGTACGGTCTCCAACAGAGATGAAGCTGATAGCAAAGGCGGTCGACGATGTTGCGAGGGAGTTCCTGAAAATAGGCCTTCCGGCAGAACAAAAGGGCATGATACGGGCGCCGCTGCGCGCCGTGGCCGCGATGTCGACGATGATGCTGAGGACCACCTCCAGGCCAGACCTCAAGGCCGGCAAGTGAGGATACCGAAGAGGAACGCAATCTTTATATATCTGCAGCGCAGGAATGATATTATGCTGATTACTAGCCCCATAGGAATAGTGAAGGGACTAATAGCCACCGCAAAGATAAACCCGATCAAGGCGACAGAGGAGGCATTGATCCTTGGCGCGGGCGCGGCAGCGGCCACGACCCTGCTCAGGGTGGAGGCGAAACAGGTTCTCTCGAGCCTCGGCATAAAGCTCAGGACCTAAGGACTCTTTCTCAGCAAGAACAAACGACTCCTAGCGCAAGCCCTGGAGGCACTTAGATATCTATAAATATCTGAAAAACCGACCCTACTCTGGTTTGGGTTGGTTATATGCCTACAGAGATCTCAAAGGAGGCAAGCACAACTGCGGTCCAGGTGCCGCAGAACAACGGCACGGACTGGAGAACCACTGTAAAGGCCAGGAACGGGATGACAGTGGCCGAGCTCGTGCAGGAGAGGGACCATGCCGTGCAAGACAGCATGGACATAGAGCGGAAGAAGGCGAGGGTCCACAACCTGCTTCTCAGGGTCGGGCAGGAGCTCGGCAGCACCGAAAACCCGACAGTAAGGTTCAGCAAGGCGAGTTACGACTCCGAGAACCTGGTGCTCAAATTCGGCTCCAGGGCTTGCGAGCTGAATGTGGAATTCCAGGACCAGTTCCTGCGCGTCGCCTCGAACTTTGAGTTCACGCCCATGGTGGTCTCGGAGCTTCGCTCGACGCCCCAGTTCAGGCTCGTGGACTTCGACGGGGTTACCATAACACTAGAGGCCGACCGCCCCTGATCAACGTCGGATGTCATGCTTTTGCAAAAGGCTAATATATTAGGAAAGGGGGGAATATACCATGCACAAGCCACTACGAACTAGGCTCCCATCAAGGGAGGCCATCGAGGACCCTGAAACAGCAAAAGAGGTTCTTGAACGCTCGTTCGATCGACTGCACTTTGCCACCATGGTGAAGAGTCATCTCCCTCGCAGAAACGCTTCGGAAAGCAAGGCAGCAACTGGAAAACAGGGAGAACTCGGAAACCTGCTGCGGGAAGTGCCTGACCGCAGGATAAGGGACGCAATTGGCAGATAGCGCTTTACCGTCGAAGGAAAGCTAGCTATATATATTTGAAAAATCGCAATCATAGCGTGATATTATGGACAAAACTGCCTCGAAGCCCAAATCCTATGGGAAGATCCTAAGGGACGGCACTCTGGCGTTGGCCGCCGCGGGCACATTAGCAGCGACCACAACCAGCTGCGTGGTAGTCCCCCCAAGGTTCGCCGTAACGCCTCCAACCATTGTCATACCAGAACCCATAGTCGAGATACGCACCCCGACAATAATTGTGCGAGAGGGATTCATATGGGTCCCTGACCGCCACCGACAAGGCTGGGGCCACTGGGAGCACCGCAGACGCAGATAGGCAACTTACGCAGAAACGTGATAAATTGGGCAGGAAGAACAGGGCGCAAAGACAGAGAGAGCGCGAGTTTGAGATCTTGAGGAGAGGCTCAAAGGTCAAATGGGACGACATGGAGCCCATACCATATCCCAATGGCAAGCTTCACGTATGGGTACAGGGAGCAACACCTGACGGGAAGGACCACTATCAGGCAATCACAAAGGACTTCCTGGCAGAACATCGGCCACCCAAACGCTTCACGAATAAGATACAGAAAGCCCTCCGGAGAGAGGAGCTCAGAGAGGAAAGAGTGGAATAAATGGACAAGACGATTTCGCATGCAAAAGACCTCCCGGTAGGCCCGAGGAAGGAGATCGACACAGAGCCAGAGTACCTGTTCCGGAGGTGCTCCAGGGCCGAGTCAGAGGCCGCACTCAAGAGCCAGAAGCTCCCTGATGGTCACGCCCCGATACACAAGGGCAACGGGAGGGACAGCAGCGACAGAAACAAGTGGGTATCTCGCAACCCGCGCTTCATAATAAGGTACAACCCCCGCAGGGCGGACTGCGAGATGTACAGGGATGTTCTTGTGATAGAGGTCAAGCCGGGGACGCTGAGACAGCTCGAGGAGATGAAGGGCAGGGGCGAGGTCAAGGACGGGCCGAAGGGCGCCTACGGTCTCCCGCCAGCCCTAATCGAATCCTTCAACGGCCAGATAATATCGATAACCGCGCACGAGAACGGCAATGAGGTGAAGCGCAGGCTCAGCCCGCTGAATGCAGACTTCCCGATACTTGTTAAATCGAATGGCGAACCCTGCTTCTTCGTCTCATTCCCATGCAACATGCTCACCTTCCAGAAGGACAACGTCTTCTTCGGCGACGATGTAAACCTCGACAGGACGACATGGCTCAAGACCTCGGTCATGTGGGCGACCTGGCGCTCGGATTTCGCGACTAAGGAGGGAATGGACAGGCTGCTGCAGATACCGATGCCGCTTGCGTACCTCAACTACCTCTCATCCTCTGCTGTCTCCACAAAGGAGAACAAGAGGCAGGACGAGATAGTCTACCAGAGGGATCCCGACAGGGCCCCTGTCCACAGCGCCGATCCTCGCCACGTGCTGCCATTTCAGTTCGACAAGGCGGGATCCACCGTGCATTTTGGCCTGAGGGGCAACGCGCTCCTGGAGTTCGTAACCGACCTCTCGAAGGGGCGGATAACCGACATAACGAACACGATGCAGGACTTCTTCTTCCACTGCAAGCTCTCCGGCGAGGGGATAGCAAGGGGCCTCTATGACAGGCTGAAGCTCTCGAAGGCGACCTACGCGGAGACAGTGCTGAAAACATTCAAGTGATGGGATTGGGCGAGGGATTGCCGGGCTGATCGCATGGTGGAAAAGAGCAGAAGGTTTGAAAAGCTGAATCTGCCAAGTCTTCCCGAAAGGAACGCAGAAGGAATAAGGGAGTTCATAGAGGGCATAAGCTCGTTCAGCATGTTGAGCCTGAGCGGCAGGAAGCTTCCAGAGGTGCCCGCTGGCGCAAGGGTCTTCTCCTCCAGCACACTCGAAAACGCATTCAAAGAGGCCAACTTTGCATGGGCATGCAAGGACATCCTGAGGCGGGTAACATTCAGGAAACCCATGGAGCTAGACTCCATATTCGAGGATGGTTGCCGCATGATACCGGTAATCTCGAAAATACATCGCAGGAGCTCGGACGTCCAGTTGGCCATGGAGACCGCAAGGGATGTCGCCAAGGATGAGCTTTCCCGGAAGATAAGCGGCGCGGAACTCATGACCATGACTGCCCAAATACCGATCTCGGCAGCGTTCATGGCCGGCATGAAGGCGGTCGAAGACATAAACTTCGAGGGCAAAAGGCTATTCCTGGATCACGCCTCGGAGCGCTGGAAGCTCATAGAGGACGGATTCTGCATATACGCCTACGATGGACCTGCTCCCTATCTTTTCTACCAGAAGGGCGACGGTGACTCCGGAGGGTTCGGCTCAAGGTTTGGCCCATTGAAGTTCACCTGATCCAGAAAGGCGCTTGGTAAGGGATATATATCTGGAAAAGACCAAGTTATGGTGTGGTTATATGGGCAAGATCAAAACAGTTTCGCAAAGGAAATCGAAGCAAGTAAAAACTCTCCTGCGCCAGCCACAGGACCAGAAAGAGCAGCAACCAAGGCAGGAGGTTGCTGAGACCTATGTACCTACTTATCCTGGTCAAAGGCCTCGGCTCATACGCTGAACTGGCAGGGCCATAAAATCATTGGAAACAAAATACGGTAAATCTATGGGCATGCCGAAAAAGCTCGATGCGAGAAGGAAAGAGAACAGGCTCGTCATATCGACGGAAAGGGACCCCTCCGGATGGTGGCAGGCGAAGGCCGCAGGGCATTCGAGCTACGCCAGCACCAAGAAGGCATCCGTAAGGATGATACGCGACTACTTCGGCGGGTTTAGGAAAGACGGAATAGGGCCGCAGACCCTCGGGATCCTCGTTAGGGCATATGCTCTCATGAGGGGCCAGAAGGTAGACGGAACCGACAGGGTATCTCTTGAGGAGGCATTCGGGCAGATAGGGGGCAGCGAGATAAGGCGGGCGTTGCGGCGCGATTTCAGCAAAAGGCTGGCCAATGCTGCTGATCGCCGACAAGGACTCAGGAAGTAATATATATTTGAAAAAGGTCATCAGAACCGGTGTGATAACATGAATGCTACGATGGACAAACCGCTGTCTCAGGAAAGGGCGAGCGAAGTCCTATTGCCCCTTCTCAGAAATGATGGCATTAAGGCCGTTCGCGAGGCCCTAAACAACCGCGAAATAGGCAGAAGCTACTACGAAAAGACCCTCTGGCCGATTGAGGAGGGTGCCAGACAGGCAGCAAAATACAAACTAAGGCGCGAGGACGTTGAACGATTTGTCCCAAGAATATTGGCTACGATGAAAGAGCACACCGAATACTTCTATCACTCCGACCGCCTGTCAGCTATTGCCACCGGCTTCCATCTTACCAGAGCGGAGCTCAGGGCCCTGCCGTTCTACGAAAGTATACGCAAAGACAGCATTACCGGTTACCTGGCTACCGGGCACGTAACAGAAGCGGCACAGTTTCTGCTAAAGTTTCCGGATCTGATTTCCGACGAAAACATGCGAAAGCTAAGATCCGAGGTGAAGGATCCCCTCAGGCAGATAATTGCGGCTGGGGCGGTCAAACAAGCGTCAATGGTGGCAGCCGGCTTCAAATTCACAGGATCCGAGCTTATCGATATAAAAAAGCAAGCCAATGCCAATCCCTTAATCACAATCGATATCGGTATTGTCACAGTATGCTCCCCTGTGGATTAAATGGCAAAATTGACGAAGGAAAGCAGCACTCTAGCCCCTGTGGTTCGGATGCTTCCAAGGGCAGACGTGAAAGACTTCATATCCCTCCTTAGGTCTGCCAGACCGGTGCTGGAACAGGTAGAGCCCCCTCAACTGAGGGCCTACTACCTCGAGGAGCTGGAGGACACTGCAAGAGCCGTGGTAAGGGCATGCAGGGATCATGCCGAGCCCAGGGACCTTGGCAAGATAGAGAAGGAGATATTCGAGGCAAGGCAGGCTCGAAGGAAGGTCGAGATATGAAATGCATAAGCGGATAGCCCAGGGCATGAGATGCCAGGCAATCCCCCTTACCGTCGAGGAGACCATAGCAAAGTATATATATCTAAACAACAAGAACATATACTGTGGTATATATGGAAAAAATGGCTTCAAAGTCATATGGTGGTATGTTGAGAAAGACCGCAACAGCGATTGGCGCTGCTGCAGTCCTGGCCGGTACGTCCGGATGTGTCGCCTACGGGCCATATCCATACGCTTACGAGGGAGTTCCCGCCCCTGCAAGCAGTGTAGTAGTAAGGCGGGTGGTGGTCGAGCAGCAGCCGTATAACTACTATGCCGTGCCGCAGCAGCCATACATTGCCGCATCTGCATACGCGCGCCCTGCTTATGGTGGAATCGTGCTGCGCTTCGGCAACGTGCCCGTGGGTGGTTACGTGAATTACAACGGTTGGAACAGACGCTACGGCGGCTGGAACGGAAATGGGGGCTGGAACGGATATGGCGGAAACGTGGGCGGCTGGAACAATGGTTTCGAGAACGGGTACAGGAACGGCCAGAGACAGGCCTACTGGCACAACTACAACCAGGGCTACAGAAACGGCTACCAGCAGGGCTATGGGAATGGCGTCGGGGGCTGGTAACCCGCAGATGTGGTCGATCGCGTGATAAAGCATGGACAAGACCACTGTGAAGTTTCAAGCTGGACAGAAGCCAAAAGCGCCATCCGGCATGCTTAGAGAGCAGGAAACCGGAACTTTGCCGGAACCGTTCAGAGAGAGAATAAATATCAGTTCGGGAAGGCTGTTTGGGTCTAATTGCATAGGCACTGCCCTATACATTACCGGCGAAAGGAAGATCGACGGGACGGTTGATACGTTCGAGGCTCATAACAAATATCTGAAGAGCTTAACTGAGATCAAGAACCCTGTTGTCGGGTGTCTTGTGGTATGGTGGGGCGAGACAGTTCTATTAGGTGACAAGACTCCAAAAATAAATGTTCACCACATGGGTGTCGTTGTCAGTACAGATCCTCTCTTAGTCACAAACCGCGAAGGGGGCGATGATGAAGCCAGGAACCTGGTCAATGAAAACGAGAGCTTTGAGTCCCTGTGCAATCAATATAGGCGCTCTAAGGTGTCATTTTACCTCCCGAAGGCACTTGTGTGGTAAGATGGATGTAACCAAGCAAAAAACAGAAAGAGTGGCTTTGAGAAAAGATCCAACTGCATTACCAAAGACCATTAAAGACATCCCGGCAGTTTGGCTGGTGAGAAGCGAGATCGAGTTAAGGTTATGGCCCAAGCTCAGGACACTCGATATAAACCCTCAGGATACAGAACCCAGACTTTTTGTCGTGGCTAGTATCAGAGAAGGTGATACAACCAGAAAAATAATGAGGCTGAGCAGTTTTGACTCTGACCTAGCATCCTACTCCCACGAATGGCTCTGGATCCGGACCAGGGCAGCCATCTATGAAATCTCGCCCAGTGCCAAGGTCGAGCCCTGCGGCGGAGGCTACATTTATGCCACCGATGACGATAAGGTCATACACCTAAAATCGAAAAGCTCGCATGGCCCGGCAGATGTGCACGAAGGAATAACTCTAATAAAAGAGGCGTTGAGGGGAGAGTATTCTGGGTACGAGATAAGGGCACAGATCCTGGGGTGCCACATCGGCGATATCGATGTAGATCAGGGGGCCATGGTAAGTGCAAAAATAGATTAGAAATTCTCAAACTTTGTTGGGATTGATGAAATAATGTGAACTAGATGGATAAACTTCGTGCTATAGCTGAATCTACACACAAGGAGTTCGTAGACGCAATGCACAAGAAATTCGGCTTCAGGGATCCTCCCGGATACGCTACTATCGAAGTCAGAAAGATGTTTGGAACCGGCGGTTTGGTATGTAGCGATGGAAAGTACGAGATAAAAATCGGGGACCTAAATACAGAGAGCGAAACAGTTTTTGCTGCGACGCATGAAAGTGCCCACGTACTAACACCACTTATCCGTAACCGGTCTTCTCCAACATCAAGATCACAACTCACAGAGTCTGATGTATTTCTTGCAGAGGCAATTGCAAATTTTGCTTCCTTAATATTTCTGGATTCAAGGAATCAGAAGGAATTGGCATACGAGACCATAATGTCGCAAAAGCCCACGTGCGACCGGGTCGCGATAGACCTCTTTGAATCATGCCCTGAAAGGTTTACTGAGCTCGCACTTAAAACCAGTCTAAGAGACGCTAGCAGTATAATCCTACCAAACATAAAAGCGCTGGAAAACACCAGATATATATTGAAGCTTCTAAGAAAGAGTTAGAAAAACCAATGATCTTATGGGGGCATCAAAATTCGCACAACGGACCACAGAAAGCTTAACATTCAAGGAAAGGATTGAATATTGTAAGGATAATCAGAACTCTAATTGCGCAGGAACCGCCCTCTTTATAGCAGGGGTAAAACCATTTCAAGCTTACACTGATCATAATGAAGTAGTAACGAGGATTTCTACAATGAAGCGGGTGGAATATCCTATAATTGGCTGCATAGTTGCATGGGAGCAGCCTAGAGGAGTTGACGGTGCATTCGAGACTGGCAAATTCTTTGTTCATCTTGGTGTGGTAACATCACAAAAACCCTTACTTGTGACGCATAGGTTCAATAACGAGGGAAGGCTCTACATAGATCAACCAATCGAAGTGATGAACCAGATACTAAGTATAGATAAGCAACTTACACAGGTGGCATTCTATACACCAAGAAATAAACTCCAAGAACGTCTTAGAAAATCCAACTGAATGTTAATCAAGCCTTCTTTTATCCCCTGCCGGCCGCTCTGCGTCATCGTGTATTTGTTTAATAGCCCATTAAACTTCGCTCCAGAGCTAAATCTATCGCATCTTTTGTCGTCGAGAGCTCTTTACAGGCGCATTTTATGGCACTTTAAAATGTGCTTTCATAATAACGGAAACTGCGTCTGTTCTTCCATTAAAATGGGCTGAAAATATCCCTCACGAGTAAATCCCCTTTTTCATACCTCTTTTGGCCAACAATATGGGTGTCTTAGCTAATGGCCCAAAGTTGCCGAAAATATGGAACCATAAGGGAAACAGAAAGGGTTTTTCATGCCACGTGTGTGGAATTTGCGGAACGAGCATATATCAAAATCCAAATGCCACGTTTGTGGAATCAAGCCCAAAAACAGGCCAAAAATTGTGGCCAGTGCCAAATTGGAAGGACACTGGCACTATGTCCTAAGAGTCTGTTCGAAGATGGCGTATAGCTTTGTGTCTCCACTTATTGGCTTAAACTTCTGGGCGACATAGTTATCCCTTCTCAGAAATCCTTGATCCCACTCGTAAGACCTGAATGTGGTCAAGATACTGGGAATCTCTAATTTTCCGTACCTTGCCTTCATTGCCGGTAGTGGTTCTACCTTGCATTCATCCAACTTCAAGTAATCTATAGCATCGACCGAGCGGCCGTTCCTCATATTTGCCTTTATTTTCTTTAACGCGTCAGCAACACCAGTCGCTATAACGTTTCCAGTAATCCCATAAGCCGTAATGCAACCCCTGCCATCAGTCGTACAGCGTTTTGGAACCCAGGCCTTTAAGTCAGAGAATTCGGTTGAGGCACGCAATATTTCTGCTATTGGAATAAAGGGGTTGTTCTTCTGCAGTCTTTCTCCCTTTTCATACTCCTTAATAGCCAGCCCGTCCAAGTGCACTCGAGCATCAAATCTGTAAGCCTTCGCCATGGTAAAAATCCCACGATTCAAATACTTATTAGTTCCTTCCAACATTCTTCTAGAAAATCCCCAACATTACTGGAATCACAGGGGGTGGGTACTGGCTCTAAATAATTTTTCCTGCAATTTGTATTTATGGAGAAGGCGTTCAGGCCAATGATACTAGATATAGTCAAGCAAGCAGCGAAGCTAAAAGACGCTTATACGTCTGAAACTGGCGCTCCTGTCAACTATGCCTGTATCTTCGCGCAGAATCAGGAGGAATACGACGCTTTCGTTAAGGCTGCGGGCGAAATAGGCAAGATCATAGATAATACGCCAACTGGCCCTCTCTTCAGGATAAACCCATTAGATACTGTTTCTGGCAAGCTCCAGCTCCTCAAGGTCAGGACACCAGATGCAACACGGCCAGAAAGAGGAGACGCTGATTTTACAGTTTCAGACTATCCAACGTTTAAGAGGAAGTACCTGGCGAAGCCCGGCTTCAAACTGATTAGGAAGGACAAATTTGAGATGATAGAGCTCATGGACTCTTATAGCTTTAATGTGCGCGCCTATTTCTCAAACCCGCCTTTGGATAAGCAATTAGGCATAACGTAGATGGTCTTAGTCGTTCCAACATTCTCTTGGAAAATCCACGACAAGGGCCGGTAAAGCCTATATATTTGAATCAACGGGTCTAATGCAGATAAAATGAGACAGATAGAGGCAACCAGTGACACAAGGGGAAAGGAAAGCCAGCCTGCGGCCTCTAAGGAGATAACAGGAATATCTCCCGTTCTCAGAAAAGACGCTCAACATGGCCGGGTCTATTCTTATCTCGTGGATACTTTGGCAACCATCTCATTCTGGACTCCTGTAGCCATGACACAGGAGGTATTGATAGCAGGCATGACTGTGGAACAGTCACTTAAGGTAAGGGGGATAAGCTTTGTAGTCAGCATGGTTACCGCTCGCCCCTATGGGATCTACAGGAACAAAGTATTCAAACTGCTGAGAACCACAGAGGAATCCGGCCAGGTCAAAAGGTATTGGACAGATTACCTGGCATTCAGCTCTTTCTGGGCTCCGTTATACGCCGGCATGCTTGCAGCAGGCGGAGGCGACCATAACCAGGTTATCAAGGCATCGGTCGCATGCCTATTTGCCAACACAGTAACAGGAAGGCCCTTCGGCGCCTACTTCGATTGGGTGAGGCGGAAGGCAGGGCTCAGGGCCGCCTGGCAGCAGAACGGCAACGGGCAGAATAAGACGCAAATGAAGAGCGTTGCAGATAAAAATTAGGGCTCGATACGCATTTATATTTGAACACGTCTACTTCTCTGCATGGTTACTACAGAGGCTACTAAGGCAAGGCCTAGTATACAACTCTTCCTTAGGTCAAACGAGATAAAGGCAGTAGTACTGAAGCAGAAGATCCATAGATTTGCTGAAATGTCAATGGAGTGGAAGGAGGACAGCCTCATGCCCCTCATTTCTGAACTTCCAGAGCTTGTCAACAGGCAAACATTAGGTCGGGCCAGTGCAGAGAATGATAAAGCAGTCCTACATCTCGGATTCTGGTTCAACACCTCGCTAACATTTGCTGCAGAAAAGGCCCTCAAAACCCCTCTTGCTACAAGGGCAGGAATAATACAAAACTGGATGGATAGTCGCTATGTTCTCGTTGGTTTAGGTCAAGATGGGACTATCCTAGGATTCAATGGAAACGGAGAGGGAGAAAGAACATTTTCATATGCCGTTTCCAAGGCACTCTGCACGATGGTGCTGGATGACAAAAAGCATGACAAGCCGGGCGATATGCTGGACACTGCCAACATCAATTTTCTTGAGAAACAGGGACTTACGCTTGGCGAGGAGTTATTTATCGGAGGCATAAAGCCAACCACCATGTCCTTCCCTGATGGATCACATAGGACGATACATCTCGCTGCCGGGGGTATACATCCAAATAAAGAGTACGTAAAAGGACTAATACGAGCTGAGCCTACATCGGATGACACCCTAGCGGGTGCAGTTGAGATGTTGTTTGGCAATATGGTCTTGGAATATCTTATTAACCCAAAGAAACCTGTGCAGCCGTTTGATGAGCCAGATTACCTGGGAATTCTTAGGATAATGCATTAGTTCTAATTGCATGGACCTGTTGAAACCGAGAAGAATAACTAGTCTTCTCCAATACTCTCTTGGAAAATCAATGAAATATATGGAAGTAGGGCAAAATTATGGGTTAGACTGACATTACATTCCTAAGCCATACCTGCTCAGAAGAGTTAAGACGAGGTAACTGGGTCTCAATCCTGGAAGCGTCAAAATATGCCCTAATGAAAATAGTTTCCACCTCTATCCACTAAGTAAGAGAATTAATCTTATTTTTTAGTTCGGTTATCTCACCATTCAAAATATCCTTATTATTTGTTGCTTCTCCAGCTATATGTACGGTAAGTTCGGAGGTCACATTTTCTTGCCGCACACCTTTTTTGCCCTTAGATTCTGTTGCCTCTGTCCCGTAAACTTCTCCTTCTAACTTTATCCAGATCCGATTCTCCTTAAGAGTTTGTCTCTTTATATTTTTGTATATGATGTAGAGTCCAACCAAAAGGACAATCAATCCTATAAGTTTGACTACAGCATGACCGAATAATAAAATAAAGCCGAATAGAAAGAAGAGCGCCCCAATAGCAACATATAACATATTCCCTTTTGCTGTTTCCTCAGATTTTACTGCGGACAAATTGCCGTCTATATAACCTGTTTCCCCGATTGCATCTTTATTAATGCTCATACCGGTGTCTGTTTGTATAACGTATCCCATCTCATTTATAGTATTACTAAGGTTTCTAAAAAATCTTCTAGGATTTGCAGTCTTTATGTCCTTTCTGACATATACCTCCTTCTTCTGCATTTCTGGAACAGAAAAAGTCCTAGAACCGGAACGAACTATAGTCTCTGTGTCCTTCATAATGTTACCTTTTTCTCTTTCTAGTAGAATAGAATCTTATTCTTTTCCTTCTTCTAGAAGTCACGTTGGCCATAAAAGATATTTCGCGACCTCCTTTCTTGAATTTTACTCGCTTGCGAACTTTTGTTTTTACTAAAAAGCTTACTCGTTTGGCCATTATCTCCCTCATTTACTTTTAATTAGAACCTTAACTTTCCCTACTCCTTTACATGTTTTACAGGTTGCATCACCAGAAAAGATTGAGGGGCGACTCTCATCTTTTCCACTACCTTTGCAATACCCACATTTTACAAGCCTATATCTTCTTTCCCTTGTTCTTCTTTTCACCATAGTCTACCACCTAGTTAAGCGCTTTACCCTTCTGGCATTCTTTCTCAGTGTTGCTAACTTTGATTCCACTTTGTCCTTTTCATTTTTAAGTGGTTCTTCCTTTCGCCACCATTCATTCTCAATGCGCTCCATCCGCTTATTCCTCTCGTCCCTCAACTTAGATATTCGCATTTTTGCTTTCTCAGATCTTCTCTTTTTGAATTTGTTTATCCGTTTTCTATACATATCCCATAAATCGTCCCTTTTGGGGTTGTATTTATTCCGCAATTCATTAATTCGATAGACTAGACTCTCTCGTAGTTCATATAATTCGCTCTCCTTTAACTGCTTTGCCTCTTTGAATCGGACTAGGAACTCTCTTGTTAAATCGTTATTAGTTCTAAAGTGTCCTTTTTTGTATCCTCTCCTCTTTCCCTGTTTAGATCTAGTTGCATGTATCAATAACGTTTCTAGGTCTGCTAGATATTTTGGATGCCTGACTTGATAAAATGCGAAATTATTCCATTTGCCCTTTAGCCTGTCTCTAAAATGTCCGTCGATTCTACCAGCAGAGGTTATAGATTTTCCAATGTAATAAATCTTTGATCCCCTGTATAGTACATACACCCCTGGTTTGCGTTCAATCATATTATAAAAAGCGGTATCTGCGCCATCAGTTTGTAAAATCCCACTTTCTATCCTCTCCGCGTGTCCGTCTATTAAGGATTCGGACTTTGTCATATTACCCTTGTTGTTCTTCTCAGATAACTATTAAAAATCTTATTATTCGGACTTAACAAAGGGCATTCCACATGAGTGGAAACAACTCCAATAATAGGTCTTAACTGGTGGGCTTTAGTTAAGAGTCATAACCTTCTGATATTCATCAGTTCAGATATACATCTACACCATTAAGCAAAGCGTAAATATTTTTCCATCTATAATTAAGTGATTAACATGGCAAGGAGAATAACCTTCTACGCCCGCCAATCTGGGAAGAAGAGAAGGAAACGCGTGTCTTTCTACGCCACTGGTGTGTAATTTCAGACGAGACTGTATAAGACAAGTCTGCAGGGGTAGTTTAAATTTGCCTCTCGCTTCCTTGCACACTGATTAGCTAATTCTAGCCTATCACATTCCCTCCTAGGCCTGCTCTATTCAGTGGTATAAACTCTTTGGTTTCCCGTCCGGCATCTTCCGTCAACCCAAAGTGTGCCTTCGTAAGCTGGAAGACCTTTAGGGGCTCTGGCTGTGCAATTGGAAGGGAACTACTTGCATCTATTAACTTCTTACCCACGTAAATCCCACCAATAATACTCTGTGCTCAACCTCTTGGAAATCAAACTGCAAGAATCCCTCCATGCTAGCTTACCACTTGGTTCAGCAGAAGCCAAGCTCGTTCCTGTGCGGAGGCTATTACTCAATTTTTACAACTTCAACATCCTTTATCCTATCAAAGTCGCCATCCTTTGTAACTATAGTAAGTCCGCGTTCAAATGCCTGGGCAGCTATCAATATGTCCATGGTGTTTATTACCTTACCCTTCTTTGCGAGAGCCCTGTAAATATTCACCGCCTTTAGTGAATCCCTGGCTGTAAACGGAAGCAATGGGAAGTTCCTAAAGAAGTCCTTGACCTTTTCGCTTTCGTCGCCTACCAATACCTCGTATTGGCTTAACGAGCTTATGTTTATGTTTTCACTTTCGTTTATAGCACGTATAGCGTTAGGATTTCCGGCCCTCCACTCTATTATTGCAGAGGCATCGACCAGGACCTTCATAGCCTTACCTTAAAGTTAGCCTTTAGCCTCTTAATAGCCACCAGCGTTTTATCAGCCTGCTCCCTTGTCATGGTTCCTAGTATGCTGTTGAAAAGCTCCATTTTATAAGCTTTGGAGTCCCTCGCGCTCTTCAAAAGTTCCTCAAAAAGCTCGCTAAAGCTCTTCTCGCCCTTCACGTTGGAAAGGTCTTTGTATACGTTATCTGTTATCATCACGGTCTTCATGCAAACCCTCTATACTGTATACAGCATACAGATATTTATATTTTTGTTTTCGAGCCGAGCCCTCCAGCCAAGCCCCATAGGCTTGGGCTTTACCCTGACCAGCACCTCCACCCAGTCTCGCCTTATGGGCTCTTCCCTGTGCGGAGGCTACTTCGAGGGTCTAAGAAGGCCGCTATTCTGGGGCGTGGTGATCCTGCTGTCATCTGTTTTATAAACCAGTATCTCTGCAACAAATTCTGGTTTTTTGCGGGCGGCCATAAGGCTAAGGCGATTGATACTCAAAAAAATAGGACTCACGATGCAAAAGCACATGCCGCTGCCGTCCGCACCTCTCCCCCAAGAATATTCTTCTCCAAATAATTTGCGTCCTGTAGAACGCAGGACCTCCCATTCTTGAACAGTAAGCAAGCTTCCCCCATGAGCCTTGGCAAATTGCTCTGACTGCTCGAGATTTAGTTTTGTCCTTATGATGTTTATTGTTCCAACTCTAGTTAAGGTGTCCATTCTGTCTATTTTTGGGGTCTGGACTTCTCTCACGCTAAACCTCACTTTTATCAAATATATCAACCTTTCGAGGCTCGTTACTATCCGGAGGCTATCTTGATAGCTTTGGTATAACATCATGCCCGAGTTGGCAGAGCTGCAGCCATACCCTAGGATCAGCTATAGACGCTTCTTTCCTGAGCCATTCCTTTACATCATAACAGATTTTATCCTGATCCCTAACTCTATCTGGAAATGCATGTGCGGTAATGTCTACTTCTATGCGGCCCAGCATAGCACTTTCATCTTTGGCTGCTATAAGCCGTACACTCACTTCATCCGGCCTTAGCTTGATATCACCACAACTTAGCCTAGATGCTAGATATGCCTGTAGTTTTGGCACCTTGAGCGAGCCTGTATCTCCCCAGCTTTTATAATAAACATTAGCCATTGGCATTTTCTCACATTATTTCAGCATATTACCAAATATATCAAGCTTTCGAGCTCTTTTCCTTCTCCTTTCTTAGAGATTCAGACTGAGCCTTCTCTTCATCACTAGCTGGTCTAAAGAAAACGCTGAATACCGCAGCCTTAACTGCAGCTTCATCAGATACACCTACACGTCTTTGAGTCTGAGCTGGCTCTGCAGCTTGCTTCGATTGTGGTTTTGTGCTAATCAGTACCATAAAATCACACTAAAATTTCATAATTTCAGATATAAATGCCTGTCGGCAATACGGAAACTCATGTCCAGCCCCGAGCCATCCCGAGCCCCTAAGGCGAGGGCTTTGGATTGGGACGCGCAAACAATATAAACATCAAATACGAAGCAGGGATATGGAAAAATACGACAAGGAATTTTTAGACTATATGCAGAAGAAGTACAAGATAAACCTGGATAATGCAACAAAAGGGAGGGAAATGGAGATAATAAGGTTCGCCATCGCTTGGGATATCTGGAAGCAAGCCAAGAAGGTCTACTCTCCTTCGTCTGCCCCGAGCAAGTAGCTCACCTGTCATATACGATGCAGTGCCGCTGCATTTTGACTCCCTAAGCCATCTGCTCCAATAGCACAAAGCGATCCTTGACCTCATCTGAGAAAATAAGCTTTTTCTTTTGAAGCCAGTTGCGAAACGATCATGAGTTTCATATAATGCCCCAAACATATCAGGTTTTACTTTGGTGCCCACGATGACATTCCGTCAAATAAATTGCACTATAAGCGTGTAAAGACCATACAGCATGAGAATGCAAGACACGAACGTAATCAGTATATCTGAGAACTTCAACTCGTTTTTCTTCTTGGCGAAGAATGGATAAGCTACAAATACTATCAACTGGGAGGCAAATAATGCAGCAAGGGAAGCAATTATGCTATAATTGTAGAATTTGGAAGGATATGCAATTCCTATCATCGTTACAAGAATGAATAGCACAGAAATTATTGCCCATGTCTTGCTCAGGTTAAGTCCAAGCATCGCATATGATACGCGAGTGATCGCTATGAACTCTATTATTACCAGATCAATAAGACTTATCAATACCGCTACAGCAACAAAATATGCGAATGAATTCCCCATACTGCCCTTCAATGCAAGCAATCCTGGGAATTCAGAGGAAATCCGCTGTGAATTGAAGCTGAGCAATGCAATCGATCCGATTAGAAAGAATATGGACGCTATAACAAACGAGACAACCAGTGCTTTCCTCACACTTCGTGACCCTTCCTTTACCTCCCCCCCCAAGAAAAGTGGGAGGCTTGCACATATAAATAACAATGATGTCGCCAGGGAACCGGTTGTAAGCGATGCTAGAGACGCGCTAGAAGAGGCGGAATATACTATTCCCCTAGAAAGCGCATAGAAAAGTATCCCCAAGATTATCAGTAATTGAAGCACAGCGGTTGCCGCTATCAAATATAATGTTTTCCTAAATGTAAGCATCAACGCGATTATAATAAATGCCAAGGCGATCGATATAAGCGGGAGATAGTATGTGATATTGGGAAATATTACCGGAAGCAATTCATGCGAGATGTAGATAACGGTGTACGGAAGGTACAGAAAATAGCTGAAGAGCCAGGTCCAACCCTGTACCTTGGCCGCTCTTTCGCCAAAGGTCCTTTTCACAAAGGTATACAGTCCGCCAGAGGACACTATGTGCTTAGAGTAACGATACCAAATCGCAAGCGGTGCAACGAACAGCAGTATACCAATAAGCACAGTGTATATGGAATAGGCGCTCGAGCCTGCAATATAGGAGGTGTTGAAGAAGTTGAGCATGACGAGTGCCAACGGTCCTCCTACCGATGCTATTGCAAACCCATAGAGCAAGTAGTCAGGTATTGAGGATTTTTCGATTTTATTCTGCATGTCGATCTTCTGTTTACGAACCTAACACTATCTGCCTTACCGTAACGTTATGTACAAGCACAAAAGAAGTTGAATTATCAGAACGTGTTTCTCTCACCGAAGGTGAAAAGTCTATGAGTATCCCTGAGTTTGATGTCTTGAGATTAGTGCAATTGTGTATATACGAGCTTACAAGGCTTTCCGGTACAGAAACAGCATATGTGGTACCATTTATTACTATTCTGGCTGCAGTTATATTGAACCTTATATCATAAGGCAACGAATTCGTCGGAATGCTAATTTTGCTTATTACTGTACTGCCGTTTCCCAAACCTAGGAGATCCACGCTGCCGCTTACGTTGAATTTTGTCCAATTGTTGCTCTCGTTGGTGAACCTTATTTCAACATTGGAATAATTCACATACAACTGCTGAGTACCATTAGGTACTACAGAAGGATCTGTCAGGAGCAGGGAAAGGTTTACACTCTTTTGTGATCCGAAACTAGATACCGTAAGAATTAACCCAGAAATCAAAGCCAAAACTATTACAACTTTTATTAAGAAGCTCCCGTTGAGGGATTTGTTCCTGTCCTGGTTCTCATTTCGGCCATCATCCGTTTCCTTCAATTCATAGTATTTCATATTCTTGAAGTGGTTATCTTCGACCTCTTCTATTACGCCCATTTCCTTCAATTCAATAAGATGTTGGCTAACTGTGGAGTCGGAAAGACCCAATATAGGTGTAATATCAACTAGCCTCTTCTTTTCCTTCTTCAGTATCTCGATAATTTTCCTTTTAGTCTCGGCTGTCTTGCTCACCGCGCCACCTTTAACTTAATCTAATTCATGTTTATTTAAACCCTCGCTCAAAATTCGGCACTTTTTAAAAACCGGAATAAAACCGGAACCCGGAGCCAAGCTTTTTAATTGATACTTCTTAAGATACTTATGGAAAATAGATCGAAATCAATGCTCGCAATTCTATTGGGAGTGTTAATAATACTCGCAGACCTTTACTGGATCTACATAAACCCCCAGGCGCTTGTTCTTGGGTTCATAATATTATTGGCAAGCATAATCTGGATAGCATTGGATTACCTGCTTATGAGTGGCAGCAAGATAAAGAATGTAATGCTATTATCCTGGCTGACCATATTGATGGGATTGGTAATAGTAGTGGTCGACTTATACTGGTCTTACCTGAGCCTCTCCTATACAGTGGGGCTCGGTCTTGGGATAGTAATATTCGTTTTCAACATAGCATGGCTCTATCTTGAATACAATCTCATGAGTGGAACCAAGGCTACAGCTGTTGCGGCTGCATTATTTGCCCTGATAATCCTTGCATCTTTGGTCGTGGGTGGTTTTTACGAGTCGAAGACATTGAGCGGAACGGGATCGCAGCTTTCGCAGCAGGGGTCTAGTACCATATACCAGTACACAACACAGAGCAGCGCATCCACAACGGTGCAGACCACGACAATCCAGCCGACCGGAGGCAATTCAACTGTTGCAACCTCTGTGGCAACAACGAGTGCCACATCAACGGCCTCAACTACCTCGCCCCCAACAACAGCCAAGACCACGGTCTCATCGTGGGGCTGATTCATGATATGATAAGGTGAATGTATGGTATCAAAAAGTATTTTGATAGTAGTCGCCGTAATAGTCGTGGTCATAATAATTGCCGCAGCCGCAATCTCGACAATGCACATGGGCGGCGGAGCAGTTCATGCGGTCAATGTAACAAGTACAGTAGCTTCGCATCCAAGCACCTGGGGATGATGCCCAAGCCCGGACATTTCACGCCTTCCCGACGGTCCCTGCCTTAAGCTCTCCAGCAGGCATAAGGCGGATAGGTTCCTGCTTGGGCTTGCGAATATGTGGGAGTTGAGGTATTAGCCGGAAACATTTAAGCCCTCAGAAGCTTTCGATCAAGAGTCCTATACTGGAGATAGTACCTTTCCAGTATCCTTTCCGTCTGCGAGTCGCCTATCCCAGAATTTTCGAACCATGCTCTTAGCCTCTCCTTGTCAGCCTGGCTTTCCGGTTTGGGTGTTTCCCTTGTCTTCCTGGTTATAGAATAGGCATAAACAGTTCCACCAAGGCCGCGGGCGGCGATTATCATGACCTTTTCATCCGAATGGCACATAAAGGTGAATATGTCCTGCCCGCTGGGCAAGCACCTATCTGTCGGTTTAGGCACCAGGTAAACCACGGGATGCGTATGTATGCTTGAATAGGTCGACCTCTTGCTAGCCACCAGCAAGTCCTTTATGCGGCCGGTATCTACATACACCCCGTCCATGGTGGGGTTGAGCGTTATGTCTATTGGTTCCCTGAGCGGGACCTTGAAATACGCCCGCTCCGAACCCTTCGGCGAACCCTCTATTATCCCAGTAGGGCTCCTTCTGGTTGCGGTCTTCAATGCCATAGCGAGCCCTTGCTTTTTTCAAATATATCAAGCTTTCTAAGCTCGTTACTGTGCGGGGCTATTTGGAGTCGTATGATTTATATAATTTTCATGCATAGATCTCTGTAGAGGTGATACCATGACGGCAAGTGCCTAAGTGGTATGAATGAAGGCCGATAAAGGTAAACTAGACGGAATGTATCGATGCATACATTGCCACGAAGACTTCAGAAACTATGCGGATTGGATAACTCACATGAAGAGTTGTCGAGGAGGGCGTGGCCCTCAACTGCTCATCCTAAGTCCTAACGGAAAGCTATTTATATCAGCGTATATACAGTATATACGTGATTGTGTGGCCTATGAGGAAGCGATACTTATCAAGATAGACAAGACAACCAAGAAGAAGATGAGTTCTACGCAGGATAACTGGTCTGAGCTGATAAGGACGTTCATACAGAAGGAACTTAATAAGAAGAGGAATGTCGCCAAGGCCGAAAGATTGAGGGCGAAGCTATTCAGGCGCGTCAAGGGGCCCGACAGCACAGCGGTAATCAGGGAAATGAGGGACTCCAGATATGGCCCAAATAGTGCTTGATGCGAGCGTGATCGCCAAGCTGTTCCTCAAAGAAGAGGGATCGGACACAGCGATTAGGCTGAAGGATGGCCATGTGGAAGGCAAAATAGAGATATTGGCACCCTCACTCATGAAATACGAGCTTATCAGCGCCCTGAAATCCAAGCATTTCTCAAAGAACGAGATAAAATTGGCTTCGGAAGTCGTCAGGGATTATGGCTTTTCCGTAATAGAACTTGATGACCAGCTATTTGACAGGGTTGCGGAGCTTTCAATTGATTACAACATTTCTGCTTATGATGCTTCATACCTTGCCCTTGCTGAGGAAGCAGCTGCCCTGCTATGTACTGCTGACGAAAAACTGCTTTCTAAAGCAAAGAAATTGCCTTTCGTAAAGCCTCTTAGCGCCTTCTAAGCAGACAATTGCATTTTCGAGCCCAGAGCCCCAGAGGACGAGGCTTTGAGTTTGGAGTGTTACAACTGCACCATAAAAGCGGTGCGTTGCTGGAGTTCCTGATCCCTTGGGTTTGTTTCGTTCAGCAGAGGGTCTGAATTGAGCCTGGCTTCGAAAATCAGCTCTTTATTCGGATGCCCAACCTCTACCTTTACCTCTTTCGGATGCAGTTCGCATCTAAACTTATAAGCCACCTCGTCTCCATCAGTCCATCTGCCATGCACATATTTCCATTTATGGTTAAGCTTAGGGGTTTGAACTGTAGAACTAGCTTGTACATCCTTTCTAGGCTCTATCGCACCTGCCACAGACACCTTATTGGCTTGGACTGTTAGTGTCATATCCTCACGCTAAAGCCTCAATCTCTTCAAATATATCAAGCTTTCGAACCAGGCCCTGTGCCCGACTAGGAAATTATTTATATTTGAAGATTTCAACCAAATTAAGTGGGAAAATGGGGACAAAGACAAAGGTACCAGAGACTGGTAACCTAAAGGGCAAGGACGAAAAGAGGGATAAGGAGCTTAAGCAGCTGAGAAAGGTGAACCAGTCCCTTATCGGGGAAAACAAGAAATTAAGAGAGGAAATCATCAAGCTCAAGCGGGGAGAGGGGAGAGATCTTAAACCAACAGAGTTGGGGGCGGTCAAATATGGCCATGTGGACTATGCTGGGCAGTTCCACGAAGACCATGCCATTTCCTGATCAAATGGGGAGAAAATGCTAATCAAAACAAAAACAATAGTACGGAACCGCCTCCAGGCAGAGAAAAGGAGAATGGCAACCGACAAGGCAAACGTGGAGTTCAAGAATGGGACAGCCCTGAGGGGACTGCCCGTAAAAGAGGCGATGAGAATAGTGGACAGATGCATGGATGTCTCATCTGACGATTCAACAGTTGCGATAGAACGCTCCCCTGCCAGCAGGACCTTGGGGTACAGCCACATCGCAGGCCAGGATTGGAAACGCATATTTAAGAGAGAATAACCTTTCCTTGCTTACGGCTTCTTCGGGCTTTTCTTCCCATCTGCATCCTTGAAAGTTTCGCGCATAAGCTTCTCCCATCTGGTCCCGAACGGGTCGAAAATCACGTGCTCCTCCTCCAACCGCATCAGGAGCTTTCTAGCCAATTCGGGATCCTTGATCTCCTCTTCTACGATCTTCTTTACTGCCTCAGTTCTCCGGCGGTTCTCAATGAATGCCTCTCCAGCCCTATTGGCCCCTTCCTCTATCTCAGCGGAGCTATGCGGTGAACCAGGGCGGTATCTAGCTCCAGGTATTAGCTTATTCAAGGCCATAACATCATCAGAACAAGTTCGTTCCCCAAATATATATCCCTTTCGAGCTCCTCTGAAGCGCAAGGCAGTTAGGTATAAATATTTCCTAACCCCATCTAAAATACTAATGACTACTGTAGAACACACCCATAGCAAGGTAGGGCACGAATACACCAAGATGAAGCTGAACGAATCTGCGCTCAGGCTCGCCATAGCCGAGATAGGGCAGTCTCTGCGGGTGAGGGACATGGTGGGGAAGGCACTCACCGCCAAGGGCCAGCAGGACCCATCCCTAATCTCTTCAAAGGTCGCCCTCGTAGACGCTGTCCTCGAGTGCACCGACGGCCACCTGAGTTCCAACCTGGAACATAGTGCCGCGCACTTCCTGAGGGCCAAAAAGAGCTATAACGAATCGATGAGCAGCCTGGAGGACGTGACCTGCGTTTCTGAGACCACGAAGACGGGGCTCAGGAAACATCTTGAGGCGCACAAGAGCATAGTGGATGACAAACTAAGCGGAATCGAGAAATCGGTGATAGAGAAGGTGGCAAGGGAGCTGGCGGTGAACGACAACAACCACAGCTACGCGTCGAAATACTTCCTCGCATATACGATCATAGCTAAGAAGGCCCAGGGATGGAAATGGCTAATACTCGGGGGCACTGCCTACGCTGCTGCCGCTGCGAGCTTCGGGGCCGGCGCTCTCTTCGAGCACCTCAATGGAACTTTCGACGGTCTGGGTGGACTCCTAGTCGGGGGAGGCAGCCACGCTCTCCTGAAAACCAAGAAAGTATGGCAGCAGGCTAAGCTCCTCACTGAGATTTTTATAGACAAGTACAGCAGAAGGCATCTGAAAAAGGCGATCGAGGAGGTCCATACCGACAGGATCGTCTCGGAGCAGACATCCGCAAAAGCGACATAGGCGGGCTTCCGAATCTCAGCCCCTTCTCCAGTCCGAGCCCCAGGGTGAGGCTTTAGGGGTTTTACCTTGAACAACGCCTCCACCCAGTCTCACCTATTGGGCTCGTTCCTGTGCGGAGGCTACTTTGCACCCTTCACTTCACAAATCTGATGTATATCCTTCGGTACTGCAGCAGCACCGACACAATCAGAATCGCAGCTATTACCAGGTATGCGTACAAGAAAGGAGAAGCCGTATTGCTCTTGATGCTAGAGGCTATCGCAAATGTCAAGACAAGGCCCATTAAGCCCACCATGGCAATGACCAGTGCGTGAACGGTGAATATCATGCTGAACGCCATGCTCCGCTTGCTTCCCCCATCCTTCCCATCTCCTATGCGATAGAAGATTGAGGGAAGATTCATGAGATAAGGGTATTCTTCGAATAGCGTGTACCTATAGCGGACTACCAAGAGGAGTATCGAAGAAACGCAGGTGAATATGAAAGGGACTACGAACAGATTGAACCTATTGCCTCCAAGCCCGAAATAATAAGCCGCCAGAAGCCAAGTAATCAGGTTAAAGAGCAGTCCAATTGTGATTAGGACCTTGGCCCCTCCTTCCAGCCCGTATCTCTTAAGCTTCCTTGCTGCCATGGAAAAACTATACAGTCAAGATATTTATGTGTTGGGATAATCTGGCACAGGCTTGTTATTTACCTTTTCTCTTCTTATTCTCCAGTACCCATTTCACTGAAGGACTCAATGGCTTATCTTTCCTGTGTTGACATCCAATCCAGCAGCAGGGTCTTCGCATTCCTTCCTTCAATTCGGAGACAACTCTTGCCACGTGTTCGTCTCTTGTCTGCTGCTGCTTCGGGTAAATAGTCCAGCAAATCCATTCATTTCTTGCTAAGGGAGTGATCTCTTCCCACTTTTCCAAAGCTTTCTTGTCCGCCAGCAGCGCCTTTTTCAAATCACTTGGTATCTTGTGAACTGTTCCAGAAGATAACCTCTGTGCCATGAATTGAAAGAATCAAAGAAATTTATAAATGTTCTCTACTACATACGGGTTTTTCAGTCCAAAGGGCCCTACCGCACTTATGGTTTCTTCTGGGCTTTTCCCCTACCCGAATCCCTGAAAGTTTCGCGCATAAGCTTCTCTAGCCTAGTTCCAAAGGGGTCAAAGATCACGCGCTCCCTCTCCAACCTTGTCAGGATCTTCCTCGCCAGTTTTGGATCCTTGACTTCCTCTTCTATGACCTTCTTAACCGCCTCTGTTATCCGACGGTTCTCCATGAGTGCCTCTCCAGCTCTATTGGCTCCCTCCTCTATCTCCGCCGAAGTGAAGGTTTCCCCATGATATAGGGCTGAAGGTATCAATCTCCGTCTCATGAGCCTGTTTATCTTGGCGTTCGCGACACTCTTATGCCCGGTCATTTAATCAGATCTATGATGAATTTTTCAAATATATCAAGCTTTCTAAGATCCGCCCCAACGGGCAAAATAAATCAAGAGGGCAGGTCTGTTACAAGATTTATAAAGGGCGCACAACTAAATCTAAGCATGCTTGCCTGGTATTATTTCGCCCTTATCTCATCGGTGCTCACAGGCCTTGCCACCATACTGGAGAAAAGGACCCTGAAGGTCGAATACGCTTCTGCCTACAGTGCGAGCTTCTCGGTCCTGATCGCGTTGATCTCCCTGCTCTTCATTCCCTTCCTGAATCTGCACATAAGCACCCTAAACTGGATCCTCATCTACATAGTTAGCCTTCTCGGCACGATAACCTACCTTCTTACGGCCAAGGTCTTCCGCCACGGCTCGATCTCTGTCACGAGCCCGCTGAACGCTACCCTCCCGATAATGTTCATCGTCATATTCGCGTTTCTCTTCCTGGGGGAGTCCATCTCAGTCATCCAGTACGTAGGCATAGCTGTCACGCTGATAGCGACCTATCTCCTCTTCGAGAGAACCGGGAAGAAGGACTTCGAACGGAGCAAGTACAAGTACCTCGTAGTGATAAGTGCGGCGATCTCCGGGGTCAGCGCCATAATGTTCAAGTACCTGCTTTTCTCCACCACCCCGATAACCTACATGGTTGTTTCGCAGATATTCATGGCGGCCAACATGGCGGTATACATGAGCTTCAGGTACGGCGGCGCCAGGGAGATCCTCGCCAACACTAAGGTCTACAAGAAGGAGCTCCTTGCCATAGTGATCCTGACCATCGGATACAGGATAAGCTATTACGTGGCGGTCGCGGCCGCCCCCATTAGCCTTGCCTCCCCGTTGAGGAACACGATATTCGTTGTGATGACCGCGCTTTCTGGTCCCATCCTGTTCAGGGAGGATCGGCTGCTCGACAAGCTGCTTTTCTCCGCGCTGCTGCTCGTCGGTGCCTATCTCATCATACTCTAAATTGCGAGCTTCGTGCTGGGTCCTGCTTGGCTGTTGCGGCGTTGTGCACTAAGTAATTTATTACTTATCTGCAGGAACTATTCTTGATAAGATGGTATCGATCTCGAAGATGTTCAGCAAGGAGTGGTTCCGCAGGGATGTGATCGTGATAATCGCCTTCCTTGTCCTCCAATTTATACTTGGAATGAGCCTGAACCTGTTCGTTGCCTTTCCGAGCATACCTGCGGGCTCTACCGACCAGGCCTACCTCAATGCAATAGTCACAACGCCCTTCCTGCTCGAGCATTTCATGGTCGGAGTCGGTCTGCTTCTTGGCTCCATATGGATACTGGCCAGCGCGCTGAAGCTCAGGAGAAAAGGCCTCTCGGCAATCGCGGCCGTTGGATTCATATCAATATTGACTGCGTATGTCTCGGGATTCGAGTTCCTGCTGTCAGGCTTCCAAAACGACGCCCTCTCATTCGTGATGAGCCTGGGCTTCATAGTTGCATTGGTGTCCTACTTCAGGCTTTATCAGCTGGGCACGAAATTGAAGGGCTGATCTGGAGCCAATCGAGTTTCAAGGCGCGCTATGGCGTCACCCACATATCTTTTTATTAGTTTTTATCCATCTTTAGCATATGGCGAGGCCTTACATAATATTGCTGATCGGACTATTTTCCATCATCCAAGCCGCCAGTGCCCAAATTGCACTCAATACGAGCCCAGCTGCGAATTGGACTGGTGTGGCTGCAATATTCCCGCCACAGACCGTGGGGAATGTGCGATACAATTACGCCGATGCAGCGATACTTCAATTAGGGAACGGCACATATAGAATGTATTACTCGAACTTTACAGAAGCGTCTGGACAATACAATACCCAGGGTTCCGGAAACATAGACAGCGCAGTCACGAGGGACGGTATTCATTGGTCCGTTGATGCCGGTGCACGCGTGACAAACCCTTCCTTTCCGTGTCCACCGTGGCAGGGCTCTGTGATGGAGCTCAAGAATGGGACAATACGGCTTTATGCGGGGTGTGGAGTATTCCAGTCCACAGACGGTCTGAATTTCACCAGGATCAATTCCCAGGTTCAGATTCAATTGCCTGCCGGAAAACAATCTGCAGGGTCGCCTGAGATAATACTGCTAGACAATGGGGATTACAAGGCGTACTGGGCATACTACGTCTCTGGCAGTAGTCCAATAGATGGCAAAACCGCAGTTCTAAGTTATGCATCCAGTGACGGATTCTCCTTTAGCCAGGATCCCGGGGTTAGAATAGGGCCGAATCTGAGCATCGGCAGATATTCCATACAAGGTGCTAGCCATCCGCTCGCCTATAAGCTACAGAATGGGACATGGGTCATGTACCTTGATACCGGGCTGGTAAAGGCCGGGCAACCGACCCAGGGAGGTCCTACAAACCCAAGTCTGGTTGCGGTCTCGCAAGACGGGATGAATTGGAGCCTGGTGAAATTCGTTGTGGATAGCAGCGAAATCTACGGATTCGTAAACGGCAACGTGATGGTGTTTGGATATTATGGCCTGCCACAGTTCCAGCTTCCCACCTATTCAACATATTACGGTGGTGGATTGTATTATGCCACCCTGAGCTCGGCCGCGATCCCAGTAACGGTAAAAAGCAATTCTACTGCTACTTCAACCATATCCAATCAGCCTGCTGTGGGCTCCTCGGTTACAGTCTCAAGCATAACAACCACGATACCGCAGAGTAGTGCCCACGAATCCATAATAAGTGAAATAATAGACTTTTTCAGGCGCCTCTTTTGGGGCAAATGATACAATACAAGCTAGGGCCCAGACTAGGCTACCGTACCCTGAATCTTGCAAGCAGAAGGGAGTTTCCGACCACTGTCACTGAACTAAATGCCATCGCGAATGCAGCCAAGAGAGGAAGGAAGCCGTATATGCTCACCGAGTAGAATGGGATAAGGGCCCCCGCCGCAATCGGGATCAGGACTGTATTATAACCGAATGCCCAGAGGAGGTTCTGCCGTATCTTGCCCATGGTGTACTTTCCAAGCTCGAGAGCTACAAAGGCATCGTAGATACTGTTCTTTATCAGCACTATGCTGCCGGCCTGTATCGCCACCTCGGTGCCAGAGCCGATCGCTATCCCAACATCTGCTTTAGTAAGCGCAGGGGCATCGTTTATCCCGTCCCCGATCATGGCTACGATCTTGCCCTCCTTCTGTAGTTGCGCTATCTTATCCATCTTGCCCTTCGGCTTTGCTCCGGAGATAACGTTAGTGATACCCAACCTCCTTGCCACTGCTTTAGCGACCCTTTCATTGTCACCGGTAACGAGCCATATCTCATATCTAGCATTCCCAAGGGCCCTTATCGCGGTCCTGCTGTCATTCTTGAGTACATCCGCCATGGCAATAAGTCCAACAATCCTGCCATCCACGCCAACTATGAGCGTGGTCTTTCCATTTGACTCCAGTTTCTGAATCCTCCCTTCTATTCTCTGAATATCCATCGCCCTAAAGAGATCCCTGTTACCTATTACTATCTTCGCGCCCTTTGCGTCAAGAGCGGTTATCCCGCTGCCCTGCTTGTAAGTGAATCTCTTTGGGAATCGCGTCCTTATGCCCCTGCTGGCCGCCTTAGCGACTATGGCCCTGCCGATCACGTGCTCTGAGTTCATCTCTGCCGTTGCTGCAAATTCCAGTATCTCACGTTCCTTGTAGTTGGATATTGGAACTATGTCCGTTACTTCTGGCCTACCCTTAGTGAGCGTTCCTGTCTTGTCTAACACCAACGTATTAACCCTGCTTGCCTTTTGAAGGCTCTCTCCGTTCTTTACCAATATACCCTCCTTTGCGGCCCTTCCTGATGACACCAGCAGAGCTGCGGGGGTCGCAATTCCAAGAGCGCAGGGGCATGCTATAATCAGCACACTGACAAATATCAGCACCGAGACATTAGGTCCCACCCCACCCACGAAGTACCAGGATAGCGAGGAAACAATCCCAACAAGCACGACTATAGGGACAAAATAGGAGGCTACCGTGTCGGCCAGTCTCTGTATAGGCACCTTGCTGGAGGCCGCATCCTGTACGATCCTTATTATCTGGGCAAGCGCCGTGTCCTCCCCTACCTTTACTGCCTTGATCCTAAGCGAGCTCGTTGCGTTTATCGTGCCACCAATCACCTTGTCGCCTTCCCCTTTGGTCAGCGGCATGCTCTCCCCTGTGATCATTGATTCGTTAACAGAACTCTCCCCTTCTAGAACAACAGAATCAGTTGGTATCCTCTCTCCGGGCTTCACAAGTAGCACATCGCCCTTCCTAATCTGCTCGATCGCGACATCGGAGATGACCTTTCCTTCTATCCTGTGCGCAATCTTCGGTTGCAATGCAATCAGTGCAGAAACAGCGGTGGACGCCTTCGATTCCGCGATCCTCTGCATGTACGTTCCTGTAAGTATCAGGGATATTATTATCGTGGAGGTATCGAAGTATACCCCGCCCGTAGGGAAGAGATACGGAAGAATGGTAACGACTGCGCTGTAGGCCCAGGCTGCGCTCGTACCTATTGCTATCAAAGTATCCATGTTGGCAGATCTGTTCTTCACAGCATCTGCTATCCCCGCATAGAACCTCTGTCCGGCATAGAACTGCACCACGGTTGCGAGAACGAGCATGATATAGTTACCATAGCCCGGGTGGAGGAGGTAGGTAAGCATGGCCACTATCAGCGTGATCGGCCAAGAGACCGCCAATGCGATTTTAAGGTTTTTGAGCTCACGTTCCGGCCTCTCAAACTGCAGCTTGCAACTGGTGCTGCAGAAATAGTACTTCCTACCATCCCTCTCGCTAGTGAGGTTGGTGGTCTCATCCACGTACATTCCGCATATCGGATCGTTTGCCATAATGAACTACTTCACGAATTTCTGCGGGTTCTTGTCGAACGTCTCCTTGCATGAAACAGAGCAGAAGAGGTACCTCTTGTTATGATACTCACTCATGAACCTAGAGCTCTTATCAACTTCCATACCACATATTGGATCCTTCATTCCAACACCTAAGACCAAACCGTGTTGTTTCTGGAACCAGGCAGCAGATTTCCCTTTAGATCGCACAAGACAGGAGTAACTTTGCTGCCTGTTTCTGCTCCAGTTGCGAAATCCCCCGGCGGAATGGTTAGCTTGATCACTTCCCCTATTCCCGAATGCCGGGTCACATTGTCCCCGATAGCCGCATTGGCCGCATCGCTCTGTATGAATGGGGGCAACTCATGGGTCGATGTATACTTGCTGCTCCAATTTTTTGCCCAGGAAAGAATCTGGTCAAATGTAATATTCGTATTTTGATTATAAGAAAACATTGTCACATTAACTATTGCAATCTCGGAACCGGCAGGCGACCTTTCAGAAATAACCCTGGTAAAGTCATTAACCTGTGATGTGCAGCTGTTGAGAGCGGCGGATGCCGAGGGGAAAAGGTTATTTACTATGTCCTGGCCCCCGCCAAGGTGCTGAGCCGATTGGATAAGAGTGGAGATAACAGAGGAGTTAGTAAAAACAAGAACTGCTCCGACTATCACGATCAGGATCAGCGGCGCTAATGCCCAGCTTGCCATATTAACATGTAGACAGTACCGAATAAATGCCTTTGCGTGCTACAAGGTGTTTATTGCTCGCTCTGTCCAACCGTTCCTGGCTTAAGCTCTCCAGCTGGCTCATAGGTTGCTATTATGACCCCCGAGCTGCACGGCTTTGCCTCAACAAGCTTGAACCCTTCCGGTTGTGTGCCTTCAGCAAAGAGCTTTTTCCCCTTTCCAATGGTAACCGGGTATATCCATATGTACATGCGATCAATTAGGTGGTTCTTAAGCAGGGTCTGGATCAAATTGCTGCTTCCCCAAACCCAGAGATCAAGGCCCTCGCTCTCCTTCAACTTTTTTATCTCGGACACTACGTCTCCTGTTATACAGGTCGAGTTCTTCCATTTTGGCTCAAATAGTTTGTGCGATACAACATACTTTTTTGTTGCATTGAAAGGCTTTGCAACCTCCATGTCAGTTTTAGCATTTGGCCAGTATGCGGCGAAGATATCGTACGTTTTTCTCCCGAGCAAAAGCTCAAAGGGCATGTTCATGAATCCTGTAATTACCTCACCCATTTTCTCATCCCAGTAATGAACGGTCCACCCGCCGGATGAAAATCCACCAGCGGTATCCTCTTCCGGCCCCCCAGGAGCTTGGATGACGCCGTCAAGTGTCATGAATGTAGTTGTTATGATTTTTCTCATAATCCCACCTATTACTCTATCCACTGAAAGGCTTTAATCCTTCTTTGAGCGATCCAAACTTCCGACCAGATCCAGGACCGGTATGCTTTCGCCCCGACCTCTTTTGGTAACATCACACAGCAGCATATCCAATCATTTTTTTGGAGGACCCAAGAAACTTTGGACCAGCTCAAAAGTGAAATTGTCCCTCATAAGCCATTCTATGTGGTCTAGGCAATATTTATCATGTGCGATGGCTTCGTTCAAATATGGCCCCTCATCTACTAGATCGGGATCTGGATCAATCAGCTTGATCCTTCCAGATTGCGTTACCATTATATTTCCCGTGTTGAGGTCACCATGCGCCAACCCCTTCTCGTGTATTTTCCTTACTATCTCAGTGGTTTTACCAAAGTGCACTATGAAATCGCGCATTACCTTCTTGGTCCTACTTACTGCAGTCGCAAGTTCAAAAAGCTCAAACATGTCTTTCCCATCGACGAACTCCATCACGAAACCAAAAGTTTGGCTTCCATATCTAGTACGCCTTTTGAGCAAGGCTATCGGTTTCACTACGCTTTCTGGAATGGCCCGATGTAGCAATTTAAGGGTTTCAAACTGGTTCTCCACGTTGATATATGTCCTCAACTTATTTGGTACAGGCGAAAAGTCTAGATCTGTATTATACTTCAGGAATATTTGGTTGGATTCATAGTTGAGCTCCGAAGTCTTTCTCAAGAGGTCCCTTCCATCTTTAACCAAAATGGCACCGTTCTTGGATGTTGATACCCGAACCATAATACCAGTTCCCAATTTAGGCAATCAGGGCAGTAGTTTCTTGACTACGCCGCTGTAGAGATCCAATGAGGTCACTACTCCATCCTTGGACCTTGTGCATCTAACTCCGTTAAACAGAAGAGTTTTGGGGCTAGGGTCTGTTAAGTCATCCAAGAACCTAAGAAACGCTCTGGCGGTAATCTGCATCTTGTTATCGGTTTCTTTCGGCCTTGCTTCCTCTGGCCTAGACCTCATGTCCCACGCCATGCTTGTTAGGTACTGATATTCACCATGGATCAAAGGATCATTTGTATGATATCCTACGAATTTCAGGTCAGGGTCTGTCCATTCTGCTGCCTGACGCGAATCAGAGGATCTTATTACCTCCTTAACTACATCGTGCAGCTGCCTGTTCAGCTTGAGGCCTATGACCACGAAGTCGCTTACTCCGCCCTCCATCGGATGGACTGTTGTCATCAATGCGATTTGGACGCTCTTGTGGGGGGTGACCACGGCCAGACAGGCATTTTCTATGTTTCTATGTATGGCGCTGGTTGCCGAAGGCAGTCCAGCAACAAAGGCCAACTGGTCTTGTTGCGACATCTTCCTATAAAGTTCCAGCTTCTCTGGATTCTGCCTATAAACGTCTGTCGACTTGCCATATTCATGCTGCGGCTTCTTTTTGGATCGGTCCAACTTTATCTCCCACTAGTCAAGCATCCTCTCAACATATCTAAAGCTCCTCCCAACCTCAAATCCCGATTTCCTCATAAATGCAAGCATGGCCTCGTTTTCCTCCTCCACGGCGCAGAACACGTGTGCGCAGTCCTTTCTTTGCAGCTCACTTAGCGCCCTCCTTAAAAGTTCCTTCCCGACGCCCTGTTTCCTGTGCTCGGGATCTACGACCATGGTGTTTATGTACCCGCCCCTGCTGGCAGACAAATAATTCCCTAGTATGAATCCAACGACACGATTGTCGCTCAAGGCGGAAAACGCCACCCCGTTCTGGTCTTTAATCCACTTCAACATCGTCTTCCTGGAGTAGAAGGTATCCGCACTGGTGCCTGTATCGAACTCTGAGGTGGAAAATCCCATCAGCCTCACGCCGATAATGTCCCTCTCCTGCATTTTTCTGATTGTTACGGCCATAGTCTTACGCCTTCTGCTTGACATTGCCTGGCTTGCACCTTAGATGCATATCAATCCTAAGGTGCACGCTAGTCAGGCCCTTATCATCTCCTTTAGCTTTCCTAGCTGCTCCAGCTGCCTGCTTATCTCCTCCGGGAGCCTGTATTCCCTTGCGTACCTTGCGGCGGCGCTGAGGTAGCCCCTTCCTATCTCGTCCTCAACCTTGGAGACCATAACACGCTCGACGCACTCGCTGCCAAGGTTGAAGTTGGTTGCGAGCTTCATTGCAGTATTGTAGTCGCCATCCTTCAACTCGGCTTCAAAGCGCTTGATGACAAGGGGCGTGGTCTGCTCCGGTTTCAGCTTGAAGTTCTCTATCAGCTTGGTTTCGGCACTGGTGTCATAACTGATACGCCCAACCAAACCCTCGAACGCCTTCAGAGCTGCCTCGTTGATCTTTTCCATGTCCAAGTTGAAGTCCTTGCCCAGATAGGCAGCCGCACTGCATTGTCCCTTGGCCATATGGCGATCGAATGCCATGGTTGCGGCCTGCTGCACCTTTTCCTTTGGCAGACAAAAATGCCTCCCAAGTTCAGCCGCGGTTCCTGGATCGTCTGTTGAGATATGGTGTTCATAAGCCTTCAGCACCATCTTATCTGTGCTCGCCTTAGGAACTTCAAAATCGATTACAAGTCGGGCAACATAATTGAAATTCGGCTTTTCAGACAGAAGAAGACGCCTAGCCACCTCCTCAGCTTTCTTGGTAAGCTCTGCCTTGGGAAGCTCAAAATTCTGTTTCAAGGCATTCAGCCTGCTCTCCTGCATATTAACCATGAACTTCTCGGCAAAGTCGAGGGCTATCTTATGCACAGCCTCCCCCTCCAGTCTATAGGTCTGCTTTATGTCCACCGCCCCTTGTATCCAATCCCTTGTATCTTCCCAACCGAACGACGGCTTTGATGGTTCGGACTTAAGAACTGATGTAAGGGCCATGGTTGCAGCCTCAACCACCTTTTTTCTGCCAAGATTGAACCTGACAGCGATGTTTACAGCGTCTTTGTAATAAGAGAGGGCATAGGGATGGGCGCCGTCTGGTCCTGCCCGTGCCATTACTTGGCTGAATGCGCTGTTTGCACCAAGTACGATTAGCTCGTGGCCAAGACCGAACTCCTCGGCTATCTCCGCGGAGCGCAGGCCAGAGGTCCCTGTGCATGCTATCTTGGCGGCCTTCTTTACCAGTGCCTCATCCAATCCAAAAGTCTTTGCGATCAAAGCAGCCTGGTAAGGGGAGTCCTTCTTTATTTTCAGGTCGTAGGCCTCCTCAGCAGCGGATTTGACCTCGTTTGCCGGAAGCTGGAAGGCTGTTCGCATTTCAACTGCGGCTTCCAACCTCTTGCCCTCTGATAAATCCTCCTTCTTTAGTACTTCCTTGAAGGCGGCAAGCGCAACAGGAGTCACCTCCTCCTTCTTCAGGTCGAATTCGTGTATTATTTTGTCGGCGACAGTGAGGCGCTGGTTGCCCAAGGCATTTTTGAGCGCGGCCAGCACATGCGGCTTGGTCTCTGCATCCCCGAACTTGAAGACGCTGGCGATCGTGGTCGCGCATATGTTGCGGCCATCCAATACCGCATCGGCGAACTCCCTCGCAGCTGCCTTGGTGATGCTCCCCCGCAGCTGATCCGTAAACCTCTGGCCCGTTATAGTGGAATCCGGAGCCGCCTGGACTACGCTCTTCCCTTGTGTTGTCGACATACCCCTCACTGATAGAGCCTCAGCTTATCTAGATATATATGCGTTTCTGCACGCCTTCTCTTTCCAGGAACAGCCTAGGCTAAGCGAGTCTATATCAGAGGCTTTCCTTGCTTAAGCCTTCTTCACGTTCTTCGCGCGTGGTCCGCGGTCGCCTGCCTCTACCTCGTATTCGACCACGTCACCGACTGCAAGCGCAGCTCCCCCTTCTACGGCGGTGCTGTGCACATACACGTCCTTTCCGTCCTCCCCGGTGATGAAACCGAAGCCCCGCGCAGCATTGAACATCTTCACTTTTCCCTTCATGCGATCACATTTACGATATTAATTGGTGCCTAACGTTTATAAATGCTTACATCTGGCGACTTCAGGCGAGGATTTCGCCGCCCACTTCCGCTACCCCTCTTTTGCAGTCTAATTCTTATACTACCCCTGGGAAAGTAGCTCGAGATGAGACCATGGGAGAATTTCCGTGCAACGAATGCAGACAGACATTCGGCACCTACTACGAACTGAGGGAACACAAGGCAGCCTCGCACAAGGAAAGGCCGGCGGAACCGGTAGTGCGAAGGTTCGGCAGGTAAAACCGTTTTGACGTCTGCTTTCCGCAGTCCAGATGCGGCCCAGCCAGTGGCAATTGCCGCGGCTGGGGGCCAAATTCTAAGAAGACGAGTTTCAGCGACTGGCAGATTTCAAGTGCCTGAGAATCATGGGCAGTTAACCGTTTCAAAACTTCTGCTTGGAAACGCCTAAATTGAATTTGCCCTCTGTCGATCAGGATAAGATTTAATTACTGCTGTACCTTATCTGAAACCTCTCTTCCTGCTATAACTCTGTTGCCGCCCTATATAATACCTTCTGTTTGGATGGCTCACATGTTGGTCTTGAAGAGGTTGGCATCGGAGAGGTCAGCGCCCTTGCGGTCAGCCCCCGCCATGTTTGCAAATGAGAAATCCGCGCCCGACAGGTTCGCGTTGGAAAGGTTCGCATGCGAGAGGTTGGCGTTGAAGAAGTTGGACTTGGAGAGGTTTGACCCAGAGAGGTCTGCGTTTGAGATGTCACCCCTTGCAAAGTTCAGACCGCTAAGGTCAATCTTGCTGAGGGTCGCGCCGACCAGGTTCACGACGAGGTTTTTCTTCTTTGCCTCCTCTATGAGCGCAATGACGTCGCTCCTCCTTGGCTTTCCACAGTCCAAGATTGAGACCGACTTGCCCTCGATCTTGAAATGGATGATTCTTGCGTCTCCTGCCACATCTACCACTGGTTATATTACGTCTCTCCACATATATAGCACCTTGCATGATCCGCGCTCCGTTTGCGGCATCGCATTGGAGGTGGATTCAATCAGCGGCATCATGCCTCCCTGTATTCCTCTATCGTTATCACATAAGCCACGTTCATGAGGAGCGTCTCCTCGCTTATCCGCGTAGCCCCGGAGACGAACTTGGCGAGCTCGTACTTCACCTTCAGGAAGACGCCGTCGAAGTCGAGCAGGATCCCCCTGTATTCCCCAATTTCCATCTTGTAGTCCTTGGTACCGACTCCCCCATGGCTCTTTATCAGCACCTTCTTGCCAACGAGCCCATTTACCAGGCTTTCCTTGTCCATTCAACCAGTAACTATAGAGGGGGCGCGATATTAAGCTTGGTGTGGGGAAACCTTAACCCTCATAGCCCATATGTCGTCACGGGGGCCAATCCCGAGTCGGGTCCAGCCCCATGGAAGTTAGATTTATATACGAATGCTGGGAAAATAAAGTGGTGGAACTATGGCCGAAAGCAGATCGAGCCCCGTAAGGTCAAAAGATGTAGATGCGTACATCGCCAGACGGCCCAGAAAGATGCAGGCAAAGCTCAGGGAGGTCAGGAAGGTGATCCGGGAGGTTGTACCTGATGCCACAGAGCTCATAAGCTACAGCATGCCTGGTTATTCCTATGAAGGTTACAGCTACAAGGGCATGTTTGCCTGGTTTGCATTGCAGAGCAACCATATAGGGTTATACCTCAGGCCGCCAACCATATCCGACAACAAGAAGGGGCTGGCCGGATATAAGGTTACAAAGTCTGCTGTCCATCTCCCTCTTGATCGCAAGATTCCAGCCCCGTTGATAAGGAAATTGGTAAAGTACAGCGCAAGAATGATGAAAGAGCGGGACCGTTGACCAGAGCCAAGTGGGGGCAGGCATGAACCTAGTTAAGTATAAGTATTTGGAGCGATTGCAGTATAACCGATCAAATGAAGAGGGAACTCACACCAAGAGATGCGCATAAACGCAAGGTAATGCTGGAAGCAATCAAGGCAATAAAGAGGGGCGGGGATTACAGCGACCACCTGAATGCGGCCTTCGACATCCACGAGAGCGACCCTGTTATCGGGCAACCCTTCTGGAAGCTTGCCGACAGGGCAATTGAGCTGAACATGCTGCCCTTCCTGCTTGTCCAGGAAGGAAGGGTGGAGGTTAACCCGAAGGTTACCGAGGATACGGTGAAGGAATTGTCTAAGCTCTACAAGAGGCTCGACATGGCCCTTGTGGTGGCGAACCTCTGGGCTGCCGGGAAGACAATCCAAAAGATCGAGCGGGTGCAGGAAACGCTCCTTTTGAGAAAGGTCGGACCCACGAGAAGGGCGCCAGGTTAAGGACGGGACCCCATAAGATGTGTAGAGATGAGCAGCAAAGCCAGGCCGTATGTGGGCGTATGTGGCGTCGCCTCTGTAGATGAGGCCAGGGGCGTTATCGCCATAATACGCAACTCCGGCTTCAGCTTGGGGACCGAACACATCCCCATGATGGGTTTTCAGGTTTCCTGGAGAAGCTTGGATTTTGGCTTTAGCGAGGGCAATAAGAGGGTGCCGCGTTTTCAAGAGTTGCCGCTGATATTGGGTGAGGTCAAAGGAGAGGTTTTCTCCACCCTGCATTATTACACAAAACGTCCAGAGCAGCTTGTGGGCGAGGTAAAGAGGCTATTGGAGCATGGTGGCATTTACAGCAACGGGCTTGTTGACGGGGTCCAGCTCAACAGGGTATTCCCCCACCGCGTTGAGATCGAGGAACTAAAAGACAAATATCCAAGGCTTAAGATCGTGCTCCAGGTTTATCCTGAATCTGATTCTGTACAGCAGCTTGCAAAGACGCTGGCAAATGATTACAAGCAGTTGGATTATCTCATCCTTGATTATTCGCAAGGCAGGGGCGTGGAACTAGACACAATGAAGATTGCCGAAACTTACCAGAGGTTCAGGGATAGCGGCGTTACCTCCGGCATAACCTTCGCTGGGGGCTTCACGGGTGACAACGTAAGGGCCAAGGTGGCGCAGCTCAAAAGGGCGGTGGGCAGTGATGACTTCTCGATTGATGCAGAGGGCGGGTTGAGGGACAAATTAGGGGAAGGCTATGGAAATGACGCCCTCAACCTTGAAAAGGTCAGGTCTTTCCTAAGGGAAGCAAGAGAGGCGTTCTAAAATGCCAATCCATACGCCGATCAGTCCGAGCTCCTTAACATGGCCTCGATGTATGTGAAAGCCCTCTCCCTGGCTATCCGCTCTCCTGCAAACAGGTGATCGGTCATATCGAAAACCCTCTGATAGAACTTTGATTGCTGATCCCTCATGCATTTTTCAACATGGTCTAAAGCACTTTTATACAATGGACTTGTCTCCCCGATCAGACTTTCCCCCAGCGTAACCTGCTTATTAGTCGATTGATCGGTTGTTGATACGCCAATCATTACCGTTCCGGCCGACTTTCCGATCTCCACTGATATCGGTCCGGACCTGCCAACAAGCATCCCTGGCGACTCCTTCTCCCAAGTGCTGATCTTGAGCGCAATCCTCACCATTTCCTCCTTACTAAGGTTTCTAGAACCAATTACATTCTTGGTTGCCAATCCAGACATTTACATCCCCAGCTATCTTGTTTTGTTCAGATATATGAAGCTTTCTGGCTTCATTGTGTCAGACCAGCTCCAGCTTTACGTTGATGGTCGCGGTGACTGATCCACTCATCTGCTGGTCGAATCTCAGTAGAACCATGGTGCCCAGCCTGCCTATGGGGGCAGCATTCACGAAGCCGAAACGGTCCGCGTTTTCGATGACCCTTTCCTGGAGGTTTGCCGCAACTGACAGTGGGACAGGCCCCTGGAAGTAGATGTTGCTCTCCTTCATGCTCTTGTCAATGTCCATGACCACTGCCTTTGGCCAACCTGCCTCTATCAGGCCGCACTCCTGCATCGAGACGCCCTGCAGCCTGTCGAGGCTTTTGGTTATCGCCCTTATGGTGGGGTGATTCCTGATGGAGTCACGGAAGCTGTTTTCCGTTTCCCTGAAGGTCCTTATGGCTTCCTTTATAGTGGATATCTGGTGGGTGTGCCGCTCCGGCGGGACCTGAACACGTATGAACTCCCTCCAATCCACCTGGCCTGACTCAGAAAGGACCCCATTGTATACCGGCACCCTCTTTGGGCCCCTAGCCTCGAACGTCGCAACACCATTTCCCCCCATTCAATCAGCCAAGTTCATAGATACTCCTAGGGTCAGATATATCAAGCTTTCGAACTTCCAGAGGTTCCCATGACCTTATGAGAAGTTGTTCCACATTGTTCAGATATGCCGGGTTTTGGGTTCTTTCACTTCTCCCCTACCTTGGGCAGAGGTTGAGACCTGCTTTGGGCTCCAATACCATTCCCCTCAATGCGCGACCTTTCCAAGCGCAGGATCTCCTCGAAATTACGCCTTATATCGGTTAAGCCTGCTGCAATATCCCTAACGGTCTGTACATAGCTCTTCCCCTGTTGTTCTTTCGTAGCTTCAGGCATTGCATCACAGCGTTGAATGATCTTGCTGCGACAAAATATAAATCGGTTTTGCATGTCTCGTTCCAAAGTAGCGGGCACCCAATAAAAGGAAAGAGATAAAGTGAGTGGGGTTCCTTCTCTTCTGGTGAGGAAATGCCAAGATTCGAATGCGGCATATGCGGGGCGGTCTTCTCGAATGGGGATGTGCTTGCGGCCCATATAAGGTCTGCACACGGGGCGGGATCCGCTCCCAGTTACGAATGCGAGATCTGCGGACAGAGGTTCAATGACGAAGCAAGCCTAGTCTCCCATATGAGCGGTGCACATCCAAGGTGAAGAGGCTAAGACATCCTTAGAGCGTCCTATTGACCGCTTTCTTGGGCCTCGTCCTTCAATGCAGAGGTACACTTACGGTAACCAAACACTGGGTTCCAGACACACGCATGCCCACCGACGCAGAACCCACACGGCAACCGTGAGCCGCTACATTTCCAATGTTATCAATAAGCTGTGATATCATATCAGGGCTTGGACATTGGATGAGCTGGTAATTATAGACTATGGGTGAGCTAAGGTCGCATTGCTCTATCGTTGTCGTGGAGGTCGTTGTTGAGGATGTTGTTGTCGATACGCTGCTTGTGGGGTTGAGCGACCCTGGAGTGCAATAATATAAACCAGCGGGCAAATTATTCGTATAGCAATCGTTTGGATTCTGGCCGCCCGCCTGGCTCGGTGGTGTATTTCCATTAAGGCCACCAAATCCTAGCAGCCCCCTGAGGAAGCTCACTATTGAGGATATCACCGACAGCTGCGGCATTCCCTTGACGGCTGTCTGGGTTATTCCGCCTGCAGGCGCAAGAACAGCCATGAATCCAAAAAGCAGAACGAATATCAAAGCTAGGGAAGAAGCGAGGCCCCTGATACTAATATGGACTTGCGACATACCATGACCCAAATCAATATTCCTCCTCATGTAGACCACCAAACCGATATATTCGCAGTCGCATAGCAGTTGCCCACCATCGTGTTCTGGATGCTTACTGGGATATAATTGGAGCTTATTATGGCATTCGTATATTCAGTCGCGCTTATCTGGCAGCCAAATATGGTCAGCTGGTTTGCAACCTGCCCTCCAGCAGCAGCCACATCATTCGCTATAGGGCCCCATTCCTGGGAGTTGATGCAGGCTTGGTAGTCTGCACTGCCCTTATGGACTCCGGACACATTAAAGAGAAGGATCTCTGTGACAGGGGGCAAAGCCAGGCAAGTAGCCGGTGGAGTTATTGTTGAGGTGCTCGTAGAGGTGGAGGTCGTGGAGGCCATTGTCGTTGTAGATGGCGGTGGCAGCACAAGCACTACGGTGTTGGCCATTGCCGTGGCAGAGTCAGTGTCCCTCACCCTTACGCAGTAAGACGACGTGACCGTCGGGCTCGCCCGGTAGCTGCTATTTGAGGCTCCAGGAATCCCCTGTGTGCACGAGCTATCGGAGTACCATTGATAGAAATAGGGCGAGACACCCCCCTGCACGCTTGCATATAGGAATACGCTGAGGCCCTGGTATATCTTTATCGGCGATTGCGGCGGATTTGTGGCTATGCTCACTGTTAATGGCGGTATCGTTGTCACGACTCCGCCCACGCAGTCATAACTGCTGTAGTTATAATAGCAATTAGTCTGACCGGAAGCGGCTGTACTGCTGAACCCAAGCAGGCTTCTGAAGAAGTTGACGATTGATGTAAGTATTGAAAGCTGCGGCATGGACGCAGCAACATTTGTCTGCGAACTGCCGGCGGGTGCCAAAGCGGTAAGGAATCCTAGGGTAAGTATGCCGATCAGCACCGTGGAAGTGAGCGGATTCCTGAGAATTGACATGCCAACGCATTATAATCGATACAAAGGCTTAAATAGCTCTATTATCGGGGGTAGGTCTATATATCTGGAGGGCCGCGGATATAGGTGGGATAAAATGAGCTCGAAGACCAAGGGTTTTGCTAGAGCTGCAACAGCATCGCTGCTGCTCTGCTCATCGATGGTCAGGGCCGGAGAGGCAGAATTTGACCATTCAGGTACCGAACCTGGAGTGAGGGGGCAAAAATACTCTTTCATGGTCGGGCAGCTCCTCAACCAGAGCGGCAAGAGGATAGAGGTGGATCTCAAGGTACCCGATAAGTTCAGCGAGCAGACCTCTTGGGTGCAGATGTGGACCGACAACAAAATGTGGTGGAGGGTGGGTGTGGAGGACTCAAATCCGAGGGTCATAGCGTTCCAGATATGGGATGACGCCAAGATCCCCCTTCTCGCAAGGAGCGTTGCGCCCCCGGTTGAGCTCAAGGGTGGCGATCGCGTAACGCTCGGCATAGAGATCGAGGCCAACGGCAGTGTAAAGATGAGCGCCTACGACAAGGAGCATTGGAAGAGGTCCATCGATGTCACAATGACAAACACCACCGTCAAGGAGTTCATAAGCCCGCTTGGCCCATCGAGCAATCATTCAATGCATGTAGAGAATCTCGGCACAGGTGCCATGACCGCGGTAGACACAACAGACCTCTATGTACATTTGCAGCCCCAATGGTACCATATAAATTATCCCGCGATAACGAACCGTCCGGTCCAGTATATAATGGTCTCGGAGCTGACAGGACCACCGCCCTTCCCCAACGTGAACCTCTGGACAAAATTTGAATTCGTCCAACCACAATCTACGAATAGTGTGGGGATCATGGGAAACGGCAAGAACCTGTTCATACTGAGGCGTGGAGACTGCGAGTTCGGCACCCAGAGCACGACCAACTATGTGCCGTCGGAACCGTGAATCGGCCGCGTCACGAAAGGAGCTTGAAGTCTGGCTTGATCTTTGCTGCCGTGTCATTCAGCACGCGGGTGCCCAGCTCCTCCTCTCTCTGCCCCCACCCGCTTATCTGTATGTTGACCAGCTTGATGTAGTCTATGATCTGGATCCTGAACTGGTTCAGGGCCCCGCCGAGCGGATTGCTGCTGATGTCTATCCTCGGGGCGTCATAGAACATATGGACAGACCTCTTATCCTGCATTACGGCCAGGTTGTGGGGCACCGGAACGCTGATATCTTGCCTCTTCGGTGTCCATCTTGACCGCTTTTCGCAGAGCTCATCGGCAAGCGCAGAGGCGTTGCCACGGTATTCTGTCGCCTCCAGATAGCTCTTCAGCGCGGTCTTGGCGAAGTCAAGCATTACAGGTATGTTACCCTCCCTCCCCCTTGTCCATTTCTCGAGCGGAACCAGCATGTTCTGGAGCCGCTTGCCGTTGTTCTCGACCCTCAATATACTTCTTAGCTCGAAATGAAAGTCCCCGAACCTGCAGAACGCAGTGGCGTTGTTTAACTGCCCGATCTGCAGTTCCTGCACAAGGGGCTTCCCATTCGGGCCACGTTCCCCTGAGAAATGGAGCCATAGCGAGTCCTGGAAGCCTGGCCAGTCAACTTTGCGGACCTCTGTACCCTTCAGTTCAGACCTCTTGAAAGTGAAGTCTGCCTCCCTGATCAGCGCGACCGCTTCGCCGGGCTCAAGCTTTTTTATCCTTGGTTTGACTAAGGTCATTGCGCACCCTCGTGGGCTAAGCTGCCTCTGTTGTTACCTTCTGGCTATGCCACTTGTCCTCTTAGCCCACTCCGCTTCCTGCCTCTTGTAGAGAATATCCTTGGCGACCTCCTTCCCCTCCCTGAGTATCAGCATTGCGATCTCCCTCGAATTTGGGTTCGCGAACCTGACGCTCGACAACTCGTTTCCGGTAGACTCCCTTATCCTCCTGGTCTCTGAGGCAATCAATGGCGCGAGGTTGAGCCTGTTCCCAAGCTTCCCATATGCGAAATAGCGCTCTGATGCAACCTCCTCAAATGCCGAAGCCAGCTGGGCCCTTGTCATGGCCATGCTCCCCTTCTTCTTCTCCACAGCTAGTGTCATCTTATCACTGTTTTTTATCAGGTCCATCAGATATATCAAGCTTTCGAAGCAAGCGAAGCAAGCCAGTTTGTTCCTGCCTCGCGCGCTCGGCAGCAGCAGATTCCCGTATGCCCTTCCCAAGCTTCGCCAACCATTCGTTTATGGCTATCCTTCCCTTGGGGTCTATCCCGACCCTTCTCAGCTGCCTCACCCTTTCGCCTGACGATTTGGTGCCATCCCCTATTCTCTGCACTAATCCAGACCTCCTTAGATCATTGACTACCACAGATTCGATGAAATATGCGAGGCCAGGAGCAACCCTGGGCCCTATCTCCTGCTTTGGATAGTAACCCATGGCGAACGCGTCGCCGTTGTAGAGCATATATGATATGAAACCAAGGCTGGCTGCCGAGCGCAAGCCATTCGTCCGCTGCAAGTATCTCGTGATGTCCATCTGCCACACCACTGGTATTGGCTTTGCAGGCACAACAGTGGTCTCTGTCCGGGCGAAATCCTTATGCCACCTGAAGAGGTTCGCAGGCCTCCCGGACTCGAGCGCAGACCTTGTCCCAACCAAAATGAGATACCCTTGGTTGTCCATCCCAGGCTGGGGAATCTCCAGGCTGTTCACCCTTAAGTGGATCATGCTTGGTCTTATTGCCAGGCTGTGGGAATCCATTGCTTCGCTCCTTTCGGTATTTATCTGCATTCTATCACCAGGGCTAGCTGCCGCCCAAAGACCGGACTCCGGTGCCTAAGCTACTTTCTGCGGAGCTCCGAGATCCTCCTTATTATTTCACCTGCTTTCCGGTCTATCATCTCACTTTTGTCTGCTTTCCCCAATTCAGCCTCATACACAACAAAGTTGTCGCAGGCCGCTAGGTAGAGCGGGTGCCTCTCGACCAGCGTTTCAAGCGGAGGAAGCTTCGGCCTGTTGTTGTCCTCGCCGTTCATTCGCTCCCGCTCCCCAAGTATAGCCGCGCTGAGTTTGAGATCCGGCGAAGGAAGGAGGTAAACGACCATGCCCTTGTCCTTCACCGCCTGGAGATTCAGGTTCCTATGGTATATACTGTCAGAATTAACGAGAGCGCCCCCTCCAAGTGAGACGATGGCGTTTTCCCTGATCTGCGAGAAGAGGTCGAGTATGACGCCACATTCGGCCGCCCTGAAGCCCCGCCAGCCAGCGCTTTTTACGTAATTCTGTACGGTCGTGCCGTATTGCTGCCTAAAGATCGTATCGGTATCGTGGAGCGGGATCCCGAGCCTTTCCGAAAGAGCCTTCCCAACCTCTGTCTTGCCGCTGAACCTCATCCCGGTAAGTGAAATCGTCTCGCTGGGCCGGAGGATATTGGTCACCATATCCTGTGACGGGCCCGTAGATCTCCTGGTTATTGGCATCGAATCGATAAGCTAAGACATTTCCAAATATATCAAGCTTTCGAACTGCCGAAGAGCCAGATCCGAACGAAGGGTTATTAAATTTGAAATGCATAACGACATTTGGTGATGGTATGAAAGAGTCAAGGGAGGATTTTGTCGAAAGGAAGATGAAGATGTGGAAGATGCGTGAGGAGTTCATCAATTCCATGAGCGACAAGGAGCTCAAGGCGTTCATCAAGGGTTACATGATGGGAGAAAGGACCATTTTCAAGAGGCTGTCAAAGATGCAGGGTTGTGGCTGCGGGTGCGGAGGGGGCTGCTCCTGCGGCGGATCATGCAACTGCGACGAAAAGGAGTGCAACTGCGGAAAGGAGGAATAGGGATTCTAGCTTACGGGGAGGCCGTTGACCTTAGAGTCCACAATTTCGTAAAGGAGGGCTATCCTCCCCTTTTTGTTGTCATCCTTGACCTCGAATTCGTCCTCGACCATGGACATCTTTACATCAACTATGTAGAATCTGTAACTCCAGTACGTGGCATCGGGCCCGCCTGATTCGGGGATATGGTTCCGCAAGGTCAACTCCACCTCCAGCATTCCATCCTCGCTTGAATGGGAATACTCCTTGGCTTTGGGATGGGTTGACAGCTGTGTGCATCTCCATTTGTCAGCAGGCACATCAATCACCTTCTTCCTGAAGATCTCAAAAATGTCATCCAGTATCTTGTCCTGGTCCCCCTCGATCCTAAGCATTAGTGCCCTGCTCGGGGTCCCCAGCAGGTCAGCCCCCTTCCTAGAGCTGTCTACCGCCTTCTTTTTCGGCTTAAACCAGGACATCGCACCAAAAGGATCTGGCCGATCCAGATATATCTGCCTTTCTCCTGCGCACAAAACCGAATTTTTTGGCCGGGTTTTAATACTTGAAAGGTGAGCTCATACTGGTGATAACATGGAGAAAGTGGGGATGACGTGCGAATGCGGTATGGAGATGAGGGCCCCGAAGGGGTCTGAGAAGGCGCTGGTGGCAGCGATAAAGTTCCATGCGAAGAATGCGCACAACATGGATTCCAGCGATGAGGATGTACTCAAGATGCTGGCCCCTGTGAAGGAGGGCCGGGTCGCAGGAGTAAGGGGATCGATGAGCGACATAATGTAGCCCAGCAGGCACTACAGCGTCCTCCCACAGACTGGGAGGCATGCTCACAGCGCCCTAGGCATGGTACTGACTGGCCGATGCATCCTTCAGGGCTTGTGCGCTCACTACCTTCTCTTCCTCTTTCTGTCGCTATTCGAAACGTACGAGAGAACCAATAGTATCAGGCTGAGGACAACCTCGAATTCTATTATTATGCTGTACGTGGCAATTGCATTGCCCAAATAGGCTATCGCACTGACAACCCAAGCTGCTATAAGTCCGACAGCGACCCCGCGAAGATATGTGCTGTGCTTATCCATGTTTTCACCACTCATCGTGTAATTTATACTGGAATGGAAATCCTTTTAAAGGTGCACTATAGGGTGGCGAATACCCCATCCCCGGATCTAGGCGGGCCCACCCAGAGATCAGCCCTTTGGTCTCCTCTTTCCGGGCTTCTGCACATAGCCCTTGTAGAAGCCCACGGGCACCATCGCGAACCAGGCCGCCATTCCCGATGAGAGCGTGAAGTTCACTATCTGCGCTATTGCAGCCCCGACTAATACTGCCCCCACCGCGCCCAGCCCGAACTCCAGTATCACCTGCAATATGCTGATGAGTATGCTGTAGGCCAGGACTATGACCCCGGAAACCAGGAAGAGGACGAATATGTTGCCCTTGTTCTGCCTCCCGATCGCTATGCTCCTCTTTATCGCTTCTACTGCGCCAGCCTTCTCAAGGACAGCGACAGCATAAGCCTGGTAGAACAATATCGCAAGGAGTATGACCACGACCACGGAAACAGCTATGCCGAGAACGAACCAGATGCCTGTTCCCAACCCAGCTCCAAGCGCGACCAGCGGAAGAAGGAATACGGCTGCGAGCACGACAAGTGCCACGATCCATATTATCCCGACCAGGACCTCTATCACCAAGAGGTTCAGATAATTCTTCTTTGCCACCTCAAAGGCCGACTTGAGCGACACTCTCCTCTTCCGGTAGCCCTGGTTCGCGACACCTATGTATGTACCGATCAGGAGTGGGCTTATGAAAAGCGAGACCAGGAAGACAAGCCCCATGAGCGGTATGATGGCGCGGTAGAATGACATCATGGCAGAGAGAGCTCCGGATCCGGATACCTGAGCGGCAGGTACGGTTCGGTGCGACATGAATATGTTGGTTCCGTAAACGCCGGCGATCCCGCTGAATACAAAATAGAGCACAAGCCCCCCGACCAGGAAGGTGTATATCAGGTAAGGCAGCAGTATCCTTGGATTGCCCCTCAGTATGTTGAATGTATCCCCAAAAATATCGGTTATCCCCATCAGACCATCCGAACTAACTTCGAGGGTGGAATATTTATCACTTTCTGGGGCTTCGGGTTGCCCCTTCTTTCTCGACATCGGGACCGGCCCGTCCTAGCCAGATTCGGAATCCTAAATTTTGCGAAAGTTAGATATAAGCGGTTGGGCTTAGGATAGATCGGGTTATCATATGGCACAAGTAAAAAAGAACGCTGAGGAAGGGCGCAAGGATTCGGCATCTTCGAATCATACAGATCTGGGGTGGCTCAAGCGCACAGGGCTTGTCGCAGGAACCGTTATCGTAGGCGCGCTTCCCACAAAGGTAACAGCAGGACCCTCATTCCTTCTAGATGCGTCCGGTGGCGGGATCTACGAGAAGTCACCGATCAGCAGCCTGGGCAACATTCCCCTTGGGGCGAAGAGTATGTCAGCAATCCAGTGGAACCACATTCCCCCATGCAACATCGGTCTTGAGAACGGGCAGGCCAACATTCCGGACTTCATTACGCTCGGAACGGTAAGGATTGGGGCGGAGTTCGGCAAGGACAGGTGGCTCACCGCATCTGGCGGGATTGGGCTTGACTTCGGAGAGCAAACTGGCCCAGGGTACTATCAGATGAGCTTTGCAGGGAAGAAAGGCAGGAGAACCGCATATGAACAGCTAAAGTACGAATTTTGCGGAGCTGACTGGGACAACTTCATGAGGCCGTTCGCGTTCGTGGAACTGGACCATAAGCTGACCCCGAACCTGTCTGTGGGCCTAGGCTCCAAGTTTGCGGAGGAGGGATTGGAGTTGAGGACTGGATCTGAGGGTTGCAACTGCATCCCAACATCGCAGACCTCTGACGCGGTGAGGGTTTATGAAGCAATGCCGTATGCCCATATAAAGTTCGAGACCTCAAATCCCGAAAGGAAGACAAAACTGTTTGTTGAGGGGATCGTTGGGTTCTCAAGGGTGATGGACGCGCAGTTCAGTGAGGGCATAAGCGCATCCACCAGAGACTATGCATGGCTCGCGGGCGGTGAGATTGGTGTCAGGTTCTAAACCTTCGGAGCGCAAGGTCAAATTTATGTCCAATCGCGGTCAGGCGCTTCCCGCTCTCCTCCTAAGCCAGCTGATGACATTGGAAACGGCCCCGCCCTCCTGAGGATAAGTATCCGACGTCATCATCATTATCGTGCGCTGAGGGTTGTCAAGCTCTTCGGGCCGCTTCATATTCAATGAGACGAAGGCGATCATTGCAACCTCAATCGCCCTTGCTATCTTCATCCTCTCCTCGCTGCTTTCCTGTTCAACTATGTCCCTGGCTCTATGGTCCCGAAATGGCTCAAAACCGCTTCCTGAGATCCCGCGCCCCGAGGTCACATGCTCGTAGAGTATCATAAGCATATGGCCGTCCTCCCGTTTTGCCAGCTTGGTTTCTCCGGCTGCCTTGAAGCACATGCTGGCCATCTTATGGAGCGCTGCAGACTGCATGTGATTTGTGACCGGGAGATTATCCGTCAACGCGGCAACCCTTGCAAGCGCTGTGGCAACGCCCAGATCATCACTTGTTTCCGGGAGCCTTCGCATACCTTCTATTGCCTTGTTGAGCAATCCTAGCCTGCTCTCCTTCCTAGATACGGTTGTCGCTTCCACACACGATTTTCTGCGCAGGAGATATATATGACTTTCGAGCAGCGAGTGTGTTAACCGAACTCGCCGATCCTCAGCAGATCCTTGTATCTCTCGATGTCCTTCTCCGTCAGTCCATATGCTGAGCGTATGGATTCCTCTTTTGCCTGCCATCTCAGTAGCACTTCAGACCTCCTGGCCCCTGACCTGTTCTCCCCTATTGCAGAGACCGCGCACATCTTCCTGACCTGCATCATGGATTCGGTCTTCTCCTGACTGTCGCCATCGATCATCTGGTTCGCTTTGTTAAAGTCGCCGAAGCGTATGCATGTTATGATCGCGCCCAGTTGGTCGCCGGCTTCCTGAAACCTGCGCAGCTTGGATTCCAGCCAACGCGCTTGGACTATTTCCTCTGTTGTCTTTGTTGCCTTGGACATGACATAATCCCCTCGTATACCTGTATAAGTTGTTATTTGCTTGCGCCCCCATTGTCCCTGAATATTGTATCCCAAGTCTCTGCAGGTATGTGGGAGTAGCCGAAGCTCTTGCCGCAGTTGACGCTCCTCCTCAATATGCGAACTGGCAGATTCGGGTTTGCCTTTGCAACCTGTATTGCCCTTTTCTCTATTGCGGATACCTCTTCACTGGTGCCACTGGTTCCAACTCCCGCGATAAATTCTTTGGAAAACTGCAGGCTTATCTCTATGGCCTCTGTTCTCTCTTTTGATTTCATCCAATCGTAGCAGGATTAGAGTGCGGTCAGATATATCTAGTTTTCGTCTAAAGATTCCCAATCGAAGGTGCTTCCGGCTGCCAATACGACATCCAGCCACATGCATGACTAATTCCTTGCCGTTATCTTCTCCCTTGCAGGGGGAGAGTGCACCCTCTCTATGTGGTAGATGAGGTCATAGTCATCCGCGAAGCTTGCCCCGCACGTAGGGCACGCGCGTTCCTCCATTTCCAAACCCATTATAGGGCTCTCCCAAGGACTAAGTATCTTTCCTGCGGCACCGTCTTTCCACGTACCAGTGTGCCAAATCAGTTCAAGACTGGGCCGTCTTTCTCTTCGCGGCTTCTGCCTCAAACTTTGCTATCAGCCTTTCCAGCCTCTTGTTCAGGAGCAGGATCCATGCCCCCACTACAATCACAACCAGACCTGTGAAGAGGAGTCCCTCTGCGTTTTCAAAGCCCCTTTCCAGGAGCCAGACCGAGATGCATATGATGCCAGAAGCTATCCAACCAGATCCCGCCATAAGTAGCTCTCTCCGCATCTATCCTGATTGGAAGCCTGGTTCTTAAAAGGTTGTCTGGTCAATCGAACAGACTGCCCTCCTCTCTGACAATGTCAACTCCGCTAGAGCTTGCCCGCCCTATGAAGTCATCTCTAACATCTGCTGCCAGCAGCGCCTTGCGGGCCACCTTTGATGGAGAGGTTACATAAGGAATGCCCCTGGCCTCAATGTCGCATGCGTCCATTATGCGCACCTGCAGGTACCCTGGCACCTCACTGGATATGTCGGTCTGTATGTTTCCTCGTATTAGGGCCATGATGCCCTTTCCTTGGACCGCCTTCACCGCGCTGTCAAGCATCTCGCTTGCATCCTTCATTCCGAACTTTTCAGATGCCTTTAATGTGACATATGCTCCTATCCTTGCATGCGGGTTCAGGCCGCCAACATCGTACGAAAGGAGAACATCCTTCTCTGACGCCACAGTCAAGCCCCTGTTTCCAGCCACAAGACCTTGTGATACGTCCGTGATGCCCCTCATGAAATCATTGATCCTGCTGAAATCCGCCGGCCTCTCCGCTTTGCTCGACTCTATGAGGCGCTTGGACATCAAGTTGATGCGCTCGGCAGCCTGGCCGGCAGTCATCCCCTCTCTTGGTTTTTCCTTTCTCGCATCCATTTTATCGAGGATTAGAGGGATTTTCAGATATATATACTTAGCTGGGCCTCACTTTCTAAGCATTGCGATCCTGACCATTGCGCCGTTCAGGTTCTGGAACAACTCCCCTCCAGAGAGTAGGATTGCGGATTCGACCTGCAGGTTGACCCTGATCTTATGCGACTCGCCGGTCAGCCTGTAGTCTGTCCTGTAGCCTATGATGTGCTTCTGCCTTCCGTACGCGTAGCCAATCTCTATGCAGGTGCCGCTATCGGGATCAGGACCGTTGAGGCATGCCAGAACCACGTCGGACCTTTCGATCATCTTGAAGTTTTCCCCGCCGATTTTAAGTGCCAGCTGCCTTGACATTGTCTTGGGGATCCTCATGATCTCCGGGTCGCTCATCCTCAAAAGTCCTGCCCATGGGTCAAGGACCTTAACGTTAGGCATGCTTTCCAGCTTGGGGACCAGCTCTGTCCTGATGTAGAGCCTTCCTTCCGCAGTAAAACCAAGGGGACTTGCCAGGTATACATTGATTTTCTTCGTATTGTGCATTTGATCTCTGCCCGAACCGAATGGAGTCAGCTTATCTCCATCCTGCGAAGCCACCTGGTTGCGGTTGAGCTCACATCCTCTGGTCCCTCCCGCGAAAGGTACTTTATAACCTTGACCACTTCAACTTCGCCCGTCCTCTCCGCCGAGCCCCTCAGCGCCTCAAATGCGCGAAGCCGGGTATCGCGCCCAGGAGCGTAAAACGCGATACTTTCCAGTCTGTCCACTGCAATCTTCCTCATCTCCCTGATCCGATTCTGATCCATATCGTCACCAGATAATCCACAAAAAGACGCGCCCATCCAAATATATTACCCTTTCGACGCATCCCGACACCAAGGGCTTTAAATCCAGATTGCATATAGACTGTGATATCAATGGAGGCAGAGAAGCATGATGCGCGTTCTGGTTTCAAGCTTAAGCCCCTGCACGGAGCAGGGATCGCTGTCGCGATAGCCCTGTTAATAGCGACAGCGTACCTTTTGGTGAGCAACGCGGCACCAACAGTTGTTGCCGCCGGCGATAACATAAGCGTGTATTACACCGGCTCCTTCACCAATGGGACCGTGTTCAACACAAACGTGGGAAGCAGCCCGTTCGTCTTCAAGGTCGGGGCTAATGAGACCATACCTGGTTTTGACCATGGCGTGGTCGGCATGAGGGTCAACGAAACCAAGACCATAACACTGCCGCCATCGGAGGCCTACGGGCCCGTGGACAGCAATCTGATAGTGGCCGTGCCCATATCCCAGTTTGCCAATGCATCGGTCGCAGTGGGCATGGGAGTCACGGCAAGCAACGGCAGGCAGGGGATAATAACCGCGGTCTCGGGTAATACGGTGATGGTTGACTTCAACCCGCCGCTAGCCGGCAAGACTCTGGTATTCAAGATCACTATCGTCTCAATAAGGAAGGGCTAGACCGCAACCGCGCAAGGCCTTGATGCCCTGATCCTCCTGCCGCGGGACTTTATGAAGTTCTTCCTGTCGTTCCTTGCCATGTATGTGGCGACACGGGCGTGAACCCCCCTTTTGCCGAACCACTTCTGGAGGAACTGCGCTGTATAAAGAAACCCGGTCAGCGGGGTGTAGCTTATCACAAGCATTGCTACGTCCTTGGCAAACTCCCTGTGCTCCGAGCTTAAACGGAATGCGTTGGTGTAGGCATCCATATCGTTCCCCTCGTGAAATCCATCCAAATGCCATGACGCGACTGGTCGGGCGCGGCTCAACGGCAAGAAACTTTCCGACAAGAAGGTTTAAAAAGAGAATCCAATAAATTTTTTACTGGTAGTATCATCGCCTTCGCTTACCATCCCTTTGCGCCGCGTTTTAACTTGAGCAGATCACCGTGGCCTGACTGCTTCATCCATCTGCTTAAGGCGCTGGGCGAGCACCAGAGGGCCTTCGCCACACTTGAGGCGTTCGTGCCATCGGACAGCATCTTGACGGCCCTTTCGAGGTTTTGCTCTCGGGAATGCTGGTTCAGGTAGTGCTTCACGAAGTGCTGCGGTATCCCCGTGTACAGGGTCACTCCCTTTATATCCCTAAGCTCGTCGAAAAACCCAAGGACCTGCGACTTCTGTTCGTCAGTCAGTATGCTGTTCTCTGACCTTCTTAGGCATTTGAGCCGCCTTAGCTTCTTGTTCTCTATGAACGTGCTCGGGTCAAGGGGCCGCAGCCTTCCCATAGGCTCTGCCACGGCCTCTGCCGGGCGTTCCCCGCCTGTATGATTGTCATGGTCTGACTCTCTCGAGGTTATCCTGTCTCGAGCCGCCCTTGATAGCTCGCCGCTGCGCGCGAGCCTGATTATATCATCGTAGCGGTTATGCACCTCTCTCAAAACCCTAAACTTGCCGACTTCACCGGATCCGTTAGCGTGGCCATTTGCAGATCTTTCCATCGAACATGTGTATGGGTTCAGGTATATAACCCTTCACTGCAGTTGCAAGGCCACGCCTCATTCGCGCAGCCAATTCGGGAAGGAAGGCAAGCTACTTAAATTGCGAGCTGGTATTATTCATGATGATTTGATGAAGACCCTAAAGATCGATGTGAAGAGCGACCAAAAGGCCTCGAGGCTGGAGCTTTTCGTCAGGATCCTATGGCTGGTGATCTGCTCCATAGTGCTGTTCTTCTTTGGCATCATTGCGTGCATCTGCACAATACTGCAGTGGCTCTACATCCTAATATCAGGGAAGAGGGCCAAGAGCCTGAACGACGTGCTGAGAGTCTACCTTAAATACAGGTTCAGCCTGGAGGGATACCTGCTCATGCTGACAGATGAGAGGAACCCGATTATTCCAGAGAACTAGATATTTCTGCTGCCCGCACCGCGGGCAACTGATTTATTTGTGTGCTGTCATACTAGAATGGTGGTTCCACGGACCTTGAACTTGGAGAGGATGCCGGCATAGACATGCAGACAGTCATGACTGGCAGGGGCTGCATAATAGGCCAAAGCGGGTCCGGGAAGTCATTCCTGGCAGGCGTGATCGCGGAGGGCCTCTGCAGGGCCAAGATGCCGTTCTGCGTGATCGACACTGACGGCGAGTACAGCTCGCTCAGGAGCTCCTTCAACGTCATAGTTGTAGGCGGGGACAGGCAGGATGTCGGGTTCGACGTGGATTATTCTAGGCTTTTTGCGTCAAGCATAGAAAACAACGTGCCTGTTATTCTCGACGTCTCTGACCTGATAGACAAGGACGAGGTCGTGCAGAAGGCCCTTGACTCGCTATACGAGCTTGAGAGCGGGATGAGGAAGCCCTACCTGGTATTGGTAGAGGAGGCTGACAAGTTCGCGCCGCAGGTTGTTGGCAAGAAGGAGAACCTGATCGAGGAGATAAGCGTACGGGGAAGGAAGCGCGGGATTGGCCTGCTGGTCGCGACGCAGAGGCCTGCCAACATAAGCAAGAACGTGCTCTCGCAGTGCGCCTACGGCTTCATAGGCAAGCTAACGATAGAGAACGACCTCAATGCGATAAAGATACTGTTTGAGAACAGGGAGAGGCTTGTCGGGATAACGAGACTCGGAGTCGGTGAGTTCCTTCCCTTTGGCATAGGGAGGGACGATAAGTTCAAGGTCAAGGCGAGGACGGTAAGGTACATCGGCATGACGCCGAAGGTTGAGGAGCACACAGAGATCGATGAGGCGGTCGGCGACATAATAAGGGAGTTGAAGGGGAAGACCCAGGTTTCGCGGGCGAGAAAGCAGGTAGTGACGCAGGGAGCAAAGACCATAGAGTCCCTCAAGGCCACATTCTCCCAGGGCGACGCAGAGGATTACGCAAGGAAAATCGCGAAGCGCAAGTTCATACTTGTCGGGAACGCCACAGAGACCATAGACGCGGTGGAGCTGAGGTATCTGCCAGTAGGGCTCTGCGAACTTAGGATCCCTACCTCTGCGAAACACGAATTCCTGGAGTATACCGCCCTTCTCAGCGACAAGTACGAATTCATGCGCCTCGATAATGGCGTCAGGCTCCCGAACCGGGGCGAGGCGACCGGAACACCGAGGGACTACAAGAGATATCTCGAGACCGACCCTGTGGAGCTTGAAAGCGTTTCTGCAGGAAAGGACCAGCTTTCCGATGCCAAGCTGAGCGAGAAAAAGGCCGCAAAGTCAGTCTCCAGGGTGTTTCCAAGCGCGGTGATGAGCAGCTTCAGGGTGGTGTACCTTCCCGTATATAGGATAACACTCAGGAGGGGAAACAAGGTGAGGGTCTTCACGCTCGACGGCCTATACGGCGAGGAGCTCTTCCTTGGCTAGCTGCTCCCTGAGCACCTTGGCCGACGCCTTGTCATATTTTTCAAGTATTGATATCGAGTCGCCTACCTCCTTACCCGTGAGTTCGGAGGTGCCGATCACCTTCCGCTGAAGTGCCTCGAGCCTTATGCGGTCGGTGGCGTCGATCCTTACGCCCAGGCCCCCTTCCTGCTCCAGCTGCCCGAGCGCCACAAAGATCCTGCTGACTATCATCTTGTATCTCGGGCCATTGGTCGATTTGCTCCTTTCATCCTCTTCCGCGATTCCGCGCCTTAGCGCGGCAACCTTCAGCTCCCTCGCGGTGTCGGCTCTCTCTTCAAGGACCCCAACCCTCTCGCTAAGGCTTCTTATCCTCTTCTTCAGCGCCTTCTTCCTTACCATACCGCAATATCTGCTTTTCAGATATTTATCGGTTTGCTCACTTTTTGCTTTGCCATCTAAAATAGATTCTGCACATAAATCACAGATTTTTGCACATAAATCATTAACTTTTATAGACCTAATATCATGCGAGGAAGTTAAGTAACCTTTATATTAATATATTAAGAAGTGTGAGTATGAGTCTTGAAGATTTTGTAAAAATATGTAATATTATAGCGGAAAGACTCCAGAGAGAGAATAACGATGTAGAAATAAAGTTTAATAACCAAAAAGACCTATGGTTTAGCCTTACTTGTCAGTATTATGATAACAAAAATGATGATTACATTAATCTTAGCTCTAAAGTAGATGTAGATCAAAATCAGAAAGCAGAAGAAATTGAGAATATTGTTAGCATAGAGATTAAAAATTTGCTTGAAAAGAAAAAACGTTTAGAGGAGAATAAATGAGTAATATGATATTTGAGTCTACAAGCATCAAATCTCTCCTTGAAAACATAGAAAAAGATCTTGGACAAGGCGATAACTTGTCCTTAAAGGTCTGCGCATTTTTATCTGATCTTGAGACATTTGATTTGTTTTCCACTGATAAAATAAGAAGGGTAAAAAGCGAAGCAAAAATAGACAAGAATGAATTCATGATAAAATTTGATTATACTCTGATTGGAAATTTAGGTGAAACTGAGAAGGCCAGTGGTATTTACTTTAGGCATCCTAATTTCGATAATGTATTCCTATATGTATCATTTGATCCGATGTTTATTTTCAAACGGGTAATTGCCAATTATTTTAATAGGTTTAGACCAAAGGTCTCTCAAGTTTTCCTAACATCAAGTCAAATAAAGATGTTGATCGCAGATGCAAGTAATCTATTGGGCACAGACGCATTAGTATCGAGAGTTGTTGTAAAGCAGGAATATCCTAATGGTGAAGTGGATGTTAAATACAAACAGAAAAAGGTGAAGTATAAGCAGGCTTTTATTGAGGCGGAAAATGCGTCATCTACTGTAAGCTCATTGAATGTTTTTATAAAAAATCTCGATGCATATATATCAAAAGATGGTTACTTTGTATTAAATAAAGGCACATTTAAGGAGTTTAATTCTGCCATATTGAATGGTGCAATAAATCTCTTAGAGAGTAGTAAATCAATATATTCTAACCGGGAGAGGAGGAGTGAAAATTCCTTTAGATCAGCACCGCTTACTATAAGATTCGAAGAAGATGTATTCAATTCTATAGATGATATAACTAATTTTATTAATAGGGTATTTGACCCTATTGAGAAGTCATTCTATAGTATATCCCATCTTAATCCTTATTTACAGATGTCTTTTACCGACTTTGAAGATGGATCTTCTTTTGAAATTTGGGTTACTAAGAAAAATGAGGTCTTTATTGTCCCGCAGTTCAGAGCAACGTTCTACTCTATAACAAAAATTATTAGAAATGTTTTTGGGAATTTCGTTGAAGGAAACGTAATAGATTCAGAGACTAATAAGATAGTTGAGCAAAATGAACGAGTCTAATAAAGATGAAGTAATTAAGGTTCTTAATACGAAATACGATAATTATAAGATAACTGTCGATTTTCTTTCCGCACTTAAGTATTATTTTACAAAGATTCTACATGATCATTCTTCTTATTACATAGGCAGAGAGATGGGAACTGCTGATGGTTCAGTATGCAAACCAGATTTTGTTTCTGAAAAACCACCAGCCGCCATATTAAATGAAATCAAAGGCGGGATACCAAGAAATCTTGACTTTTTTGTAAAAAAAGATATGAAGCAACTAAAATCTTTTGATTCTGTAAATACAGGATGGACCAATAATAACATTACTTCAAAGGAAGTTTTCCTATTTGTCCTTAATAAGTATCAGCGACGCCTATTGGATTTTTTGAATTCCACAACAACAGATTATAAACATTTCAAATTTAAGGTGAACAACAATGAAGACGAGTTAATAGTAAACTTCGATAATAATTTCGTAGTTTGGTTCTTTTCACTTGACGAAAGTAGCTCTAACGTTTATTTCAATATCATGAAGGGTGCAGGTGAACCGATAAATCAGGAAATAAAAGAAACTTCCACAGAAAATGTAATAATACCATTAGATTCGATAAGAACAGATCTATCCTTTTTTAAATTCTATGACAAAGAGCCTGATGACGTATATCTGTTGGAGACTTTTTGGGCCCACATACTGAATATAATATTTAATGAACAAGGTTACACAACAAAAAACATACAAGGATCAAGATCTTTGTCGATGCGGGTATCACTCGATCAAGTATTACGCCTCGCTAATGGATTCTTTATAACAAACATCGATAGTGATCGGGGAACCACTGCAATCAGAAGAAGAATGGTTGAGCGGTTCTTTGAGCTTCTATGCAAACTGGATTTAGCAAAAAGGGAGATATTAGCTAACGGCTCATCTACCAACAACTATGACGTTGAATACAAACCATTCTCTAATGCTAAGACGTATTTCTTGGAGCAGATAGCAGATCTGATAGTGAAAAGAGAGTATACAGAGAATGGTGTCCAAATTTCACTTGAAGAATTTGTTTCGTAGTGCTAAATCAGATAACAAAATGAATAAAAATCCCCCAGATACAAGTTTAATGAGATGAGCTGATGGGTTTCATAGATTGGGCCGAAAATGCAGCAAAAGAAACATTGATCTTTGGTGGTTTGGGGTTTTTCATTCTGGTCTTCCTCGTCTGCACAGCCATTTTCCCTAACGCGGCCGGTAAGGCGGTATTCTTTATCTTAGCCATAATTTGCTTTGTTTATCTCATTTATCGTTGGAATAGCCTTAGGGACAAAGCCGTGCAGATTGAAAAAGCAAGACAGAGAGGCGACATAAACAAAACAGCTTATGCTGAAGAGAGCGGAAAGGTCGAAGCACGCAAGGGAATAGATCCTATAAAAGCTTTGAAAATGCGTTACGTTAATGGGGAAATTTCAGGAACTGAGTATGAAAGAATGAAAAAAGAGTTACAAGACTAAGTGGGCTAAATGCCAGAAAAGGACGGTAATGTTTTACCGAGTGAAAATAGGAAGTATAGATTAGAGTCAGAACAATTATCCCAACCCAATAAATTAAAACGGCGGGAAAAGGAAGCGGATAAGATCTTGGACATTGCCTTCATAGGTTTGAATAGACCACGCCGATTTGCCGAGCGTTCCTTTTTTGATGTTCCTAATAAGGTATTTGAAGAGGCTGTAGAATGTTTCAGATACGGCCAATTCGAAGCATCCATGATCCTGGTAAGAAGCACCATTGATGCGGCCCTTTATGTTTCAAGGTGGTTCGAGATTACCAAAATAAGAATCAATCCTGCTGGAGGAACTTCAGAGTTCAAATCAGTCTGCAAGGGAATCAGATCAGAAGGTGCCTGGAACGAGCTACGAAATCAGGCTGAAAAACTGGGTTACACAGAAGAGAAAATAAAATGGATCGAACACATACGTGAAAAGTATGGAAACTTCTCTGCCCATATTGCAGAAAAACGAATTCAAGAAAGCTTCAATTATTCGAAGCTTTCGGAAGAAGAAAGGCGTGATGTTCCAACCCCAAGAAACTTTACCTCGGAAGAGGAAGCCAAGAAAGTATTAAACAAAGTGGCGCATTTACTGGTAGATATAAGAACTCGTCATTTCGAAAAGTTCGCAAAGGAAAAGACAGAGGTTATCGAAGGGCCAAACCTCGATAGAATGGTTAGTCCACTTCAATCAATAAAACGCAAGCCAGTTAATTGGCCCTATTTCTGTTTGGTAATGCTGACGATTTTACTCGCTGAAGCATTCATTTTAGGTTTTATAACAGCTATAATTTACCTTTTGTATTCAAAAATTTCAGTCGGAATTGTCTTGCTAATATTAATTGCATTTTCTTTAGGTTTTGAAATTTATAATATTGGTGAAATGCGGAAGATCTTAGGTAAAATAGATCGTCTATCGTTAGTAGTGTTCATATTGATTTTTGCTTTAATCTCATTTATCCTTTTGGGGATGAATTCAAACATACTTTCACTTCATACATGGATTATCAGCCAATTCGGTCAAAACTATGGCGGAATGATACTTGCATATCCTCTGTTATGTTTAGAAACTTTGCTTATCCTTCTTTTTGCCATCTTTCCTTACTATATCTACAAAGCTCTTGATTTGGATAGATTGATGGCTGCAAGCTATGCGATTTCTATAATTGTGCTGTTCTATTTCGGCCTAACTACGGGATTTGCTCCATTATTGAGCCAGATTTATACGCTTGAAACGACAGTCCTTATAACGCTGCCAATTTCAATTATAGGGTTGGGTTTGACTACTAATCTAAAATTAAAAACCCCGGAAGGTATGGTTCTCTCTAATTACATGGTGGGTGCTCTTGGGCTTCTGTTCCTTTCAATAATTTTTGTCTTATTTGCAAATTCTACAGCCGCTTCAGCAGCTCCTCTTGCATCGTGTTCAAAAAGTGCTGAATGCCTGGTAAATTTTGCCTTCTCTCTTGCTGGTCTAACCTTATTCATAATGGGAATTGCAACATTCTTATTTGGGCTTAAATATCTTAGAGAAAAGATTTTGACTAAAAGACCCAAGTGAACCTGCTATTTTCTTTTCATATTCTCTTTATAGCTTCTATTCAGCCACCATTGGTTTTGCCTTCCTACCTTCCTAAACTTGACCCTGTCCTCCATCTGGAGCTTCACGAGGTAGATCGCGGCGGTGTTCCAGCTTATGTTCGCACCATTTGCTATGTCCTCCGTGGTTGAGGGCCATTCCAGGCCCTTGAGATACGCCAATATCTTCTCCTTTATCTCGTCCTTCATATATGGCACCTCGTTATGAGATATCCTATGTTTGGGCATAGAAGTTTATTTAAGCTTTCCTTTGACAGGAGATGCAGGGCTTCGCTTTCCGCCTCCGAATTTGACGCACAAGATGATAAGCATGAAGAAACCAGAAACAGGGCCAGAAAAAGAAAAGGCAGCAATGGAAACGATACGCAAGGATGTTCAGAATGCGATCTCCATCCTGAATGAAAGACAAAGAAAGGGCCAGGTGGATTATACGCCCATTATTGATGAAAATGGCGATATTAGACTCGGGAAATCCGCCGAAATGGCATTAGTGCAATCATATAATGCGTATGCTGCCAGACAGACCTCATCGAGAAGGAAAATATTGATGGCCGCGCACGAAAATTATGTTAAACAGATATTACCCACATTGGATCTATGCGATAAGATAGATAGGGAGATGGGAGAAGATCGGTCTAATCCTCCGCAATAAACCCTTCCCTTGAAGCCATCCAATACTCCCTGTTGCCTTCCTTCTTCTTCGCGACCCAACCGAGTTTGTTCATCGCATCAAGATAGCTCTTGGCAGTATTCCAGGATATCCCTGCTGCTTTGCAAATCTCTGTGGTGCTCATCCAGTAATCGTGCTCGAGAAGGGTCTTCACGATCTCCTTCTGGTGCGGGTTCAGCTTTCGTTCTTGCGCTGCCTTTGCCATCTAATTGCCCTTTTTCTTCAGCTTGAGTTCCTTGCCCTCCATGCTGATCTCTATCTTGTCCCCGGCCTGCCAGCCCATCCGCTTCATCATCCTCTTTGGCATCTTTATCGAGAATTGCTTGTTGAAGCTCTTGTCCTGAATCAGTGTGGCGTCCTCCTTCAGGGATTGGACCTCACCGACGTTAATCTGGGCTATCACCCAATCTGGCATCTTTCCCACAATCCTCCCCTCTTGCTTCGCCATACGATTATAGGGCTAATACAATATATAAATGTATCTTTTTAGCTCTAATAATGCATTAATAGGGCTTTGAATGCATAGTTTTATATATTTCCTCGATTCTATGCAATATTAGGGCTAATTACCCACAAGTGAAAAACATGAAATCGTTGTATATCGGACCAAAAGGGCAGCTTAGGATGATCGGCACGAGAAAGCCGACCTACGGACAGGAGAACTGGACTGCTTACAATAAGGCCAAGACGCAGGAAATGCTGCTATTGCTTGAGATCCTCGCGGATCTGGTGTCTTACGTGCCAAAAGCCCCCAGGGGCTTCAAGGGCAAGCCAATGCGTGATTTCGGGGACCTGATATTCGCAGGGGTGGTCAAGGAGTATATGAACCACTCCTCGAGGAGGCTCATCTCGGACCTTGTCCTGGCCAGGGAAAGGGGGCACATGGGCAAGGTGCCGCACTACAACACGATAATAAAGTATATGGGCGATTCGAGAATGACTCCAATACTCCTGGATCTGATACATTTGTCTGCGTTGCCGCTTCGTGATCACGAGGAAACGTTCTTGGTAGACGCGAGCGGAATCTCAAAGGCACTCTACAGCCGTTGGTTTGACGTAAGGTTCAAAAAGAAACTCGCAGAGGAGATGAAAGCAAAAGACTGGCTAAAGATACACCTCATATGCGGCTCGTCAAGCCACATAATCTGCACTGTCGTAGTAACTGACGGAAAAGCGAATGACAGCCCGCATCTTCCGAAGCTCGTTCTGGAGGCAGCAAAGAATTTCAGGATAAAGGAGGTATGCGCCGATAAGGGATACCTGAGCCGTGCAAACGTCGATGCAATAACCTCTGTAGGAGCAGTTCCGTTCATTCCGCTGAAGAGCAATTCCAACCTCAAAGCAAAGGGCTCGTCAGGATGGAAGGCGATGTGCATGTATGCACAGTTGAAGCCGGATGAATTTATGAAGCATTACCACAAGCGTTCCAATGTCGAAACTGTCTTCTCAACACTCAAGAGGAAGTTCGGTGTCAGGCTGCTCTTCAAAGGCGAGATAGGAATGGTAAATGAGATCCTTTGCAGGATACTGGCATACAACATCGCTGTCCTTGTCCAGATGTATTTCGTGATAAACGTGGACCGCGACTTCAGGAAGTTTGCACATTTATTCGCGAGCCTGCACACAAAATGAGGTTGGAGGGCTATTTAGAGGGCAAAGCCCTCACTTTTTGGTGAAGAATCTCTTGATGCCCCAGCCCCCTTTCTGCGAGGGTTGGTCCACCTGCGCACCTATCATGAGGAGGTAGGACCTGCACAGGTCGTCTATTGATATGGAGAACAGGGATGTCCTGTTTATCAGGTAGGCCGGCATGTGCCTCGACTCGCTTTCCGCGACCGTCTTCTCCTCTGGAACAAGGGCATATGCGACGTCGCCATAGAGCTTCTCTATCATCTCCTCAGTCATGTCGAACTTTGCCTCCTTGACCCTGTTTATGACGAGCTTGTGGAGGAGGTGGTACTTCAGGTAGAAGCTGGAGAGCCTCTGCGCGCCCTTTACCGCGGTCTCCTCGGGAGTGGTAACTATGAGCGCCTCGTTGAAGAGCTTCATTGCGGGCTCGATCTTGGCCCCTGGAGGGGTGTCAACTATGATGAAATCGAAGTCTGTCTTTGATATCTCTGCATAGAACTTGGATACCTGCTCAGTGGTTGCGGCTATCTCGTTCCCGTCTCCCCCGGCATTCAGGTAGTAGAAGCCGCTGAGCGGGTAGAGTATCAGCACGTCCTTGAGGTTCGCCTTGCCCAGCAGTACCTCTTGGTAGCCCGGCCCTTCTATCCCGGAGCCGAGAAGAAGACCCACGCTGGGATTCGCAACGTCGGTATCGATCAGCAGCACGTCGTAGCCCGATGTCCTCAAGGCCGTGGCGACGTTTATCGAGACGACAGTCTTGCCGACACCGCCCTTGGGCGATGCGGTAACGATTATGTAGGGTTTCTTGGCCATCAAATACCATCTAGTAGAGCATAAAAGGTTTAATAACGTTTTGGGAAACAACGGTCTCTGGGATTGCAGGCACCAAAATCAAGAAGTAATAAAAAGATTGGTGCACCAGCTTTAGCGATTGGATGCCAGGGGAGTTGCTTGAGGCGTACAGGCGATTGGAACAGCGGCAGTACATCATGGCTGTCTGCATAACGGTCTCGACGCTCGTAACGCTCGTTGTGCTGATACTGTATTCGCAGCTTGCCGGTATCAGTGCGAAGAGCGCGGCAAGCTACCTAAGCATCGCAAACAACTATTCAACGCTCAGCCAGACATACAACTCCAGGCTGGCATCGTTGACCAGCTCGCTATCAAACCTTTCCGAAAGGTACAACCAGACGTTCCATAATCTGACAACCCCATACGTGCAGCAGCTCTACAGCAACTACCAGGTTAACATACCCGGGAGCATCGCCACCTCGCCAAGCACCATTACAAACCAGTCTGGACCGATCGAGACGTTCAACAGCACCTACGTAACCAGGTACTTCTCATACAATTTCTCATTCAACGCCCCATACGGGGGCTACATAACCCTCAATGCCACAGGCACAAGTGCCAACACGCAGACAAACTCGACATGGGAGTTCCTGATATCGAATGGGCACCCCCTGCTCAACGGGACGCTCTACTACTACAACTTTGAGGCTGGAAGCTACAGCCAGGGCGAGTATGCGCCCACCGTGACTAGCAGGGGCACATACAAGACAAGCCTGAACCTGAGCCAGCCGCTTGAGTTCTACGCCCCGCTGCCCTCCCAGGCCGATTCGAGCACAATGATACCTGTGGGCAACGGAACAGTTCGCGTCTGGATCGTGAACCTGGCCAACCAGAGCGCCTCTGTCACCTTCTCCGCTGCCTATACGGGCTTCAGGAACAGGTAAATTAGCCGCCTGAATGTACCAAGAGAGCAGAGGACGGGGCAGGATCCAAGGACTTGGCATTGTTTACCTGCTCGATGCGGTTCCTTATTCCCCTGCCCATCGCCCCGAGCCAGCCTTGTATCGGCGTAGCCATTGCAGGCTCAATGTCCACCCGTAGAAGCTGATCGACCCTCCTCTGCTTGGGGCTCTGGCTGGTGGAGATGTATTCTATGCCGAGGCTGGCCGGGTTGGCGGTCGAGACCGCCTCAAGGAAGTAGGGGAAGCCCACACCAAGTTTCCTTCCCATAAGCAGAATGCCGGACTTGGGTTGATAATCGGTAGTGACGGCAAGACGCTTGAGCCAGTCTAGTTCGTAGGTTATGTAGCCCAGGTTTATCCTCTCTGAAGTCCTGAACCCGGAGACGTAGAGCATGTCGCCATGCCAGATGCTTGGGATAGGCTTGATGCAAACGCGTTTTGGGATACGGCCGCGCTCCGAATTGGGATGGCCAGAGAACGCCATCTCGCTGAAGAGCTTTGCTGGGCGCGCAACGACGAACCTGTAGACCAGGGCATTGTTCTTGGATAGGCTCTCGGCGCTGTGCGAGTACATGCCAAGACAAAGGCAACCTTCCTTGAGGGGCGGCTTACCCTCCAATCTCCTGAACGCCATGGAACCGTTACCCCTTCCTTGCCCCATCCAGATATATTAAGCTTCCTTGGCCTAGAGCGAGGCCTTTTAACCCGGAATAGGAAATAGGTATCGTGTTTTCATGAAAGCCGTGAACATAGCATTCGCCTGCTATCCTGTGACCAGCCTGGGGAAGGCGAGGGAGTTCTACGAGAAAGTCCTGGGGCTAAAGGCGACGAGCGTGTGGGTTAAGAATGACAGCTTCGGCATGGTGGAGTACGACATAGGTCCCACGACCATGGCGATAGGCGCGGGGGCGGAGACGTTTAAGGTCGGTGAGGGAGGCGCGTCGGTTGCCCTTGAGGTGGAGGACTTCGATGCAACGGTAGAGGAGCTCAAGGGAAGGGGCTGCAAGTTTCTAGTTGAAGCGATGGAGACCCCCGTATGTTTCATGGCCGTTGTCGCGGATCCCGACGGCAATAAGATAACGATACACAAGAGGAAGCCGGCCTGACAGCTGTCCCCTTTCTTGTTCTACGACGACAAACCGAAATAAACTGCACCAGTATAAATAAGTTGGAGGCCCATCCATATAAGTGGTAACATGAACAGGTTGGTTTTGGGGGCAGCGGCGGCGCTCTCCGTGGTGGTATTGGTGGGTTTGGTCTACGCCAGCTCGATGGACTCTGGGAACTTTATACCCTCTAACAGTGTGGCCAACACGGTAATAACAGTGCACCACAGGCAGGCGATGGTTACCTGTTCCATGCAACCCTCGACAATGCTGGAGAATGCGCCTGTGACGTGCGGCAGCTGGTCCGTCGCCCTTGAGAGCGTATCTAACGGGATAGGAAACCTATCCATGGCGACCTTTAGCATCGGAGTGATAGGCGCTAACGGTATCATCAACGGCTCTGCCAGGACCGTCAACGTGCTGGAAGGCATATCCAGGAGGGTGTGCGACCACGGTGTGACGGGATCGATGATGCCGGACATGGGAATAGGGGTGGGGCACAGATGCCTCTTCGTGACCCTTGAATCGGCGTCTCCTGGAGCTAGCAGCGCGGTGGTCCAGTTAGTCGGCCTGAACTTCACGCACCCTGTTCTTCAGGGCCACGGGCATGACGTCAACGAGAGCCCGGAGAACGACATCGAATCCGGATCGTGGCAGCATCAAGGTCAGCAGGAACAGCATGATGGCCGCTGGGGTTAATCACCAGCCTTCACCTTCATGATGAAGCATGAGGAAAAGTTGGAGCGGATGAGGAAGGAGCACGAGGACATGGCGAGGAGGATTAGGGTGACCGCGCTGTCTGGCATACATCCCGGCGTCAACAAGGAGCTGCTCGAAGACGCATATGAGAGGATAGCAAAGGAGTACGTCTGGACGCTCAAGAGGATCAAGGCCTGACCGGGTCCGCGACTGCCCGCCTTGCAAGCGCGCAGCATCATCGGGTGGAGGCGGCGATTATGTTGATTTGGTGTTGGGGGATTCGATGGCTGAACTGTCAAAGGGCAAAGAGGGTGACAAGGATTCCATAATGGAGGATCTGATAGCGAGGAGCCCTGGCCAGCATGTCGTGGTCACCGCCATCGAGCACATCTACAGCAAGGAAAAGGCAATGAAGTTTGTCAGGGAGTACGCAGCTCACCTGATGATCGAGGATTTAAAATTCAAAGGAGGGACAAGGAGGGCCCCAGAAGAGTACATAGACAGGACAGAGGAGCACATAATGGTGGCCTTCCAGAAGCATGCGGAAAGCCGCGGACTGGGCAGTCGTAGCTTCTCGAAGTGGACGCTCGCGCTCGACCAAGTGAGGTTCGAGACCAGGCAGCTGAGGCGTTGAGCCCATTGGACAGTTCCGCTAAACGCCCGGGAGAACCTGATTTATATACTCTGCCTCACAAATCCCACCGGCGATCAGATGAACGTGTCATTCAGAAAGGGGGAGCCTAAGGCCTCCATAATAGATGGTCTCATAGAAAAGAGGCCAGGACAGTATTTCGCGGTTACCGCGATAGAACAGCTCTACAGCAAGCAGCAGATAAAGGGATTTGTAAACGAGTTTGCCACCTGGCTCATGCCAAGGGATGCTGCAAGCGGCCCGGGGGGAATCAGGAGGGCGAGGGAGGTTGCGCTGGAATCGGCGCATTCCATAATCAAGGACGCGTTCAGGCTCTATTCCGATCAGCGCGGTTTCACGGATGAGACAAGGGACAAATGGTCAGCTGCGATCGATGAGATGAGAAAGTCGGCCAGGCCGGCGGGACTGACGGGGTTGCTAAGGGACGGAAGGCGGGACGAGAGCCCCGCTTATCTCGACGGTCTTGTTCCTGCCTAGGGCGCCCTTGACTATCCTCACGGAGGATTTCCTTACAGAAAAGTGGTCGGCGAGGATCTCGACCAGGCGCTCGTTGGCCTTCCCCCCGACGGCTTTGGCATCCACCTTGACCCTGTATTCAGTGTCACCGATCTTGGATATCAAGGCTGACTTGGAGTTGGGAATCACCGCAACAGATATCCTGGTCATTTGGATGTCACGGTGGCGGTCATGGTGGCGACCTTGATGATCTGGTTCTGCCCGTTCTGTGGATACTCGATCCAAAGCGTTCCCGTGAATGAGGAACCAAAATTCAATGAGGTGACCGGGCACTGGAATGTCAGGTTCTGAGTGGTCTGGGCCTTTATCGAGATTATAATTCCGTTTATTGGCCAGTAGGATGGGGCTATTGCACCTGAACTGCTGCAGTTCGTTGCTATCACGTTGAGCGGTATGACGGCCGATCCCACTGCTGCTGAGAGGACCCCGTTGCTAGCAAAAGAGAGGATGGTGACTTTATAGCCAGGGGTGATGGCTGCATGGGTGCCGGACGATTCGTTGGTCCCGAAGACGCCTATGTAGAACAAGGACGCCACGACCACTATTATTACAAGCATTGTCCAGCCGTAGGTCATCAGATATTCCATTGCGGACTGCAGCTTGAACATTTAATCGCGTAATTCTTTAGCGCAATATTAAAATGGGTTTCGCTGATTCCCAATAGGATTCATCCAGGTACTTCCCGATCGTCGCTTACTTCCTTGGCCTTGGCAGTTGTATTATGTCAGCAGGTTTTGCCGCCCCTTCGTTCGGCGCGTACTTGCTGAAGTTCTTGACTATCCCGGAATCTGACTTGAAGCTTGGGCCGCAGCGGAAGGTCTCGCATGCGGCGGCCCCTATGCTCCCGGTCTCTACGTCCAATGATCCGTATACCGTCACCTTCCATGCCGTCAATCTTGCCGCCAGTATGCTGCCTGCTTCTATGCCGTATACATCCACCTTTCCAGCCTTCAGTCCCCCGGTTATCTCTGCGAATCCTCCGGTCTTGAGATTCCTAAGTGAAACACTTCCCTTGACCTTGAGACCACCCCAGACACTCAGCGAGTGGCCGTTGCCAACCACATTTCCGTTAACCGTCAGGCTGGCACCCTTTGGGTACTTTGTATCGCTTTTCAGGGTAAGATCCCCCTCTATCGTGACGACGTTTTGGTCTGTTCCGTTTCTTATCCTTATTCCGGAAGGTTCCGGCCTAGCCACAGAACCCTTCGCAGGATCTCTCTTCTCAGCAGGGGTAGAAGTCTCCTGTCTCTCAGAAATGGCTAGAGTGCTCATTTTCTCATCGCTATTGGTTCTCATCGATCAGATATTTATTGTTTGCCCTATCCTTGACGGAAGTAGATGGTGCAGATACCGCTTTAACGCTTCCCTGCGAATAATATACGGGGGATTAGATGGCACTGGATCAGGTTAGACGGAGCGATCCCGAATTGTTCGAGTTCATAAAGGGCGAGCTCAGAAGGCAGAGGGAGGGGCTGGAGATGATCCCGTCTGAGAACTTCCCAAGCCTTGCAGTCTTGGAGGCGTGCGGGTCAGTGCTAAACAACAAGTACTCTGAGGGTTACCCGGCAAAGAGGTACTACGGCGGCAACCAATACATAGACATGGTGGAGTCGCTCGCCATAACAAGGGCGAAGTCCCTCTTCAAGGTTCCGCACGCGAATGTGCAGCCTTATTCTGGGTCTCCTGCGAATCTCGCTGTTTACCTTGCATTGTGCAAGCCGGGCGACACGATAATGGGCCTCAGCCTCACTGACGGGGGCCACCTCACCCACGGCTGGACAACCAGCGCTACCGGAATGCTCTTCAAGAGCGTGCAGTACCATCTCAAACCGGACGGAACGATAGACATTGAGGAGGCGAGAAGGCTTGCAAGGGAGAACAAGCCAAAGCTCATCTGGGTGGGTGCAACCGCATATCCAAGGGCCCTTCCGTTCAAGGAGTTCGCGGAGATCGCGGATGAAGTGGGGGCATACCTAGCTGCTGACATATCGCATGTCGCGGGATTGGTGGCTGCAGGGGTGCATGCAAGCCCTGTCGAACATGTCCACATAGTAACCACAACAACCCACAAGACGTTGAGGGGGCCTAGGGGAGCGATAATAATGGTAACCGAGCGGGGAATGAATAAGGATCCGGAGCTCAGCGAGAAGATAGACAAGATGATATTTCCCGGACTGCAGGGAGGGCCGCACCAGCACACAACCGCCGGCATAGCGATTGCGCTTCTTGAGGCTTCCAAACCCGATTTCAAGGAGTATGCTGAGCAGATAGTGAGGAACTCGAAAGCCCTTGCAGAGCAGCTCAAGAGGAATGGCATAAAGTTGGTGTCTGATGGAACCGAGAACCACCTGCTCCTGATAGACCTGACGCCATTCGGCAAGGGCAAGGGGGTTTTCGTCCAGTATGCACTTGACGAGGCAGGGATAACTGTCAACAAGAACACCATACCGAACGAGCCATCGCTCGCCTTCTATCCCAGCGGGATAAGGCTCGGAACCCCTGCGATAACGACAAGAGGTATGAGGGAGCCGGAGATGGTGAAGATAGCAGACCTCATAACCAGGGCGATAATGGAAGTGAAGGGCAACGAGCTTCCAGAAAACAGAGATGAGAGGAACGCCTACCTGAAGAGATTCAAGACAGACATAAAGTCCAACAAGACCGTGGCCGAAGTGAGGAATGGCGTGCTTGAGATTTGCTCGAGGTTCCCGCTTTATCCAGAACTCGAGCTCTGAGTCCTCAGATACCTCTTGAAGGTGAATTCTGCAAACTCTTTGGTTTCAACTATCCGCCAGTCGTTGAAATTTATGGCAGGGAAATAGGTGTCGCCCTTGTAGGGCTCCTTGACCCATGATATGCAGAGCTTGTCCGCATGAGGGAGAGCGGCGCCATAGAGTTTGCTGCCGCCTATGCAGTATATTTCGTTGTTGTTTTTCTTTGCGGCTTCTATGGCTCCCTCGATGCTTTTGACGACATGCGCGCCCTCTTGAGGCGGGAGGGTGGTGCTCACCACTATGTTTGAACGGTTGGGCAGCGGCCTGAACTTCGCAGGCAGGGACAGCCACGTGGCCTTCCCCATTATCACCGTATTGCCCTCAGTGAGTGATTTAAAGAGCTTCATGTCGTCCTTTATCTTCCATGGAATCTGGCCGTTGGCGCCGATGACCCTGTCATTCGTCATGGCAACTATTATGGTCACCATCCTATCAGACCGCTATCTCGAATTTTATCGTGGGGTAGCTCTGATAGCCCTCTATTGCGGTATCTGTGCTGTGCCAGTCGAAGATGCTCGTGAAGCTTTCTGTCTTTATCTTGGGCGCGGGATATTTGCCTATCTCCCTGCTGAGCTGCTCCCTGGCTCCCTCTATGTGGTTCTCGTATATATGGACGTCGCCCAGGAACCCAACAAGTTTGCCTTCCTTGAACTTTGACTCTTTTGCGAGCAGGTGAAGCATCAAGCCATAGCTGGCGATATTGAAAGGGAGGCCGAGCATGGTGTCGACCGATCTCTGGTTCCAGAGCAGGTTGAGCTTGTCGCCGATCACGGTGACCTGGAATCCGTAGTGGCATGCGGGAAGGCCCATCATATGTATCTGTTGGGGGTTCCACGCCGAGACCATCATTCTCCTGTCTGTTGGATCGGCCTTCAACTTTTCGACCACCCTCTTGAGCTGGTCCACGCCCTTGCCAGAGTAATCCTTATCATATCCCTCGTATGGGGCGTTGAAGTGCCTCCACTGGAATCCGTACACAGGGCCGAGGTCCCTCTCATCAAGCATCCTCTTCTTGGCCTCCTCTGTGTGGCCGTACGGCGCCTTCTCCGGGAAGGCCCATTCGTCCCAGATGTGGTTGTTGCGCTCCTGGAGCCACTTCTTGTCGGTTATCCCGTTTATGAAGAACTCAAGCTCTGAGGCGACATTCCTGAAGGGGACCTTCTTGGTGGTGAGAAGGGGGAAGCCCTCGCTCATGTCGTGCTCAAACATTGCACCAGCAATCGCCTTGGTCCTCACCCCGGTGCGGTTCTCCTTCCATTCGCCCTGGTCCATTATCGTTTTCACTATCCTTAGATACTCTCCATCAGCCCCCATGGAAACCACTTTTCTAATCTCTATGGCAGGCGCCCTAAAGGTTGCCGCATCGGCACCCTTGCTCTTGGTCACCTCCACGTAAATAAATCCCCATAACTTCCTTAAATCCCTTAGCTAATTTATCTTGGACTGCCTTATCAAGCCCGCGACACATACATGGCAAACGTTGGCTTTGTTGGGTCTGCCCGGGCGCAGGATATTTATAGATACCCTTACTTATTTGTAGAGGCAGATGAGATGACGCTAGCTTCACGGGAGAGAGTCCCTTCGCATATCGCACTGATACCAGATGGGAACAGGAGGTGGTCCAGGATGCAGGGCCTGTCGATAATGAACGGCTACCAGAATGGCGTCGCAAAGTTCATATCCTTCAGCATATGGGCCAAGTCGATGGGCGTGAGGACCCTCACGGTATGGGCGCTCTCCACCGAGAACGTAAGGAACAGGAGCAGGATAGAGCTGAGCACGCTCTACGGGCTCTACATGAAGGCCGCAAAGGACCCCAAGCTCCTCGCCCTTCTGGTCAAGAACAGGGCGAGGGTCAGGTTCATAGGCGACATGCAGCTCATACCATCCACATTGAGGAAGGCGCTGACCGACCTGGAAGAGAGGACAAGGACCTACAAGGATCTCACGATAAACCTTTTGATAGGATACGGCGGCCGCGACGACCTGGTCTATGCCGCCAGCAGGGGGGCCAGTTCGGAGGACGACTTCTCCAGGAAGATAAGGACCGCATCGATACCCAACGTCGACCTGATAATAAGGACCTCCGGAGAGAGAAGGCTGTCCGGGTTCCTCCCATGGCAGACGGACTATTCTGAGATATACTTCTCGAGGAAGTTCTGGCCTGACTTCCAGAGGCGCGACCTTAAACGGGCGGTCGACTCCTACACCGCAAGGGAGCGGCGTTTCGGGAAGTGAGAGCCGATGCCCTCCACAAAGAAAGGGGACTTCCTTAAGGATCTTAACCCCTTTTCATTCGGGCTGCCAGGCTCGATACCCCTCATCGCGATACTGCTCATCCTAAGCCTCATAATGGGGATAGCGGCAACTGCGCTGCTCAACTACAGATCGATCGGGCACAGCATATACTACATAATTGCAAACGGCTCCCTGAGCGGGATACTCATAATCATGATGCCTGCGCTCCTAACAGTGATAGTGGTCAAGCTATTCAAGAGGTACATAGACCTCAAATACATGCTGTTCGTGTCCATAATAGGTGCCTTCTGCTACTCGCTGTTCATCCTGCTCTCCTCAATACTATACATCGCGCTCAACAGCTACGCGATCGCCGGCGTGGCGATCCTGGTCGGGGACGCCAGCATATTCGGGTGGTGGTTCTTCGCCAGCAAGATAATGATGGACAAGAGGAGGCTCGACCTCGTCTTCGCGCTGGTCCAGCCGACGTTCAACATACTGCTCTATTTCCCGTACAGCGGGAGGATCGTGTCCTTCGCGACGCCGTTCAACATACTGATAATCAAGCTGTACGCAGGGATCTTCATATTCCTGCTCACCTGCTACACGATAGTCTACGTTGTGGACAGGCCCTACAAGAAGAACTTCGGCTTCCACAGCTTCGACGCATTTGCGCAGCTTCTTCAGAACTGGCTGTTCGATGCCAACACTGGCGCACCGTTCGGCTCCAAGAAGTTCGGGAAGCCGGGGGACATAGTGACTGATACACTAACGGTCAAGGACCTCAAGGGCAGGATCAAGGCGGTCTTCTTCGCGCCCGACATACATTACGGGCCTGCGGGCACGATAGGAGGCAGCGACTTCCCATACATGCTTGAGAGGCACGTGGAGGAGAGGTACAATGCGCCTGGCTTCATAATGCACAGGGCGGTCGACATGGACAGCAACCCGGTGTCGAGCGCGCAGTTCGGAAGAATCAAGGAGTCGCTCGACAAGGGAGTTGCCGAGTCCCGGCCGTTGAACGGCGGGCTCTCGTATACAGAGACGACGTGCGGCGACTCACAGGTCTCCAGGCTTGGGATAGGAAGCCTCTCCATTGTTACGCTTACCAGGGCGCCCCGGGTCACTGAGGACGTGGCGCAGCCCGCTGCCGCCCTATTCAGCGAGATCATGGAGTCCAAGTTTGGCACAAGCATAATCATCGATGCACACAACTCGAGGCTGGAGAATGCCCCCAAGGAGGAGCTGGACGGGGTCAAGTTCAAGTCAAGGTTCGCAGAGGAGTACATCAGGGCGATGAGGCAGATCGGCAAGCCCTGGCACACCTCAAAGCTAATGAAGTTCGGCGCCGCTAGAATGGAACTCTACGATGAGCTTGGGGGCCCGACCGACCTGGCAAGGGGCAACCTCAATGTCGCGATATTCGGGTTCAATGGCTACAAGAGGGCGATTGTCCAGATGAACGGGAACAACATGCTCCCGAGCATGAGGAAGAAGATCGTGACCTATATGAAGAGGAGGTTCAGGGTCGATGCAGAGGTTTACACGACAGACACCCACGCGGTCAACTCCCTGGGCTTCGAGGCCGACAACGTGGTCGGGAGGAAGACCAGCTTCGACAGGATTAGGCCCATACTAGACGCCTGCACGAGGAGGGCCCTGGACGACATGGAGGAGGCGAGGGCCCACCACAGGAGGGAGACGATCCAGAACTTCATGATATGGGGCCAGAACAGCATGGGAAGCATCATCACGGTGGCCAGGTCTATCTATGACTTCACCAAAGTTTTGATTCCCATAATAATAGTGATAGGATTTATAATGGCTGCATGGGTTATATCAGTGGTTTGATGGTCTTTGCATTGTTCGTGGCATTCGCGGTCGTCGCATCGGCGGCGGTTGCGCTGTTCATGTACTGGTCTGTCAAGAGCAGGGAGGGGCGGAACATATGGCCCGTGGTCTTTGCCATAATGGTGGCTGGGATCGTGGCCGTGGTGGCGTATACCAATTACATCGGCATTAGCTGGTTCTTCTTCACCTCTGTAGCGGTTGCCGCGCTCTCGTCAATGCTGCCTGTCCTTTACAGAAGAAGGAGCATGGCTTTCGCGCTCGTTATCTTTGTCCTGGCGTTTGCGGCTGCGATAAGCCTCAACAGGATGGCAACGATGGGGATGTTTGGGGTAGGGACGGTTGTGGGGATGCTGTACAGCGAGCGTTACCTGATACGCAAGAGGGAGGACAGGAGCATGAGGAAGACCGTGACCGAGATGAGGAGGGACCTCATCCAGGTGATCGGGGGCGTGGTTGTCCTTGCCATAATGTTCCTCTGGCAGCAGAGCTACCTATACATACTGTTTTGGGTCATACTGCTCGCCTACCTGTTCATCAGCCTAATATCGAAGACAGGGGGCATATACAACCTGCTCTCCAAGTTTGAGAGGAGGGAATCGGAGTTCGGCATTGGTGCCATACACCTTGCGGCAGGGGCTGCGATACTCCTTGGCTTCGCCGGGTTCAAGCTGGCGCTCTTCGGCATCTTCCCGCTCTTCTTCGGGGACGCGCTTGCAACCATGACAGGATTGAGCTTCTACAGATCGAGGAAGCTGCCATATAACAGGAGGAAGAGCTACGCAGGCACCATTGCATTCCTGATAGCATCAGTGGTCCCGGGCTTCATAATACTAGGATTCTGGGGCATTCTGCTGGGATTGATACTTACATTAGTGGAGAGCGTTGAGCTGCCAATCGATGACAACATAGCTGTCCCGATCGGCACAGTGATACTAGGCGCGCTGTTCGGTCTGGGTTAGGCGCTCAGTAGAACGCCCTGCCCTCTTCGAGCCTCTCGATCATGGCGTAGATCTTGCGCTTGCGCCTAGCGGGATCCTTCGTGGTCGCGAGCCGGAATATGATCGCGTACCTGTTCTGCCTGTTCAGGGTCTTGAGGAACGCCTTTGCCTTCTCGTTCCTGTTTACCATATGCAGGAAGTCCCTTGGCAATGTGGCCGTGCTGGGAGGATGGTAGGCCCTTGCCCACCTGCCGTCCAGTTTTGCCGCCTTGATCTGCTCCAGCCCGGCCGGCTTCATTCTGCCCTCCCTGATCAGACGCTCAGCATGCATCGTGTTGAGCTTGGACCATATGCTCTTGGGTCGTCGCGGGCAGAATCGCCATAAGACAGAGGCCTCGTCGCCGCGTTTGGCCTGGCCCGTGATCCAGCCGTAGCATAGGGCCACATCAAGTGCCTCAGCGCCTGTAACAGATTTTAGCTTGGAGTCCTTCTTGGAGATCCTCAGCCATATCCCGGTGGCGCCATTGTGGTTCCTGGCAAGCCATCGCTCCCATTCTTTTGCCGAAGCAAATCTGATCACTGGTTCCATGAAGTCACTATATGTTGGCCTCCAACCCGCACGAAGCGAGTATTTTCTGCAACTCCTTCATGTTCCTCAAGTTGTCCGAAACCTCGTCTATCGGGGTCTCCATCACGAAGTTGCCCTCCCTGAAGAGCCTGTTTGAGAATATCTGCCTGAAGCCTTCCTCCCCTATGTTGCCCTTCCCGATGTGCCAGTGCCTGTCAAGCCCGCTTCCCAGCTCGAACTTGGCATCGTTCAGGTGGACCAGCCCGAGCCTTTCCTTCCCAATATAGGACTCAATCTCATGCGCAATCTTGGAAACGCCCTCCCTAGTCCTGATGTCGTAGCCCGCGGCGAAGGCATGGCAGGTGTCAAAGCAGAGGCCCACCCTCTTGGAGCCTATCCTCTTTATTATGTCTCCGATGTCCTCCATCTTGTCTCCCACGCAGTTCTTGTACCCCGATGAGTTCTCGAGAAGCACAGTCACAGCGTCGACCGAATCAAGCGCCGCAGAGACCGTCTCGACGGTCCGGCCCTTCCCATAGTCAAGGCCCTTGCCCAGATGGGAGCCGAGGTGGATTACCACGCTCTTGACCCCGATCTCGGCGCAGTTCGACATGTTGTCTATGAGCATTGTCCTGCTCTTCTTGTAGACATCAGGATTCGCGGTGGAGGGATTGCAAAGGTATGGTATGTGCGCAAATCCATTGCGACCATCAGAGAGCTCCCTGAATTTGGCCGCATCCGGCTCGGAGATCTGGGTGTGACCCCAGGTTCTCGGGCTCGATGCGAACAGCTGGAATGCCATGTACCCCATGCGTTCGGCCTCCTCCGGCGCATGGTAAATGCCTCCTGCAACCGATAGGTGAAATCCTGCTCTAATCATCCCAACCTGACCCCTATTTAAACGATTCTGTGCGGCATGGGAATGCCGCTAATCAATTGCAAAGAAATCTATTTAAAAGGGGGTTATGTGTTTAGCTTGCGCTAGGTTAACGGGGGTGTTTTTCTGGCGACGATGCGTGGATTCAGTTTGTACGACATGGAACAATTTTTCAGGGACGCAGGCGCGCCCAGGGTCAATGAGAAGGCGATGGTCTCGCTGGAAAAGGAGCTGAATGACACGGTTAAGGAACTGGTGGAGGAGGCTCAACTTTATGCTAATTATGCAGGAAGGAGGAAGATAAGAAGTGCTGACATTGCATTTGCAAGGGTCAGGGGAAAGGGAACTGGAAGGCGGTACATGCCGGCAAATAAGAAAAGGCCTGCGCCTGCAAGGCTATTGCAGAGGAACAGGCTTGTGCGTGCTGTTGCAAGGCACCCTTTGGCCCAACAGAACAGGGTCTGATAAAACCTTTTATAATGTGGGGATTAGATACATTAGCGGTGCCCCTGTAGCTCAGTGGTAGAGCGCTTGCATGGTAAGCAAGAGGTCAAGGGTTCAATTCCCTTCTGGGGCTTTTGCCCTTAAAATACGGCAAGTTTAATAGTTTTATGAGAAAGAAATGTCTGGTGAGGTTATATGGACAAGAAAAGCTCTAGCAAGAAGCTGAAGGGGTTAACCAAAGAGGAAATAGCCGCAATGAAGGAGACGCTCAAGGAACGAAACTCAAGCGAGACAGAAGGCGAGTCCGCAGTGCTGGCAAAGATTGCAACTATGCCGGAGCCGGATCGTAGCATAGGAAAGCGAATTCATGCAATAATCATGGCAAGCGCGCCATCCCTTACACCGAGAACCTGGTATGGGATGCCGGCCTATTCCAGGAGCGACAAGATCATCTGCTTCTTCCAGAATGCGAGCAAGTTCAAGGCAAGGTACGCCACGTTGGGATTCAGCGACAAGGCAAACCTCGACGAGGGGGATATGTGGCCAACATCATTTGCGCTGAAGAAGTTGACCCCTGCGGAAGAGAAAAGAATCATGGCGCTGGTGAAGAGAGCAGTGAGTGAGGGTTAATCTTCAGCCTTCTTGACATCTTGGGGCTTATTTGGGGAGAAGCGCTTGCGGATCTCCTCCTTCGCGGCCTCCACGACTTCGGCCTGATTTAGCCTTATTCCATCACTGCCGGCCACTGTTATGTCATCCAGTGTGATGATTTGGTTATTGCGGAGTAGCGCAAGCTTTACCATGGGGTTTGGATCCACCCTAAGCCTTTTGACAATGGAGGGCTCTGTTGTAATGACTGCGACCGTAGCCCTTGCAACTGGGGATGGAGTACAGAGTATCTCTTCCTGCTTCGCGAGCTGAGGAACCCCGTTGTGGGTGAGCACCTCAGTAAGGTTCAGCCCTCTCATCCTTATTGAGTTGACCTCCTTTGATTCTAACGAAATGCTTGGCATGCCGCGGCTCGCCTTGGCCGCCGCTTTTTCTAGCCAGCCCTGGTCAGCTTTCTTTTTTGCGTCTGACTTTGTCGCTGTTGATCCTTCCATCTTCTTCGCCTAAGCTACTGAATTGATGGGCATATGTGGGTTTTTGAGCAATTTAAATAGCTAACGCTATTAGCAGGGAAGCGGACGTTTCGGTCTGGAGCTTGTATTATTGGGGCTCCAGGCCTCCGCAACGTATTTATTCCTAAACATACCAGCGTAGCCGATGAGAACCTACAGGTCAAAGATGATGGCGCTGCTAGGAGGGATAGTGATCACGCTCCTGGCGGGGCTCTATGCCCGAACCATAGGGGGGTTCACAACAACAGCATGGCACGGCCTCCCGCTTCCGTGGATCTCCCAGACTCTGACAACTACGCATGCATGGAGCATAAGCGCAGTCGGTCTGATAGCCGACATTGTGGTCTGGATGATTGTAATAGATGTGATCTATTTCGCCAAGAAGACCATGGAAAGCGATGTCTACAGGGAGTCAGCAAGCCGCTGATCATTCCCTTACGGTTGCTCCGGTTCCTGCAAGATCTATTACCTTGCTGGGCCTGCCCCTGAGCGGGCCTTCATAAACTAGGTAGTCTACCGAGGCCCTTATGGATTGGTCAATGTCATCAATTGAGGTCATATGCGGCCGGCCGCCCAGGTTAACAGAGGTCGTGACGAATGGAACCCCCGACTTCTCTATCATCTTGGCGAACCAGTTGTCAGGGATTCTCACCCCCAAGGTTTCCAATCCTTCGTTGACTTCTTTTGCGACGGAATCCTTTCTGGAAAGTCTGAGGATCAGGGTGTAGGGCCCGGGAAGCCTGTCCAGCCAATTCCTCCCCTTGCTGCTGATTATGCAGTTGCGTTCTATCCATTCGATTGAGGGTGCGATCACGGAGAACGGCTTCGCTTCCCTCCTCTTTATTTCTCGCACGCGCCTTACCGCAGGGCCGTTGGTGGCATCGCATCCAACCCCGTATATGGTGTCTGTTGGATAGACGAACAGCTTTCCGGCCTTTATTTCGCCTATCATCTCCCGCATTCGGGATTCGATAATGGCCTCGTTGATTATTTCCATCGCAGTTGGATCGCAGGCAAACTATTTCTATGCTCCGCCAATGGTGACTATGAGGTCGGTGAGGAATCCGAATACCAGGCCTAACAGTATTCCGGAGGTTATCACCGAGTTGGAGGTCTGCTTTATAATGACCGAATACATGAGCAGTATCACGAATACCAGAGCCCCCCCGGCGAACGAGAGGAATAGCACGTAAAGGATCGGTGAAACCCAAATGCTGCCCAGAAGGGTGCCTATGAAGGTGGGCCCGCCGCCTATGAGCCCGAGCTTCACCAGAAGGCCGACGGGGACTTTCTTCTTGCTGCCAGTCAGGGGACCCATTATCCCGAATCCCTCTGTAGCGTTGTGTACCCCGAATCCGATGATCAGGATAATGGCCAGTCCTATTACCCCTGCCGCATAGGACTGCCCTATAGCAAGGCCCTCGCTCAGATTATGTGCGCCTATCCCGATCGCTATCATTGTAGCCAGCTTGTAGCGGTTTATCTCGCCGCCGTCCTTGCCGGCCATGCTCCTCTCAAGCTTGGTCTCTGTCTTGGCCACAGACCGCATATATCTCTTTTCGTAGTAGGCAAGACCAATCAGGCCTAGCGCTATCCCTACAAATATCGTAATTAGCATCGCTATGGCCGATGCAATCGGCGCGTGCCCTAAGAGCGAATCGGTCACGCTGGTCGTAACAGAGCTCCAGGCGTGGCTGAAAACATCCACTACCAGGAACACCAATATGCCTATTGCCAGTGAGTTCAGGAACGCCTTGGTCCTCGGGCTCACGTCAGCGAGCGCCACCGGGAAGCCCAGGAATATGGTGAACCCTGCTATTGCCCCCAAGATCAGCAGCTGCATGTAGTCTATCAGAATAGCACCGCGTCGATTGTTACGAGTGAATCAAAATCCTAATGTATATAAAGCTTGGCCGGCACCGCATGAAGAAAACGTAATTTTCTGCAATCTACAGAAGATTATTAATCGCCGCGTCCCAAATCATAATTGGTAGAATGAAGCTCAACAAACTGACCAAAGAGGAGGAAGAGGTCATAGTAAACAAGGGCACCGAGATGCCGTTCAGCGGGGAGTACGAGCACAACTTCGCTGAAGGGACCTACGTGTGCAGGCGCTGCGGTGCGACACTCTACAGGTCAAAGGACAAGTTCGACGCAAGATGCGGCTGGCCCTCCTTCGACGATGAGGTGAAGGGCGCTGTGAAGAGGATTCCGGATCCGGACGGCCGGAGGACAGAGATCCAATGCGCCAGGTGCGGCGCCCACCTCGGACACGTCTTTGAAGGGGAGGGGTTCACGCAAAAGAACGTGAGGCACTGCGTCAACTCAATATCCTTGAAGTTCGTACCCACGAAGAAATAGTGTTTGCATGGCGAAGGAGCATGAGATAGACATACTTGAAGTGGACAGGGCAGAAGCCGCGAGGAGGCTAAAGCAGCTCGGCGCAGACTACAATGGCCATGTAAGATACAGGAGGATAGAGTGGCTTATAGGAGGCAGGATAGGCAAGATGCACAGTTGGGGGCGCGTGAGGACAGACGGGAAGAATACGACCATAACGGTCAAGAGGTTCAGGGGCAAGCACCTCCCGATGGACGAGCACGAGATATCAGCAAACAGCTTTGAGGAGGCGGTCAGGCTGGTCAGCAGGCTGACCAGATCCAAGATATTCTACTTCGAGAACGAGCGCGACATATACAGGCTTGATGGCGCGACGATAACGCTCGACAAGTGGCCGCTCGTGCCGCTCTTCATGGAGATAGAGAGCAGGTCCATGTCGCATGCCAACGAGCTATACAAAAGGCTGGGCATCAAGGGCGAGCTGGTAGGCAACGCGACAATCGACAGCATCTTCAAAAGGTATGGGCTTGACTTCAGGAAGGAGATGTCAAGGAACAATGGGAAGCTAGAACGGATACTCAAACCTTGACCATCGCCCCGTCCAGGGCGCTGCCACAGACGCAATCCCTTTCTTTCGGGAGGTCCCCTACCAGATCTTTTAGCACCGACTTGACCTTTTCCACATTTTGAGAGAAGACCTTAGCAACATCCGCGTATCCTACCGGTTCGATGCTCCCTCCTGCGACAAGTCCTGCGTCATAGTCGGTTACTATCCCTATCCCGAGGTAGCACATCGCCCGTTCCCTGACCAGCGCGGCCTCCGGGTACTGCGTCATGTTTATGAGGTCGAATCCCTGGCTGATGAAGAGTTTGGACTCGGCCCTCGTTGAGAACCTTGGACCGTTCACGACCACGACCGTTCCCACGTCCCTGTGCTCGAAGCCCAAATCGGTCGCCGCAATGGAAGCGTATGCCCTCAGGCCCTTGCAGTACGGATCGGCCGTGCTTACATGCACCACCTCATCCTTGTCGAAGAAGGTCTCATCGCGGCCATGGGTCATGTTGACGAGCTGGTCGAATAGGACTATCTGGCCGAGATTGATCTCCCTCCTGAGGGAACCGCAGGCAGAAGTTGATATTACCCTCTTCACACCGAGGGAGTTGAAGGCCTCTATGTTTGCCCTATAGGGAACCTTGTGGGGAGGTATCGTGTGCTTTGAGCCGTGCCTGGGTATGAAGGCAACCTTTTTCTTGCCGATCGTGCCTATAGCGACCTTGTCGCTTGGCTTGCCGTAGTCCGTCTCTATTTCCACGGTCTCTGCGTCATCAAGCAGAGAGTAGAATCCCGACCCCCCTATTATGCCAACTTCTGCATCCATTCAATCAACCGGTTTAGTCCCTCCCATGATTGCTATAGTCTGCGAGACCTCCTCCGGGATGCCGTCTATGCATTCGTATTTCTTGACCTCGGACTCGTTGACCCACGCATAGTCGGTGAATCCGCCCTTTTCGACCTGGACATCGCCAGACTTGTATCTCGCAGCAAACTTCACTAATACAACCGGTATCTCGTCCGGCCTTATGAATGCGACGCTGTTGATGTAGGCCAGCTCTTTCTCTATCTCTATTCCAGCCTCTTCCTTGACCTCCCTTTTCAGCAGCTCCTCAACTGCATCCTGGAAGTCTAGGACGTCGCCGTTTATCCTTGTTGGGTTGGAGGGATCAAGATCCTTCCATTCGAGCTTCCCACCGGGAACCGCGTACCTTCCGGGGTGCACCTTTTCCCTTTGATCTCTCTTTAGTATCAGGCACCTTTGGTCCTCGCCCCTGTAGACCACGACGTTCGCCACGAAGTAGAAGAGCTTGTCCTTCTTCGCATTGTCGAGGCTTATCTTGCCCGCTGTCATCCCCACACCTATTTGATTTATACGCGCACAAATAAAAGGTTATACATCAGGCTGCCCTTCCAGCGATGCGCTTGGACTTACGTTTCCTCCTTTTCTTTGCCTTGACGGGAGGATTCACTATCCTGCTCTCATCAACGCCCCACCCGCGAAGCCCGGATCCGGCCACACAGGCAGAGGGAAGGCGAGTATATTAACCCTTTCGCCCCAATATCGGATGAATGCAGGGATAGCAAAGCTTGGCCAAATGCGCTGGATTCAGGGTCCAGTCCCTTAGCGGGTTCGAGAGTTCAAATCTCTCTCCCTGCATGTCTTTATTTTAGAGATGACGAGTTGGAAGTAGAGACCCTTTCTCTTGTCTTCCTTTTGTAATACTCCTTGCCCAACGCCCTCTCCCTGAAGGGCTTTTCTAGAACCAGTTGGAGTGCCAGGTCCTCCTCTGCTGCGCCAATCATCTGTGGGAGCTTGTCGAGCTTTTTCTGTACAAATACCGCATCCGCTGAGTTGATGAATTCCTTCTCCACGCTGTCCTGCTCCTTTTCGAGCTTTGCCCTCAAATTTGCCATTTTCATCCCCAATTGAGTCAAGCCAGAACCTGCTTTTGGCAGTGACGCATAAATCAGGATGCCCAGCCTTATATAAGTTGCGTAATAATGGGGTTCTGGGTTCCAGCACCTACTATCTTTTATATCTGAAATCTCTATATCTTCGGCATATGCTGAAGGCCAAACATATGCGGCAATCCAAGCAAAGCCCAGCGGAGCGGCTGCATATGGACATATCCAAGGAGATCGGGCTTGATCTCCAGGAATCCAACATTATAAAATCAGTCTCGGACACTGCGTGCAAGGCTGTGTCATCGTTCATGTCAGAGATCAAGAGCGCCAGTCTGTTCGAGCCGGGACCAGGTAGGAAGGGCTCTTGCTACACCGGTGGCACCTGGATGGAGGCGAGGGCCAACGCCTCTGGGATTTTGGACAGCCCTGCAGAGGTGGGCAGGGTTTCGGCAAGGTCCGACAACACGATTGACTATGAGATTGTGGACCAGGTTGACAGGAAGTTGCGGGACACGCTCTTGGGATATGACCACAAGAACGGAACAAATGCGACAGGCGCACTCAAGATAATAAGGCAAGCTGTGGGGGATCTGGCATACAGGACCGGTGTCGCAGCGATAGAATCGAAGGGCATGTTCGACGGCATTGGGAACCCGAAATTCGCAACGGCCTCTACCGCAAGCAGCGTGGAGAAATACGCGATCATGGCAGTGTCTGTAAGGTTTGTAGAGGCATACGGCTGCGCCATAGAGAATGCAGAGGTCCTCAGGGAGCCCTGGAAAAGGCTCTCTGAGGGCGAAGTCGTAATGGGTTATAGTCTTGACAGGAGGCTCATAAGCTTCCGCAGAAGGGAAGGCAAGGAAAAGGTCAACGGGTCTGCTCATTCAACAGGCTTGTAGGGGATGCCTGCGCTTACCGAGAACTCCCCGGCGGGAAGCTCCCTTATTATGTGGTCCAGGTCCTTGTAGTTTATCATCTTGGATATCTTCTTAGCTGCATCTGACTTCTTCTCCCTCCCCTGCAGGACAACCGCATACTGGGAGTCGGGCTTTAGCCTCTCGAACGTGAGTCTCGGGACCGCCACAAGAGATCCGCTTTTGTCGGCGAAGAAGATCAGCTCTAGCGGGCAGTTCCTGTACCACTCCCTCTCGCCCTTGAGGAGGAAGCTTCCGGTTCCCAGCGAGCCCTTCTGGCTAGACTTGGTGACCTGCTCGCGCCTCATCGAGTAGACGTCTATGACTCTAAGGCCCTGCTTCCAGGCGCTGGAGTAGCAGGCGGCGAAGTTTGCGACCTCGTCCCTTGTATCCTTCCTTGCGGATGTGCCCTCCCTGAGTATGAAGACAGAGGCACCGAAGATGTCGGCGTGGAAGAAGAGATCCGAATCAGTGAAGTACTTTGAGTTCAGCGTCTCGTTCTGGGACGCGTCACGGCCCCCGACGGCCACCATCCCGTCGCTGGTCTTGAGCCAGTGGAACCTCTCGTACCACTCCTTCTTGACTATGACCGATATCTTGGCCTCCTTTTTCCTCTCGGCCTTCGCACGCGCTTCCTCTAGCTGGGCCCCCAGATCCTTGAGCGCCTTACCCGCTCCCTTCTGCTTCTGCCCGAGCTTCTTGGCCCTATCATAGTAGTGGCCTGCGTTTTCGTAAGCCGACTTGGTATAGTCAAGCTCTATTTCCATTCCCATAGGCGCCGCCTATAGCGTGCCGCTGATTATCAAGGATACGATAACCGAGATGACGAAGCCGAGCGCACCCATGAGCAGGATCCCGAATATTATCAAGCGGGCACTTTTCCTGAATTCTGCATCTGTGGGCTTGTAGCTGACGCTGAGCACGTGCTTCGAGTTGTCCATGAACTTCTTCAGATTCTCCATTATGCCCATGCAAATACCATTAGCAGTTTTATTGAATTACTAATTAAAGCATTTGCATTTGGGCTTAATAAGTTTTGCTGCCCCTTTCTTAGGAGAAGGGATAAGATGCAAGGCGCTGGCATACGCAAGGAGATTGCTGCAATTAAGGATAGGAACAAGAGGGTGGAGGCAGACAAGGCATGGGAAACCAGCTGGACAAGGAGGGGTATTATCGCCTTATTCACCTATCTAGCGATAGCGCTCTACCTGAATGCGATACATATAGCCCATCCTTGGCTCAGCGCATTTATACCTGCTGTAGGGTTTCTACTCTCGACCCTAACGATGCCGTTCATAAAGAGGGTCTGGATCGAAAGGGTTTACGAAAGGCGCTGATGCTTATGAAGCCAAAGATAATAGTGATACACTTCGGGGAGATCTGGCTCAAGGGCGGAAACAGGAGGATGTTCGTCCAGAGGCTCTACAACAACATAGAGAACGCGTTAAAGGACGAGAGCTACGACAAACTGGAGAACGATCGTGACAGGCTGCTTCTCTATCTCAACAAGAGGTCGGACTACAAGGATATAGCGGGGAGGCTAGAAAAGGTCTTCGGGATAAGCTGGTTCGGCGGCTGCACGACAGTGAGAAGCACGCGGAAGGAGATCCTTGATGCAGTACTGAAGGTGAGCAAGGGCAGGACGGTCAGGATAGAGGCACACCGGTCCGACAAGTCTCTGCCGTTCAAGTCCTACGAGCTGGTCTCTGACCTGATCAGGCTATCCAAGAAGAGGGTGATATCGCTTGACGTGAAGTCCGATGACACGGTGTATGTGAATGCCAAGACAAGGCAGACATACGTCTCGTTCGACAAGCACAGGGGCGCGCAGGGCCTTCCGGTTGGGGTTTCGGGGAAAGCGGTGATACTGCTTTCTGGGGGAATTGACTCCCCTGTGGCTTCTTACTACGCGATGAAGAGGGGGCTCGAGCCCATTTATCTTCACATCCATGGGTTTCCGAGTCCGGACAAAAAGAAGCTCGCAAAGATATACAAAGTATCGGAATCGCTCAGGGGGTATTCCCCGAGTTCGATGCTCTATTTTGCGCCTTTCCACATATTCCAGGGGAATGCTCTGGACATACCCAGAAGGTACGAGTTGGTCCTCTTCAAGAGGTTCCTCTACCTCCTTGCGGAGGAGGTATCACACAAGGAGCGGGCAGACTGCATAATAACCGGTGAGAGCCTGGGCCAGGTGGCATCGCAGACCATGCAGAACCTGAAGGCGAGCTCCGCAGGGGTCGACCAGATAATACTCAGGCCGCTGATAGGGATGGACAAGCAGGAGATCGTTGATATGGCGGGAAGGATAGGCACCTACAGGGCATCAATATCTGATTACAAGGATGTGTGCTCCATAGCGATAAGGGGATCTGAGCTGCGGGCAAAGGCCAAAGACCTGGACGCAATCTGCAAGGGAATGGGGATGAAGAAGGTGGTTATGGATACGCTTAAGAAATCTAAGCGAGAGGTATTGTAGGCGATCGCATGGTGCTGATGAGCAGAAATGGTGCAGGGCATCTTCTAAGGAAGGATGCAGATAAGACCAAGAAAATGTCACCGAACCAGCTTTTCGAGAGCTGGAAGAGGGGCGGGCGGTCGCTCTTCCTTAACACAGATGAGTTCAGGCAGTTGTCGGATAGGAACCAAAGGGCCTTTTTCGCCGCAGTAGAGAAGGGCAGTCTGAGCTTGGGTATAGTGGTCCCTAGGACAGACTAGGGCGAGTCAATCCGTCCAAAATATCTTTTTCATTGCTTTCTATACCATATTTCTGGGAGAAGTACCTTGCTATATTGTGCACGTCCCTCTCAAGGAACTCTTTCGCCCTGGGATGCCTTATGACAACCCCCTGGCCGATGTCTATTATCACCGGTTTCTGCTTTTCGCCCTGTATCAGTATGTTGAACTCGCTGAGATCGGCATGCACAAGCCCGGCCCTGTACATCCTTTTTATCTGGTCAATTATGCTTTTCAACACCTTCTTGGGATCGTCAAGCACCACGTCCTTCATCCTCTTTGATGGGGCGTCGTTCTCATCGCCTATGAACTCCATAGCAAGTATGTTGCCGTTGAACATGTAGGGTTTTGGCACGCTGGCACCGGCCTCCCCTGCCAGGACAAGGTTACCGAACTCTTTCCTGCACCAGATCTCGACTATGCTTGTCCTGCTGCTTCTCAAGTTCCCGAACCTCGGATCGCCCTCAATGTACTCCCTCATCTTGTTGAACGATATGCCCTCTCCCCTGAAGAACTTGAGCGCGACTAGGTCGGACTTCACCGCTTCCGAGCTGCCGGACTCGGCGGCGTACACGTCAGCCTCCTTTCCGGTGGATATTATGAATGCGACCCTTTCTACGATCCCCTTGTTGTAGAACTTGCTCAGGAACCTCATGGTACGCTCGTTGAAGATGCCACCCTTGCGCTGCGAGACCTCCATGATCATGTGCTTGTCGCGGTCGGGCCTCTTCCTCTTGCTCCATTTCCTTGCCATGATGTTTTTAGCCTACCCATAGCTTAAAAGCCTTGCTTTACAATAAATAGGTAATTAATCAGTGCTTCTTATGCCAGAAAGGAGCGGGGGCAGCCGCAGAAATGTCATGCACGTAGACTCCAGCGCGGACTGGGAGAGGCACCTTGCCTACAGGCAGAAGGAGGGCGCATGGATAGTATTCAACTACATATACTGGGCGCTCTATATCTTTGTGGTAGGGGCCCTACTGGTGGCTGCAGGAACACCTCAACATCTGGTCCTGGCCTTTGGCTGGGCGGCGATAGTCCTTGCGGTCTTCATGGTCATATACGGATTCACCAAGTCGCTGCATCACAGGCTGATGAGGAAGCACGGCTGATTCTCGGAAGGTTAACATGGTACAAAACATCTACGAAAGTAAGAACTACAAGCTTTTCATACTCATCCCGGTAGCGCTGATGCTGATAGCCATATACTTCATACCGAAGATACAGCTTGACTCATCGCTAAGGGGAGGCATAAGCATACAGCTCATCACCAACGCAAGCCCTGACATAAGGGCGCTCACAACCTCGATAGATGGCGCAATTCCGGGGGCGCAGGCCAGTGTCTCAAGGGCGCCAGGGGGGCTCTCCATAACAATGGTTGGCAACCAGAGCCTGGCCAATGGAGAGGCGGCGCTGCTGGCTCTCTATTCCGACTATTCAAACTACACGGAATACAACTTCAACTACACCACTGCGCAGGCCGCATATGCCTCGCAGCAGTCCAACTCCACGCTTGCAGGGATTATCGCAACCTCGCAGAGGGGCATGAACGAGTCTGCAGCGAAGATGAGCTCTGATTTCAACTCCGAGTCAGCAGCGCTCGCGCCCATACTGGGCAGCACGCCGCATGCAAACACCACGAGCTACCAGGCTCTCGTGAGCCAGGGGCAAAGCATATACACGAGCGCATCCTCCAAGTACCAGAGCTACGTGGTGGGCAAGCTGTCGGGCCTGGTCTCCTTCGCTTCCTACTCGTACAATGAGGTGACACCCACCCTGGGCGCCTACTTCCTCAGCGAGATAAAGAACATAATAATAGTCGCCTTCATACTCGTGGCGATAGCGGTATTTTTCATATTCAGGACGCCGATACCGTCGTTTGCGGTGGTCTTCGGGGCCACCAACGACATAGTCGTTGCCCTTGGGGCGATGGGCCTGCTTGGCATACCCCTTGGGATCGCATCGGTGGGAGGCCTTCTCATGCTGTTGGGCTACTCCATCGACACCGACATGCTCACCGCTGTCAGGATACTCAAGAGGAGCGATGCCACCCCGGAGATAAGGGCGTTCTCGACATTCAAGACAGGGCTCACCATGACGCTCACCGCGATAATATCCTTCGCCGTGCTCTTCGTGGTTTCGTATTTCGCGTTCATTCCGACATATTCGGAGATATCGGCGGTTGTGCTCATCGGTCTGGTCACTGACCTGATGACCACATGGCTCGGCAACACGCCGATCATACTGTGGTTCAAGAAGAGGAAGGAGGGGATCAGGGGATGAGCGCAATCAAGGATTACCTGCTGGACAGGAGGATACTCATACTCATAGTCGTGGTGGCCGCACTTGCGGTACTAGACGTCGTCTATGGGATACACTTCGGCATAGAATTCGTGGGAGGCACCCAGATACCCATAACGCTGGAGCACCCGGTCAACGTGACCGCGATGTCAAGCCTTGTCTCTGCATTGCAGCAGAGGGTCTCCACCTTTGGGCTGAAGCAAACAACCGTTGAGGGAGTCGGAAACTCGCACGCATACGTGATGATACCATCCGTATCAGGCAGCGAGGTCAACCAGACCATATCGATAATACAGAGCCAGGGGCGCTTCGATGGAATAGTGAACGGCAGGGAAGCGATAAACGGATCCGGGATACTGAAGGGAAGCATAGGGGCAGTGCAGCCGACCTCAATAAATGGAACAGTGCAGTGGGCCGTCACATTCTACATAACAGACGCGGCGGCCAAGCAGTTCAACAAGGCTGTCCTGGGCCAGGGCAACAAGCCCCTTTACATGTTCCTTGACAGGCCGACAAATGCGATAGTCGTGATAAACTCCTCACAGATAGGCAGCCTCTCTGGGCTGAGCTCTGGAACATTCCTTACGGCGATGAAGACGGCGCTTACCTTTGGCACGCAGACAATACCCATAGTATCCGTTTCGCCTTCGAACAACAGCCTCAACTCTACAGAGGCGCTTCTGACGCAGTACAGGGGCAGGTACAGCGAGATCATAGCGAGCTCCAACCTTCCCAAACCGCTCATAGAGTTCATGAAGGCCCAGAACTACACGGTCACGCTGGAAAACAAGGGGAACATGACCCCACAGATAAGCGCAGTGTCGGCAAACCAGACCATTGTTGAGTCCTGGCCCGCTGTCGGTTTGCTTTCATCCCCGATACTGAACCCATCGATAACCAACGGGACGGCAGGGAACAGCTACGAGATATCGGGTGTGGCGCCCTCGAACCTCTCAACCCAAGCCAAGATCGCCTACGCGACGGGCACCGGGAAGACGATCGAGAGCATACTAAATGGTGGGGCCCTGCCTGTGGCGATAATAGCGGGGACTCCGACAACGATACCAGCAACGCTGGGAAGCCAGTTCCTGTTCTATAGCGGTGTTGCCGCCCTCGCTGCGATAGTGCTCGTATCGGTTTTCATAACGGTTAGGTACAGGAAGCTGTTCCTGGTCCTTCCGATACTGCTGACCACCTTCATGGAGCTCTTCATAATAGTCTCGATAATAGGGCTCCTCGGGACCATAGACCTCGCCGCAGTCGCTGGAATGATAGCGGTGGTCGGAACGGGTGTGGACGCCCAGATAATAATAACGGACGAGCTTCTAAGGAGAACGGGTGAGAGCGGCTCGGCGAAGAGTGCGCTTGGGGGAGCCTTTTACATAATACTCAGGGATGCGATGCTGCTTATCGTGGTAATGCTCCCCCTCTTCTTCTCCACCTCCCTGGTGAGCGTGGTCGGGTTCGCGGAATCCACCATAATCGGTGCGATACTCGGATTCCTGATAACAAGGCCGGCCTACGGAGCGATAATAAGCAAGCACTACTCGAGCTAATCGGGCAGCACCAGGCTCTCGGTATAAAAACCCTATATATTTGAAACTTCTACGGTTAATCGTGGCGATATGCAGGGGGCGAAGCAAGTTCTGGCAAAGGAACCCGCAGAACACAGCAAACTCCTAGAACGTTTGATGTCCAATGGTGGTCTTGAGGCCAGCAAACAGCTATACGCCGAATTCCTTGACCCTGCAATAAGGCTCTTCAGATCGGAACCGTCGGTCATAGAGATCAGCTCAAGAAAGGCTGTTATAGTCGGAGATCTGCATGGGGACGTCGATACTTTCAAGAAGATAGCAAGGCTCTACCCGCCTAGGAAACACCAGTACATACTTATGGGGGATTACGTAGACAGAAGCAACACTTCTACCGAACTTCTCGCCCTGCTGCTAACCCATAAACTCAGATACGGGAACAATTTCGTGATGATCCGGGGGGATCATGAGTCCCCGCTCGGAGAGGTTAGTAAGCAGACATTCCCACATGAATTATATGATAAACTGGGCCGTGATCTGGCACTTGTGAATAAGGTATATGGCCAACTGTTCACTGAGCTCCCAATGGCGGTAGTATTGAACAAGGAATATTTCATCGTCCATGGAGGTATACCGATAAGCTGCCCCACCTTGGGCGAGATCAAGGCACAGGGCAAGGTCGCGATCCCAAGACAGAATAATCAGATATACCAGATGATATGGAACGACCCGTCAACCCAGAAGGGAGTTAGTTTCAATGAAAGGAGCTACGATGGGGATATCCACAAGTTTGGCCCGGACCTGGCAGACAATTTCCTTGCTAAGAACGGGCTCAAAATGATTATAAGGGGGCACGACCATAGCTTTGGCGGGTTTTTCATGATCGGCAACACGCTCACGCTACTGTCCACTACTGCCTATCCGGGTGACAAGCCTTATGTGGCACAACTTTCTGGAGAGCAGCTAATTGTTTATGACATAAGCGGGAACAAACCGGCAATCGATCCCTACTATCACTATTCTCGATTGCGGCGATGACTACCGTTGGGGCCTAAAATTGCTGTTGCAAGAGTAGCTTATTTATAAGACAAAAGCCAAAGGTGAATCATGCCGAAGTACTGCCCGACATGCAACAGGTCCAGTGAGGACTGCCTATTCGTGGGCGAGTTCTGCGAGTTTTGCACAGCGGACAAGCTCAAGAAGGGGATTCCCAAGCAGATGAGGGTGCTGCAGTGCAGGTTCTGCAAGCGCGTCAAGGTGGGCAACACATTCATAGAGGCGGGCAACGAGAGGAGGGTGCTCGGCAAGGCGATAATGCACCAGATCGGGGAGGGCTTCGAGGTTGGGGTACTTGAATTCGGGAGGAACAACATTGCGAGATGCATGATAACCAAGAAGTTCGACGAGGGCAAGGTGGCGTTCGAGCAGGACATAGTGATAAAACTGCAGCACGAGACCTGCCAGAGGTGCTACAGGATAAGCGCAGGCTACTACCAGGGAATCGTGCAGCTCAGGGGCAACAGGGAGAAGATGGACAGGATGGCGGGCAAGCTCAACCGTTATCTAGAGAGGAGGGGCGGCTACATAACGAAGGTGGAGGAGGTGCAGAATGGGGTCGACATCTATGTCAGCGACAAGGAGGCCGCCAACAACTTCTTCATAGACCACGATTTCAAGCCGCTCAGGTCGTTCAGGCTGTGGGGCGTGAAGAGGGGAAAGAGGGTTTACAGGAATACCTACTCGCTACACCTTGACTGAGCGATCATGTCGGCGTTATGACAACGCACGGGAGGGTCGAGCCGGCATAGGTGCATGGCGACTCCGCGCTCACGTTGACAAGGTATGTTCCCTGCGAGAGCACCGAGCCCAGGTTTCCGGTCACGTTGACCGGCACGTAGGCAACAGCATCGCTGAGGCCGGCGTTGGTGTCAACTATGAATATTATCTGGTGGCCGAACCCTGTACCGCTGTTGACCTGGTTGCCGATGATTATCTGCTGGACATCGGATGGCATGTCGATGAGTATAAGCTGCTTCGCGGGGGGACCTTGCGCGCCAACCGTGACGGCCACCTCTGCAAGTTTGGTCGCGGCCGCCTGAGCCTCCCCTGTCGCGAGGTTCGAGCTTGTCGATGACATCTGCACGAACGCAAGTATTACTATGGGGAGCAGTATTATCAGCGCGAACGAGACTGTTATGAGCAGCTCAAGGCTGGACTGGCCCTTCGGGTTGTAGTTAGTCCTCATCCCTCACGCCCTTCCTGCTCTTTCTCTCACTTAGCATCTCCTCCTTCTCCCTGGTTGTCTGCTTCCTGAGCCTCCTCATCAGCTCCTTGAATGCGTCGTGGAAGCTCTCCCCTTCCGAATGCGCCCTGACGGTGCCGTTCTTTCCCAATGATACCCTGGCCTGCATCTCATATGACTTTAGCTTGACCCTCTTGACCCTCATCGCCAGGTACTCTGTGCTGAGCTTGTGCATCTGCTCGAGGTGGTGCATGAAGGACTTGAGCTCCTCCCTCACCGACTCCTCGTATTGATACGTGTACTCGTCGAATCCAGTAAGGAAGACCCTCTTCTGCTCGACCTTCCTCCTCGCGACCACGTTCTCCAGTATGTCTGACACGGTAACCATCCCTATGGGGTTCCTTCCCCTGGTCACGACAAGCGAGAAGACTCCCTCCTCCACCATCATGCGGGCTGCATCGGCAAGGGTTGCGCTGGGCTCGATGGTGTGGACATTCCTTTCCATGACCCCGTCAACGAGCGCGTCCGATGCCTTGTGGCTCCTTGACTTCATTTCCGGAAGCCTGTCACCGCCGGACATGTAGCTGGCGTGTATGTCCCTCTTTGTTATGAGCCCGCTAAAGCGGCCGTTGTCCAGAACGACGAGTCGGTTGACCTTGTTCCCGGACATGGTGCTGAGTGCCTGTGCGAGGCTGGCATCGGAATCTATCGCAAGGACAGGGGAGCTCAGTGCCTCTGAGATCCTCACCTCGTCAAGTGCGCGGAGCGAGAGTAGCATCTTGAGCAGGGTCCTCCTCTCAACGACGCCGGTTATCCTGTCGCCCTGCACGTATGGCAGGTTCTTCAGCCTGAGCTTGTAGAAATAATATGCAAGGTCCTCCACCGAGCTCGTGTCCGAGACACGTGGAGCGCGAACGGCCAGCTTGCCGATCTTTTCAGAGCTGGGAACCCTCAGGGTTCTTGCGCTGTGTATTGCTCTCGAGTCTATCAGCCCGTAGTACTCGCCGTTCTTCGTGACGACCATCGCAGGGGTGCTCTTCAGCTCCTCCTTTGCCCTGGAGATTGACGTGTTGAAATCTATGAATCCGACCTTTGAGACCAGCTCTGCAGGAATCCGCCTTTCTTCTATGTCAGCCATATGAGCACCATCTGCAAATCGCTTAGATATAAATAACAAAGTATATAAGAGTAGTTAGAATCTTGCGCCAGGATGGCAGATCAGCTATGCAGCCGCCTGCAGAGCGGCGTAGAAGGGTGCAACTCCCTTTCCTGGCTTGTTCCTTCAAAGAAATTGACGGATTCAACATACGTCTTCTGTCTAAGGTCTCCATATGGTCTTTAAATAGGCCTTTCCACTAATAGCTGACCATCACGGAGAGAACATGAAAGTTAAGACCAAGGAGTTGCACTTCACCAAGACCGAGAACGGGATCCAGGTCACTGACATAAGCAGGCAGGTGGACCACTCGGTGATAGACTCCAGAATCAAGGACGGAATAGTCATAGTTCATGTCACCTCGCCATGGCTGAGCATAAGCACCATGGACTACGAGGAGGGCAACATACACGACATGAAGAGCGCGATAACGAAGATCGCGAAGGGATCTTCGGGCAGCAGCATCTACGGGCACAGCCTCGGTGGGTTCGGCACAGCTGTCAGCTATATCGACCACAAGGGCAAGCACCTCGGGCTCCCAAAGGCAGATGGGGAGGGGAATGTTATGCACGCGATACTGGGCCCGAGCATAACGATACCTATCAAGGGCAACAGGACCATGCTGGGGAAGTGGCAGCAGATCCTGCTCTGGGACGCCGGCAGGAAACTCAACGAGCAGGCCAGGGTGATCGTGCAGATAATCGGGGACTTTTACGAGGACGCTGAGTGATTAGATGGGAGTAAAAACAGCTGAGATAGAGGTCGAAAAGAGGGAAGAGGACCTCTATGTTACCAAGATAACGAAGGAAGTTCAGGACGAGATAAACAAGTCCAGGTTCAGGAGCGGCATCGCCACAATATTCATAGGATGCACCACTGCAAGCATAAGCACCATGGAATACAATCCGGAGAGCATAAAGCACATGAGGGAGGCGCTCGAGAGGGTCGCTCCGTCTGACGGCCACTACCTGCACAACACCTCTGTCGGCGACTCCAACGGCTACGGCGCGGACGACAACGGGAAGAGCCACGTCAGGTCAGCGATAATGGGGCCGAGCATAACCATCCCGTTCAGCGACGGCAAACTCATGCTCGACAAGCCGCTCGAGATCGTGCTGCTTGACTTTGACATAATCAAAAGGAACAGGAAGGTCATAATCCAGCTCATGGGCGAATAGGGCCTGAAATACCTACTCTTTTAACTGTTTTCCTGCAAGATATAGCAGTGTCCCAATGAAGAAAGCATCACTTTTGACACTTGCAGCGCTAGCCTTTCTTATTGCTTCTGCTATGCCGGCTGCGGGTTCGGCTACGCAGGTTAACGCAAGTGTGACGGTAATATGTCCCTTCACTGTCGGAGTGGGGGCACGTTCGGTCTACCCGCGCTACGGAACTGTCACGGTAAACTACACGGCAAGCTCCACAGGCGGGTGCGCGCTCACTCCGTTGTCAGGAACCTTCAGGGTCATAAACGAGAGCACGAACAAGGTGGTCTACAGCGCGGGGGTAACGATCCCGAGGACTGGGAGCCAAACTTATACTTCCAACATCACCTTCCCGACCAGCAACATGACAAACACGATATACATAGCGAACGTCATGTTCAGCGCAGGCGGATTTTCTACATCTGGAAGCAACACATTCGCGCTGGTCAATTACGCTGATGTGGTGATAGAGAGTTTCAGCGCGCCATCAACGGCAACAGTCGGCTCAACGATGAGTTTCACGATCTCGCTGCAGAATACCGGGGACACAGCAAGCGGGCCCATAGCGCTCAACTTCTCGATATCAGGGCCAAGAAGCTATAACAGCCTGCTCACACTTTCGGCCCTATCCCCAGGGCAGGAGTCCAACACTGTGATAATACTCAATAATGTCACCGGAGTGGTAGGCACTTATGTTGCGCTTGCGGCGATAACGTACAACTCCTATGGCAGCACCCAGTCTTCCACTTCTAGTTCCCTCAGCTACACCGTGTCTCAACCGGTCAGTTCGGGCCCGCAGCCGGTGATCAACCCGCCATCATCCGGCGGTACCCTGCCCCCTCTGCTCCAGATCCCGCAGGTGAACTTCACGTACATGCCGTTGCTTGTCAGCGGAGGGCGCAACAGCACGACCCTCAGCCAGATCGGCTTCCGCAACTCCGGGAATTTGACAGAGGTGATAAACCTGACGGTCGATCCTGCTTATTCAAGCCTCCTTAGCCTCTCAACCGATACTGTCAATCTGGGCCCCAACGAGAGCGTTAGCGTACAGGCCTATTTCACCCCTGGCGCAAATCTCCCGACTGGGGTGTATTCCATACCGATATACGTTACCGCACGCTACCAGGGCGGAGGTACAGCCTCTGGGACAGGCTATCTTACGTTCAGTGTCTACTCGCAGGGCGGCAGCCAGCCAATAGTGGCAAGCCAGGTTGCCCTGACCAACAACGGCACGGTCCTGAGCGGAATCATTTCTATAATTGCGCCAAACAACCAGGGCCTGAGGAATGCGACCCTGGTGCAGTGGCTCCCACTATCGATTGCGAAGAACATATCTGACATAAGCGTCTATGGGCTTTCAAGCAACATAGTCATAGAGAACAACAGCTACAAGATAAGCTCCAAGATAGGAAGGCTCCCACGAAGCCAGACCATTTACGAGTACTACTCAATAAAGGGGCCTTCAAATCCTAGCAGCCTTCTGAGAAGCAGGTACGCGATAGAGACGCTCTCTCCCGAGAGCCCGCAGGAGGTGCTGAGGCTCGCGGGCATAAGCGCACCAGCCATAGTGGGCAATACTGTGGGCACGATAACGGCTTCTGTCCTCTATACCGGAACGAGCCCCAGCAACGTCACCTTCCTGTTGGTGCCCTCGCCTCAGATAACGGTGCAGAACGAGACCCAGAAGGCCCTGGCATTCCCAAACCAGCTGATTACCAAACAGTTCACGATCACGAACCATCCAAAGAACGGCACGTACATACTCCAGCTCTATATAAGTGCAGCGGGCGCGAACCTCACGTATGGCGTGCCAGTAGTGATTAACCCGGTACAGCCTAGCAACCCCTCGAGCGGGCTGCCCTACCTGCCCCTCTACGTGCGTATAGGAGTCTTTATAGTGTTAATCATTGCAGTAATAGCGCTGTTCAAGGGTCGCGCGATAAGGCAGAGGTATTCGCCTGACAGGGCAGGCACATTGATAAGGATGAGGGAACAGATAAAGAGAGAGAGCTGATGGCGAAGGGCCCCTACATTGTAAGGATCTCGTCCCAGAAGGGCGGGGTTGGCAAGACAACAATTGCCGTAAACCTAGCCACTGTGTTGAGCATGCTCGACTACAAGGTTCTGCTTGTCGACGCCGACTATGCGAATCCCAGCGTGGGCTTCCACCTGGGCCTTGAGAACGTGAACAGGGGTTTTGCTGACATAGGGGCCAAGAGGGTCGACCCGAAGTCGGTGATAGTAACGCACGCGCCCACGGGCATGCACGTCATACCCGGGAGGGTGGGTGGCAAAGTGGTCTACCCCTCGATAAGCCAGATAGAATGGCAGTTTAAGATACTCAGGGAAGAGAACTACGACTTCGCCATCGTAGATACTGCTCCGGGCATACTTCCCTTCGTGGAAAACGTGTACCTGAAGAACTACGATGAGGCCGTAATAGTGACCACGCCGGAGATGGCGTCCTGCACCAGCGCGATAAGGCTTGCGCATGTCTACGACACGCTCGGCCTCAAGCATTCGCTTGTGGTAAACAGGATGAGGAACAAGAGGTATGAGATAAGCATACAGGAGATAGAGGAGTCATATGAGGGCAGCGTGACAGGGGCGGTGCCAGAGGACGAGATAGTCCCACTGAGCATAGCGGAACACATACCGGCATACCTGCTGAATCAGAGGTGTGGCTTCAGCGAGGGAGTGAGCAGGGCGTCGAAGAGGTACGCGGCCAGGGTTGGTGGCAGGTACGCATCCAAGAGGGAGGGCATGAGTCTATGGGATAGATTACTGACCGTCCTTGGCCTCAGGAAAAGGAACAGGGTATTGGCATCTGTAGAGAAGGAAGAAGAGGAGTAGGCGATTGCATGAACGAGTCGCTCGAAGCAGCAGCGATAATCATGGCAGTGATAGCGCTGCTTGGGATCATAGACGCGGGGCTTGCATTTGCAGGGAACTCCACCATCTCTAACACCAGCATTTCATACCTTTTCAATGTATCGAACCAGACGGCGCCGAACATGACGGGCGCAACCAAGAACCTGACCGCCCCTGCAGTTGTTTTGCCGGCCAACCTGACGGCTAACGGGATTGCAGCAAGCAATGCATTGAATATCACGCCTCTAGCGGCGCAGGCCATTCCAAGCCTAAACTCTACAGCCAATGTTACATACATAAGAATGCAGGGTGGCTTTGGAAGGGCGACTGTGAGACCAAAGCTTGGCAAGGCCGATATAAGCGTGGGTGGAACGGTCGTCTCTGGGCTCAGGGTAAGATTCAGGAACCAGACAATGCTCAGGCAGTTCAACATAAGCGTAACCAATGAGTCCGAGATATCCGCGATACCGCCTCCCCAGGGTCAGCAAGTCTACCAATACATACAGATAAATCAAAGCATCTACAACTCCTCTCTTTCTATAGATCCTTACATATCAAATGTTACTTATAATTTCCAGGTCAGCGCCGCATGGCTGTCGCAACAGGGAGTGCAGGCGCAGAACATAACGTTGATGAAGTACGACAACTCTACGATGAACTGGACTGCGCTTCCTACTGTTCTAGTGGGCTATAACTCCAGCTATTATGCCTATTCCTCGGTCTCCAACTCATTCTCCACCTATGCGATAGCGTACAGCTACTCAAATGCAATTGGATCGGGGGCGGTGAAGGCGTCGTTGATCAACAACTATAACCTCTACTTTTATGCGGGGAGCACAAACTCCTCAAAGGGCAACAGCCAGACCACGGTAAGCTGGACCAGGACGAGCGCGGCGCAGTATACCTCAGGATCTGGTTCCAGCAAGCTCTTCAGGAATGCCACAGTGGGATACAGCACCTCAAACAGCGGAACCTTCACCGGCACGGCGCTCTCTAACAACATAGTGGTGGAACTCGGATTCAACGCAATCGAGGCCAACGGCGCGGTTTTCTCCGCAAACACCGGAACCACGGCCACGGGCACAAGCAACGTGCTGACATTCAAGACCGTCACTGCGAACAGCTTTGTAGTGATAGTCAGCGCGGTATCGAACCATACGCTCGCTGCCTCAGGATTTAAGACCACCGCGCCAGGCAATGTGATAGTGGAGAGCGTTAACGGGAAGGCAGAATGGGCAGGCATCATGGTGATCAACTCGCTGGCTGTGGGGACTTATACTGTGACAACGACGGCTTCGGCTAAGGGAGCGATAGCGCAGAGCGCGTTCGTGTTTCCCACGTATTCTGTCACGTTTAACGACTTTCCGACTACTGCAAATATAGCGACCAATGGGATAAACCAGGTGAATGGAAACACGATTTCAGGACTCATTGGGATGGGGACGATAAACGCGATCGCGCCATCGGGAGTCAATTCTGTATTCAGCAACTGGGCATTTGGAGGAAACCTGATTGTGACGGACCCCACGGCGCAGAACACCTTCCTTGTAGTTGAGGGAAACGACGTATTGACTGCGAATTTCAACTCTCTGACGACATTCACTGAGACCGGATTGCCCGCAGGCACGACATGGAATGTCGTCTA
>JAGWHK010000002.1:36263-232229 GCA_028866775.1 Microcaldota archaeon | reverse complement strand
CGCTGTCTTGAAATGTTGAAGGACTGAGGCATATTAGCTATAGTGCTTCCAGAGACTTATTTTCATGCACCCAAAGTTCGTTATGTTTTGAATTATATTAGAAAAGAAAATAACATTAAGGCAGTCGTAGATTTGCCGCACAATACATTCAGACCGCATTGCAACGCAAAGACACTGTTGCTAGTAATGGAAAAAGGAAGACCACAACAACACAAGATAATTATGGCTGTAGCAGAGGAAATGGGTCATGACCATCGTGGAGAACCAGTTTATAGATACGACGAAATAACACATCGGTTTACTGATGTTATATGGAATGATTTGGAACCAATCAGAAAAGAATTGGATGACCCTGATAACCCAAAGAATCAGTATGTTTTTACAGTTGATGCAAAGAACATAAAGAGAGACATTTATGTGCCACGATATTATTGGGAAAAGAAAATAAAAAGTATAGAAGCGGAAGCCAAAAAGCTTAATCTAGAATTTGTATCTGTAAAGGAGCTAATTGATAATGGCATAATACAGAAATTCAGAGGACATGGAGCGCCACCGAGCGAGTTTAAAGGCAGAGGAGAAATTCCATATGTAAGAGCGGCGGATATAGTTGGATGGGATTTGTATAAGAACCCAACCGCTATGGTTCCAACAGAGATATATAGGCAGATTAAAGGAAATGGAATAGACCTTCATGCAAAAGACATAGTTTTCGTAAAGGAAGGTAGTTATAGAGTGGGAACTGTAGCTATGGTCTCTAAGTATGATACTGGGATACTACTAAATCATCACAGCATAGTCTTTAGGGTCATTAAAGAGGACAACGAATATGGCATAGATTCATTCTATCTGCTATATCTTTTTTCACATAGACTGACACAACAGCAGCTTTTCAATAAGGTGATGATAGATACAACACTACCAAACATAGGGAACAGATGGGAAGAATTGAGACTACCCATATCAAAAGATAAGAGAGAAAGAGAGAAAATAAAGCAGCAGGTTAAATTAGTCTTTGAAGATAGATGGAGGGCACAGGAGAAGATAACAGAGATTAAAAATGAGTTTGGAGAATTTACTATGTAACTATTCTATGAATATTCTCACCATAACCTCTTTCCCTATGTATTCTTTGAGATCCGGCGTCCTAATGCTTAGACTGCCATATTCGTAGCTTTTTGTTTTGCCCTCAGCATTCTTCTTCCTGTCCGTAGAAGTGCTTATCTTTACCCTGAAAACACCTATTTGTTTCATCCAAACTACCAGTATATATTCTAAGTAGAAAGATATTTATATTTGAGCTTACAATTCTACTTAGAATGGTGTTGTAATGGAGTACCAAAAACTCTTGCAAATAAGGAGACAAAAGGGCATGGAAATAGCTCAAAGAAAGAAAATCACAAATCATGATGGGATATGGCTTGTGCCAAGTCAGAGCAACCCTAAGCAGGCCTACAAAGTACAGCTTAGTCTAAATGGCTCTACTTGCACCTGCCAAGATTATGTTAGTAGAGGAATCAGGTGCAAGCACATCTTTGCCGTCGACATTACGATAACGAAGCAGATAGACGAACAGGGTAATACCATTATTACAACTACCAAAAGAGTCCAATATCCACAGAAATGGCATGAATATACACAAGCGCAGAACGAAGAGGGAAGGCTCTTCAGAATGCTTTTGAAAGACCTTGTTGAAAACATACCGGAGAAGCCTTACAGCTTCGGTAGACCAAGTATACCAATAAAGACAGCGGTATTCTGTGCCATAGATAAGGTCTACTCTATGCAATCCAGCAGGAGAGCATATTCACGATATAAAGATGCCCAAGAGAAGGAACAGATAGAACGAGTGCCTAATTACAACCACATAAATAAGACTTTGAACAAGCCAGAAATGACAGCTATATTAACTGACCTGCTTCACATAACAGCCATGCCACTAAAGTCTATAGAGACTAAGTTCGCACCTGACTCTACTGGATTCAGGACTACGAAATTCAACGAATATTGCAAGCAAAAACATCATACCAAAGCCTTACATAGATGGGTAAAATGCCATGCGATAACAGGTACTACAACGAATATCATAGTAGATGCGATACTGACTGATGAAACTACCAACGATTGCCCACAATTCATACCGCTTGTACAGAATCTAGCGGATATGAGATTTAATATAGAGGAAATATGCGCCGACAAGGCTTACAGTTCTACAGCGAACCACACTTTGATTAAAGAGATAGGAGCTACTGGATACATCCCATTCCGATCCAACGTATCAGGTAAGACTGATGCCACATTAGGCACTAAGGGTAAGGCATGGCGCAGGGCTTTCCATTATTTCCAGCTAAATTACGAAGATTTTCTGACCCATTATCATAACCGCAGCAACGTGGAATCTACGTTTATGGCGCTAAAGACGAAGTTTAATGACCTATTGAAGAGCAAGACGCCACTAGCGCAGAGAAATGAGCTATTCTGCAAACTGATAGCTTACAACATCACGGTTCTGATAAGTGCGATGTTTGAGTTGGGAATTAAGCCAAGCCTTTTGGGTTGATTAAATTTATTCGTTTTAGTAGTTTAGCAAACATTTATATATTAGTTATTTCATAATGTTTGTAGTGGTTCGATGGGATTATCGAGAAAACTACCTGTAAACGAAATAAAGAAGTCTGGCGTCCCAGACAAGATATCGGCCCAGTTACAACATGACAGAACAAATGGCTACACCATAGCCGGTCTTATGATGGACTGCTACAACATTAGGGAAAGCCAAATCAACAAATCCTTCAGACTATGGGAAAGTGGGCTGCCGACACTCTACACCCAGATAAGACTTACTCTGGAAAAGCTCGTTAGGGAGGGGAAGGCCGAGAAGGCTAAGAGAGGGAGGGCTGTCTATTATTGGTGGGTGGAAAGATGAATTGGCGTCTTACCTGTCCAATATGCGAGTCCCATGCCTATCATATAAGACGAGTCTCAACTGGAGTTTATGAACTTGTTTGTATGAAGAGCGGCGGTAAAGCGCACGCAAGGAGAATCGAACTTAAAACAGACACGATGCAAGATTTGGTATGACTGCTCCTAAAGTGCTAAATCTGCTCCTTTAGTGGTCTTTAGGAGCGACTTTCAGAGCAAAGCCCATGGTTGGCCTACCATGACGGCTGCTGTTGGTTTCCGTCTTGGTTCCTCCTGCCGCCAGGCCTGAACCGTTTACCTGCCCCCTGTCTGCCTCCGCGACTTCCGCCTCTCTGCGGCCCAGAGCCGCGCCTCCTGTCATTGAACTGCTGATAGGACTTGGGTGCAACCTCCTTTGCCGTGATCTTCTCTATGCTCCCATCAAGCGACTCCTTGAGCTTGTCGGCTATAAACTTCTTCGTGAAGTAATCAGCCTTGACCGCAATGGCGATCTTGGTGGCATAGGCCCTCGCGACCATCCCCTTCTTCTCGCGCTGCGCGGCAGTGACGGCCGGAAGCTTGAATATGATCCCGTACTTGGGTGGTTTGCTGCCGAACTTTATGTGCTTGAAGAGCGCCTTCTCTGCCCCGAGGAGCTGTATCGTGCTTGCCGGCATGGTCGCCATCCTTTCAAGCGAGCCCGCCTTCGCGAGGAGCTCGGCAGCGATCTTGTCTTCAGTGAGGTGGGTGACATTGGGCATTATCCTCTTCGCGGCAGACTTTATGTATTCGTCAAGCCCCTGTATGCCCTTTCCCATATCCTTCGCCAGGCCAGCAAATGCAGCAACCGCATCCTTTTCGTCGCCCTCGGGCTTCCTCCCCATCGTCTCCTTTGCCTTCTCGAAGATGCTCTCCGCCTTCTCGGGGTCGTCTACTATCTTTTCGATGGTCTTCCTGTCGAGCTCCTCGCCGTTGCACATGGAAATGGCGAGCTCAGCCAGGACCGCAGGGCTGGCAACCTTGACCTCTGGAAAGTAAATCCCGAACCATTCGCTGAGGCGCTCGTACATGAGGTTGTAGCTCCTCGAGCTCTCGTTGAAGGCGTTTATCGCCTGTATTAGTATGTACTCCTCGTTGCCGTAGGCAGCCTTTATGTCACCCTTTGCGGCCTTTATCATCCGCTCCCTAAGCTCATTGAAGTTGTCTGCCAGGAAAACACCGAACAATACAGTTTGGATTTACCTCATTTAAACCTTTGCGAAGCCGCCTAGCCGCGGTAGTACCTCCTTGCGGCCTCCAGCCTCTTCCTCTCGAAGTTGCAGCGCACCACCTGTTGGGTCCTGCCCTGCGCAACCACCGGCTTCGCCATCGGCTCTACCACCTGGGTCCTTCCAGCCGACGGGTCTGAGAAACCCTTAAGGTGGATGACCCCTGCCTTGTTCGCGTAAACCAGCCAGGCCTGGCTCTCGTATGACCTAGAAATGCAGAGCGAGTCCACGAACTCCCCTGCAAACCTGCGCTCAGGCTTGAACTCGCCTCCCTCCCACCAGCTCGATGGGCATACTATCAGGTCGACGCCTAGCTTCGACAGGTGCGCCGAGATCAGGGGATTTGCGAGGTCCCAGCATACGACTATCGCGGTCTTCCCGAAGCGACTCCTGAAGGGTTTCGGAAACCCTCCTGCGGTAACGCTCTCTGTCTTCCACGGCGTTGCCTTGTCATATCTTGACAGAATGCGTCCCTTCGAGTCTATGTAGTGGGATGTGTTGTACCTCCTCCCTCTCCGCTCGGTTAGCATCGAGCCTGGCACTATGTCGATCTTGTGCCTCTTGGCCAGCTCCCTGAATCTCTTTATTATGGCTGGCGCCATCCCCGCGGGGCTCTCCAGGAAATATTCAGGGAAGACTATAAGATCAGACCTCCTTGCCTCCTGTTCTACGAACAGTTCCGCCTTCCTCAAGTTTTCTGTCGGGTCCTTTTCGGTGTGGAACTGGACTGCCGACACTCTCAGCATCGCATCACAGCTTGTCCAGCAGGTGCCTATCCCTCAACTTGTTTATGTCGAGGAGGCTGTACCTCCAGACGATGTCGCCCCTCTCGGTTGTCTGGACGACCCAGGGCTTTACTATGACCACGTCGTTTTCCTTGATCCAGAACCTCCTTCTGAGCCTTCCTGGTATGCTGCAGAGCCTCTCGTTGTCATCAGTGCACCTGACCAGGAACTTCGTTGCGCCAGCGATCCTGATAACCTTGCCTATCAACTCGCCGGGCTGGGGCATCTTCGTGGACGCCTCCGGCGCCGTTCCGCGCCTCGTGTCATAATTTGGTTTCCTGAAGGCCATCCGATCAGTAGCTCTTTATCCAGTACCTTGCCCCACAGGCCTCGCAGACAAGGTAAAGGCCCTTATCCGCTGCCTCCAGCTTGGTGTCGGGCTTCTTGCACTCCTTGCATATCACATAGAGCTCGAAGTACCTTGCTATCCTCCTGTCTATGTCATCGGAGTTGAACCTGCCGCTTATTATCATCCTGTGCTCTGCCACGTTGACAGGAACAGACAGCTCCTTGCTTACGTATCTGGCTATCTCATCCTCGCCCCTCCTTGCCCTGTCGGCTATCTGCGATATGTTCCTTATTATCGTCTTGACTCCCTCGTTCATCACCTCTGCCTTGGGGATCACGAAGTCAGACCGCTCAGCCGACAGGCTGGGCAGCTTGGAGAACGCTCTGTCCAATAGTTCTGCGTATTGCTCTTCTGGCAAAATTACACCTTAAGCCTTGAGGTCCCTGATTATGTCGCTGTACTCCTTCTTGCTTATCTCGCCCTTGGAGTACCTGATCTTGGCGATCTCCTTGGGGTCAGCATCGGCTCCGTGTATCCAGTGCCTTCCGCCGCAGGTGCAGGATATGCTTATCAGCCATCCTATGAATACGATCAGGAGTATCAGACCGACGAACCCGGAGAGGGCCGCGGTGAGGTACCCTGCTGGGCCGAAGAACACCGTGACCGCAAGATCCACAACCAAGGCCAGGAACACAATCGCAAGCAGTATCTTCACCGTGGGGCTGTTGTGCCACATGCAGCAGTTGCAATCGCATGCGGAGTAGCGCATTTGAGACTTCTTTTGGGGCATCATTACACCAATTATAATACTGCAGATAAGTTTTAATAGTGATGGGGGCGGTCGCGATCTCGGCGGGTCCGATAACTCGCGCAATCCAGCAATCTTTAAATACCCCCAAGATAAATACTAAACTGCTGTTTCTCGTCCTTACGAGAGGCAATTTTCCAGTCAGGTGTCGAATTGGCAGAAGCAGGAAAACGCGATGCGAAGCACGAGCCATCAAAGAAGCCGCAGGGCCCCTCATCCATAGTGAGGGTGGCGGGCAAGGACATGGATGGATCCCTACCTATAGCAAGGGCGCTGTCCAAGGTCAAGGGAATCGGCCACAACATGGCCCAGGCGCTCTCTCTTGCGGCAGACGCGAAGCTTGGAATACCGACCAGCACGAGCATAGGCTCGCTGAGCGAGGAGCAGGTGGCGCAGCTCGAGGCGCTGATAAAGGATCCTATCCCATCCGGCATACCATGGTACATGCTAAACAGGAACAAGGACATGGAGACCGGGAAGAACATACATATCGTTAGCAACGATCTCATATTCAACACCCGCCAGGATGTAAGCCGCGATGTGTCGAACGGCACCTGGAGGGGCTTCAGGCATCAGTACGGCCAGAAGGTCAGGGGCCAGCACACACGTTCAACCGGAAGGACCGGAGCAACGGTCGGAGTCACCAAGTCCAAGGCTGCACCGGCAGGAGGACCGGCTCAGACCGGCAAGGGCGGTCCAGCAAAGACAGAGGCGAAGAAGGAGGCCGCACCGGCGCCTGCAAAGAAGTGATTGATTGGGGGCGCCTAAGAGAAATCGGAGGAAATACGACAAGCCCAAGGAGATGTGGGACCTCGAAAGGATAAAGAGCTCCAGGGCGCTCATAGACCATTATGGTCTCAAGAACATGAAGGAGCTGTGGATGGCGCAGACCGAGATAGGAAGGATAAGGAGGAACGCAAGGCTGCTGCTCGCAGGGGGCCAGGGATCAGAGAACATAAGGGACAGGATGTTCAAGCGGTTGGAGCGAATAGGCCTTGCCAAGCAGGGCGCCACGCTCGATGACCTGCTGGACCTCAAGGAGAACGCGCTCCTGGAGAGGAGGCTCCAGACAATAGTATTCAGGAAGGGACTTGCAAAGACCGCAAAGCAGGCAAGGCAGCTCACCGTGCACGGCTTCATATCCGTGAACGGGAGGAAGGTTAGCAGGCCGGGCTACATAGTGGACGTCAAGGATGAGGCCGGGATAACATACTACAAGCCCATAGACCTTGCCATGAAGAAGGTGGCGCCAGCACAGGAGGCGCAACAGGAAGCCCAGGCGCCAGCCGCAGCGCAACCCGCTCCGGCAGAGGGAAAAGGTGAGTGATCATGGGAGGGAAGAAGAAGGCGGCGCCGAAGAAAACAGAGCAGAAGGTCGCTCAGGAAGGCAAGAAGGAAAAGCAGGTAGAGTCATACGAAGCCAAGGCGATGGCACAGGAGGCGATCAGGCCGAAGGCGGAGAGATGGTCAGTGGTTCACGTTTACTCATCGAAGAATGACACGATAGTGACCGCAACCGACCCGAGCGGTGCCGAGACGTACGCGGTCGGGAGCGGAGGGATGATGGTCAATGCTGATTCTCAGGAAGGGTCCCCATACGCGGCGATGCAGGCGGCCTACAAGGTCGCGGCAGAGCTGAAGGCTAAGGGGATTACGAACATAAACATAATGGTGAGGGCGCCCGGAGGCCACAGCGCAAAGACCCCCGGTCCTGGAGCCCAAGCCGTTGTAAGGGTGCTGGCGAGAAGCGGCCTAAGGGTAATGAAAATAGGAGACGTTACCCCAATACCGACTGACAGCACAAGGAGGCCCGGCGGAAGGAGGGGAAGGAGAGTATAACCCAATTCGCAGGACGCTCGCACAGAAGAAATAAGTATCTAATTGGTCGTAAAGCCTTCCATGCAAAGGGCGACGACCCCCATCACGATTGGCCCGACTCTTCACGTGCTTCTAAGAACTGGACTGACAGGGCCGCAGTTCCAGGACCTCAAATCGAGAACGGAATCCCTCATGAACGATGCATACAAAAGCGTGCATGGAAGATGGATCGGATACGAAATCAAATTGTGCCCCGCGCTCGATGGGTACAACACACTGGGCTTCATCCTACTTGACGACGACAAGAAAGTCGACCACATAGACAAGGGCAGGATACCTACTCTTGGCGAGCTTATCAAGGGTGGCGACTCGGTGAACATAATGGTGGAGGCGGTGCGGATGCAGCACCACTATGGACTAAGATATGCAGGGAATCTGAGCTTCATGGATACAAAGAGCGGCTTGACCTTTAGGCTCATCGCACACCCGATGCATAGCCTTAGAACCTGAATCTGGTGGAGAGGAGTATAATCAGGCTTAATAACTTTGGCGCCTCTAAGGTTGCTATGCCGGATGGCAAACGCGCACTGGAGATGCATGCCAAGAGAAAGGGTAAGATTGAGGTAGTCGGCAGCGTCTCCATGAGAACGAAGGAAGAGCTTTCCGAGTACTACACCCCCGGCGTTGCGCAGGTCTCGCTCGCGATAAACAAGGACAGGGCGAAGGCCTATGACTACACCATGAAGGGAAGGATGGCAGCGATACTGACAGACGGAACCAGAATACTCGGACTTGGTGACATCGGGCCTGAGGCAGGCATGCCTGTCATGGAGGGCAAGGCGCTCCTGCTCAAGAAGCTAGGAGGCGTCGATGCTATTCCTGTCTGCCTAGATACCAAAGATGAGGCCCAGATACTAAGGATTGCGAAGGCCCTGGAACCTAACTTCGCCGCTATGAACATAGAGGACATAGAGACCCCAAAGTGCCTGAACATAGTGGAGCGCCTATCCAAGGAGATGGGCATACCAATATTCCACGACGACAGGAATGGCGTTGCGGTCGTCACTCTTGCGGCCCTGACAAATGCGCTCAAGCTCGCCGGAAAGAAATTAAGGAGCGCAAGAATAGTGGTCAACGGGGCTGGTGCAGCTGGAATCGGGATAGCAGAGCTCCTCGTGAAGGCCGGCGCGGAAAGAATATGCCTTTGCGACACAAGCGGCATCCTATACAAAGGAAGGGCTGTCAACATGAACCTGTGGAAGGTTAGGATAGCCGCTGCTACAAATCGGGAAATGATGAAGGGGACCCTGTCGGATGCGGTCAAAGGCGCTGACGTTCTGATAGGCGCGTCGGTTGAAGGAGCGTTCACAGCAGCTATGATAAGATCGATGGCCAAGAAGCCGGTAGCTTTCTCGCTTGCAAATCCCTACCCGGAGATGGACTATCAGGAGATGCTCAGCGCCGGCGCATTCATAGCAGCAACCGGACGAAGCGACAGGCCCAACCAGGTGAACAATCTGCTTGCATTTCCCGGCATAATGGCAGGACTCATAGAGTCCAGGGCCAGCAGAGTTGACGGCCTCATGCTTGTAAGGTCAGCCGAGGCGATCGCAAGGTTCTCTGCAAGGGGCATGAGGCGCGACAGGATAATAGCCGACCCCATAGGGAAGAATACAGTACTAGGCCTAGCGCCAAAGGTCGCGGCTGCTGTAGCAGAATCAGCACTAGAGCTCGGAATAGCGCGCTCCCGAAAGAGCCCCAACGAGGTGGAGCTGTCTGTCTCCAAAGCGATAAAGAGGTACTCTAAGATCGAGAGGGTGACGAGCAGATAACCAACAGGGGCCATATAGGTATTTAAACATTTAATGGTGTGAAAAGAACAATGGACAAGTCCAAAGCCCAGAGCGCGATGGAATACATAATGACATATGGATGGGCAGTCGCTCTGGTCGGCATCGCCCTTGCAGTACTCATACTCTACGGCGTATTCAGCTTGGGCACCACTGCACAGCAGGCCTGTTTTTCCCAGCACCCATATTACTGTCAGAACCCGGTCTTCGGCGTCACAAACACCCTGTCGCTCAGCCTTGCCGAGAACTCAGGATCCCCATATTTTGACGTGAAACTGGCATGTACAACCTCGACAAACCCCGTCACGAACCCACAGCTGCTGACCTATAAGGATATCAAGACCTTCGGGGCATCGAGCAACGCGATAAATTCAGGGCAGAAGATATCCCTCTATGGAATACCGTGCTACACCTCTGCAGTGTCCACCTACAGCGGCAAAATAGGATCTAGCTTCAGTGCCACAATATGGATTACATACGACAATGGGGCTATTCCGGCTTATGGTTCCTCGACGCCGATTCTGGTATCAAAGGTGGCAACTCTGAACTTGGTAGTAACCTGATCTCCTATCCCTTACCCCGCCCTACCTATCCAGCTTTTACACTTGAAAATGTTATGTTTGCAATTCCTATTATGCCGTTGTCCACTTCGAGCACCACCTTATTCCCTGACGGCCCTGGAGTAAGATTCATATATACCGAGTAATTGTGCGGCTGCCGCTTCAACACTACATCCGCGTACGACCTACTACCATCACCAATTGCAGAAACATGCAGCGTTGTGTTGCTTATCGTGTCGTTTACATTTGTACCTACAGCTATCGCGTTGAACGACATCTCTGTAGGCATCCCCATTACGGGGGTATTGGAATGGGCACTGCTGTTAGGTGCGTACACAGTCAGTTCCATCACATTGTTGAACAGCCAGTAATTCCGAACGTTGCCATGATACGGCCATGAAACCTCGCTCATGTTTCCGTACTGGTAATAAGCAACGAAGCTCTTGTATGCAGAACGTGCCGCTATGCCCACCACATTATACGCCACCACATTAGCCCCAGCATAGACAGGCTCACCAAATGTCCTATTCAGGTAAGCCCCAAGCACTCTTAGGGAATTTCCATTGTATGCATCCTTCATAACAATAACGAACGAAGTATTGTACCTATATAGGGATAGCAGCGTTTGATTGGTAAGGTTCTCATTTATCGGTGACGGATACGAGAGCCAACCAGTAACAGAATTTATGTCGGCAACGGCAAGCGGTACACTGAGAATGGCACCTACATCAGACGCATTTCTCCTGCTTACATAACCTCCTACGAGCGGCTTCCCGGTTATCGATGTGTAATATGTCGCTAGCCCTGGATAAGTCGACCAATCGGGGATCGAGGGGATTTCAATCACAGAAAAATTGCCGCTCATGTTGTGCAGGTAATAATAGAATTCTGGAACTGGCTGCACACTTACAGCGGGTTGATACGGGTTCGGTCTTCCAATAATGAAGCTATTGCACTCGATCAAGAACAATATAGCTAGCGCTACGGTCACCGCAGCCTTCTTGGACCGCGATTTGTACCTCTCCAGGATTAGGGATGCTCCCATAGCAGCCAGGATTGCCGCTGCAATCGTCACGATAAGGTCGAATCTGCCCGGCTCCCTGACAATGTTAATCACAGGAACTAAGCGATAAAGTGCATACAGGGTCGGTATTTTTGTCGTGAGGGCACCTAACTTCACAACCGGGCCTAGGGCCATCAAAGCAAATATCACTGCGATTGCAATCCATAACAAAGCTTCCCTTCTCCATTTCCCCCTATAAAGTGCGTATGCGGCTAGTAACAGCACGGTATAGCCCACATATGGGACCGTCTCTGTACTTACAGGCCTGTAAGCCCAGTAATGGTGTAGGAAACTGATTGATAGTACGCTGAAGAATGGGGGCATAAAGAAGGAGAATACATTTTCGCCTAACCCTATATTGAATGCCTCTGTGTTCAGCACATTGGCCTGGCCCAATCCTAAGGTAGTAAGGGACTTTAAAAGTGGAATAAATCCCCATATCCCAAATAAGAATGCCACCACGGCCGACACCAATATCGCGGCTGCAAACCTCCTGCTTGCAATAATTCCGCGTGTCTCATCCCTGGATGCGAAGAATGCTACGATTAGTAAAAACAGCAAGACCGACATCACCGACTGCTCAAAGTCTCCCATAAAAGAAATTAGGACAAAAGAGATCCCCAGTCCCACAGCATTGCGGTACCAACCATTGCGCTCGTTGGCAATCTTCAGGGTGAAATAGACAAACATGGGGACCCATTCTATATTCATCAGGTTCGGATGCGATGGTGCAAGGGCCATATGAAACGCGCTGAACGTAAAAAACAATCCAGCGAGGAAGGCAGCATAACGGTTCCTGGTCAAATACTCAGCAAGCACGAACATCGTGGCGCCTGAGAGTGCAAACCCAAGGAAGAATAGTGCATTGATCGCGAATGTGAGTCCGAAAGCCTGGAAAGGGATTGACACAACACCAGCTATCGGTGACATCACCTGGTAGACAAGGTTGGTTCCGAGCGGCCAGAAGAGCAGGTTCGTATGGAAGATACTAGTGTGAACTATTAATGCATGCTTCACCCACCATAGATTCCACATGTTTTGGTACAGGTCAGCCAAGGCAAATGGAAAGGCATTTGCCACATGAGTCGAGTCCAAGGTTATCCTAGCATACATGGCCAGGGCTATAAAGAGGTAGATCGCAAATAGCGCGACGCACGTCTTGTAAGGAACCGCATAATTTTCCTTGCATTTCTGGTTCAAGCAGGCACCATACTCAATTGGCTGGAAACACAGATATCCCATTGTAGACTATACCGTTCAGCTCCAGAATGTTGTTATTGCCCGAATGGTCACTGGAGTTCCCATCCAGTGGCCACCATCCCATAAGGTTCTTGCTCAGTGAAGGGGTCGCATATATCCCATTTCTGTAAATGTCCATTATCTCGGCCTCAGGCAGTGAGGTATTGTACAACTGGAGATTTGCAATCTCATAGTTAGCATAGAGCGATAGGCCGGAGGATAAGTTCCCCACCCCCTTCAAGATAACACTACCGCATTCCTCTCCATTCCTCCAAACCTTTAGGTACCTATCAGATTCATTGTAGCTGATCACCACGAACGTCGCACCAGTCATGTTGCAGCCTTCTGAGTGTATATAAGTCGTTCCGCTTCTGGAGCGCCAGCCCACCAATATAGATTGGTGGTAGAACGGCAGATAATCTATAGTGAGATTATAAGGCGGATAACCTGAAGCCAGCTCGTAACCCCTTACCCCAGGGGTCGAATAGCTGTAGATGGTCTCGTTGAGCAGCGAGGCAAGTATATTAACGTTAGATCCCTGAGGTTCGATGAAGGTCCACTCTGTCACAGTAAAAGAACCGACCTTAGACAGCACCTGATTCCCAATTGTGACGGTGCCTATGTGGTTTATGCTCGCGCTAGCAGCAGATTCGAACCACAAGTCATCGCTACAGTTGCCTATGAACGAAAGGTTTGAAGTAGTGCCCGGGCCTCCTGGGCGATATATGCTGCAGACCCTGTGCTCAGAAGGCACATACTCGGGATTTACGTTGACATGCACGAAGGCTCCAAACTGGGCGAACAAGAATGCCGCTATCAGGGCAATTGCGACTGTTAGTATGCAGTATTTGACTGCGCCGGCGCGCGCCACCCTCTCAGATCTTCTTCTCACCATCACAGGAATCGCATTAGATTGGTTCAGAAAACTTAAATCACTTACCAGCAATGACACCCAGTGCCAGTTGGAAAATGCTTAAGATAATAGAAAAAGCGTGCTAATACTACAGTCATCTAACAACTCTTTTATATACCCTGAATCCCCCAGACAAAAGGGCCTCTGTGTAATTGTTTCCCATATATTCGTCTACCTGGAATTCGGGCCCGCTGAGCCTATTGAAATCTGATAGGTTCCTGTTGATCACTATGTAATCAGGCGTCCTGTAGAAGGATGTTATATTATCGATGTTATACGAGAACCCAGTCTGTGTGAATCCCCAGACTGTCTCGTTGGGCGGCAGCTCTATGTATTTTATCCAGTAAAGGTGGGCGGCTATCGATGGCTGCGCCATCACGCTAGAGTTGGGCGGTATAGTCATAAGAAAGCCCTCGACCTGTGAGTAATTCGACACCACAGTCCAATTTGATGGAACGAAGTGCTGGAAGTAGTAAGGCTCAAACAGGAAGCCCAGGGAGAGGAACACCGACAGCACAATAGTCACTGCGGCCAGGATGCCGATCAATCTGTTCCTGTCCTTGGACCCTCTCTTTCCCATGATTATCATGAAGCCGAGCGCCGCAGCGGCAAGGGCCCCGCCCAAGGAGTAGGAGTAGTAATATCCAATGAGCGCCGCGAAATCAGTGTTGTGGATCACTATAAGCTCAAGGACCCATGGCGAGATCAGAATCCCGGTAAGTACGATGTTTCTGAAACCCGTCAGCCCGAACCCGAAGAACAGAATCAGGATACCCCACCAGACCAGTACCGGAAGAGCCGATCTGTTGAAGGCAACCCCTGAAATGTTGCCCAGCGACTGCGTCTGTATCGACAGGAAGTTCACAACCTTGAGGAACGGCGGCATGCCACTGTATCCTCCCATGCTGTAGGATGACAGAAGTGCATTGATGACATAGTAGTAGAATGCGATGAATGCCACGCTTATCAGGAATGCGGCCAGGAGAAGCTTCAGCCTCCGATTCCTCCTTGAAATGTCTGCCCTGCGTCCAGCCCTTTCATGCACCAACTCATAGAAGAGAAGGCCAAGAAGCAGCGAAATCCCTACAAATGGAGCGGTCTCTATGGTGGATATCATTGCGATATAGCTCGCAAGGAAGCATATCCTCCTCTCCCTCATGTAGAAATAGAAAGAGAGAAGGAAGAAGAGGGGTATGAACGCCTCCACATGTGCATCGAAGTATGCGATCCCCCTGACCCCTGGGCTGACCAGGAATGCGAGCCCCAGTGCAAGACCCACAAATCTGCTCTTCACGACATCCCTGCCTATCATGTATGCGACCACTGCGCAGAGGGCCAGCGCCACGTCCTGGAGGAGGACCAGCGCCATTGGGCTCTGGTAGAGCGCAAATACCGGCAGGAGAAGCAGCTTGAACGGAGAGATGTGGTTCGAGAACACCAGGAACTGCAATCCCCCAATAAGGCCTGGGTAGTGAAGATGGACATACATAAAGTATGTCTCCTGTCCTAGGTCGTAGAAGGAGTTTCTGAACCCGATGTATTTGTATAGCGTGAAGGCGGTCCAATATGCCGTAAACAGCACCGAACAGACCAATATGACGGCTAGGTAGAAATCAAACCGCGCTTTCTTATTTCCTGCTTCAATGGCCATATTCCTGCAACTCTGATAAACCAACATCATATCCTATCAGCAGTTATAAATTACCTACCAAAACCCTCCATTTAATTTAGGACCGCCAAGCCTTCCTGCCCTCTGCCACTCCACACCGTCAACAGCAAGGTTTATATAGATGTTTTAGAGAATAAGTAATTGCTTTTGTGGATAGCGACCCTAGGGTGGCTATTCATTGTGAAAATTCCTGCTTGGAATTGGATGTAGGCTTGAGACATGCAAAGAGAAAGTTGTGAACGCAATTGCAAAATAAGTAATTCCAAGCATATCGACTCCAGTCGATGCTGCTGGAGGACACTGCTATCAGATTTCGACAGCCATGCAAGTTTGCTCAACGGCTTCGTTGGGCGGCGTACGGCTCAGTAACACGTGGTCAATCTACCGCGAAAAGGCGCATACCCTCGGGAAACTGAGGTCAATTCGCCATAGGCTACGGCACCTGGAAGGAGCTGTAGCCGAAAGGGGTCCAAATTGCAGGACTTCCGTTTCGCGATGAGACTGCGGCGGATCAGGCAGATGGCGGGGTAACGGCCCACCATACCGATAACCTGTAGGGGATATGAGAGTATAGGCCCCGAGAAGGGCACTGAGACAAGGGCCCTAGCGCTACGGCGTGCAGCAGGCGCGCAAACTCCACACTGGGCGGAAGCCTGATGGGGGGAATCTGAGCGGTTCACTTCGGTGAACCTTTTGCCAAGTATAGCAAGCTTGGCGAATAAGTGCCGGGCAAGACCGGTGGCAGCCGCCACGGTAATACCGGCGGCACAAGTGGTGTCCACGATTATTGGGCTTAAAGCGCTCGTAGCTGGCCAGAACCGTCTCATGTGAAATATTGGCGCCCAACGTCAATGCGTGCATGAGATACCTTCTGGCTGGGGAGTGGGTGAGGTCAGGGGTACTTATGGGGAAGGGGTAAAATCCTATAATCCTATAAGGACCAACGGTGGCGAAGGCGCCTGACTAGAACACATCCGACAGTGAGGAGCGAAGGCTAGGAGAACGAATCGGATTAGATACCCGAGTAGCCCTAGCAGTAAATTATGCAGACTCTGATGTTGCAGGTATCTTGGATGCCTGCAGTACCGTAGAGTAATTGTTAAGTCTGCCGCCTGGGGAGTACGGCCGCAAGGTTGAAACTTAAAGCAATTGGCGGGGGAGCACCACAAGGGGTGGATGCTGCGGTTCAATTGAATACAACGTCGGAAATATTACCGGGAGCGACGGCAGGATGAAGGCCAGACTAAAGATCTTGCCTGACAAGCCGAGAGGTACTGCATGGCGATCGTCAGCTCGTGGTGTGAACTGTCCGGTTAAGTCCGGTAACGAGCGAGACCTTCACTGACAGTTGCAACTTGCACAGCGGTGTGCGGGGCACTCTGTCGGGACCGCCTCTGTTTAAAGAGGAGGAAGGAGAGGGCAACGGTACGTCAGTATAGTCTGAATCTTCCGGGCAACACGCGGCATACAAAGGTCGGAACAATGAGATGCAACACCGAAAGGTGAAGCCAATCCCCTAAAACCGACCTGAGTTCGGATTGAGGGCTGAAACTCGCCCTCATGAAGCTGGAATCCCTAGTAATCGCTTGTCACTATCGAGCGGTGAATATGTCCCAGCTCCTTGCACACACCGCCTGCCAAGTCACCCAAGTGGAGCCCTAGTGAGGCATGGTTTTCGGACCATTTCGAGTTAGGGTTCTGTGAGGAGGGCTAAGGCATAACAAGGTATCCGTAGGGGAACCTGCGGATAGATCACCTCGAATTTAAAAAATTCGCGTGTGCGCGTTCGACTTTCATCGCATTAAAGCTCAAGTCTACATTTCTTTTTTCTTGTTTCCATCCCTTCCCTGCCGCAAGGCTGTCATAGCAGTTTTTAGCTCTTAATAACAAAAATAGATCATGGAGTTCATTAGAGTGACAACTTCCGACAACCTGATACTGCAAGGGCTATTTTCAGAGCCCAAGGCAAGTACAGACTCGGTTATATTGCACATACATGGCATGTCCGGCAACTTCTGGGAAAACGGCTTCATCAAAACTATGCTTTCAGAGTATCCGAAGAACGGGGTGGCGTTCCTGACCGTCGAAACCAGGGGCTCTGAGGTGATAAGGTTCTTCGGCAAGACAGACGGCAACTTCGTAAAGATCGGAAACGCCTACGAAATATTTGAGGAATGCACAAAAGACATACAAGCATGGATTGACCTCCTATCCAAGAACGGCTACAAGAGGATCTACCTCCAGGGCCACAGCCTGGGCTGCTCCAAGATCGCATACTATCAAAGCACAAAAAATGACCGCAGGGTAAAGGCGCTGCTTTTTATCTCAGCCGCAGACATGTTGGGCCTTGTTTTAAATCCTAGGGATCTGCCACTACACACCAGGCACATTGCCGAATCTGAAAACCTTGTTGGAAAGGGGAAGGGAGGCGAGCTATTGCCAGATGCTTTGTGGGCAACCAACCAGGTATCGGCAAAGACCTACCTAAACTTCTTCAGCAAGACGGCGAAAACCGCCATATTCAACTATTACGATGCCAAACTGGGCTTTGCCACAATAAAGACAATAACCATACCGATGCTCTCCATATTCGGGACAAAGGACGACGGAATAGTGACTGACCCATACAAATCAAATGAGATCCTAAAAGAGAATGCAATAAAATCACCCAAGTTCGTAGGGGTGGTGTTTGATGGTGCGCAGCACAGTTATGCAGGGTTCGAGGACCAGATCGTAGAGAGTGTGCTCAAATTTATAAAGGAGATCGAGGTCCGATCCTGATGTCCAAGAAACTTCCAATGAGCCCTGACATGAGCTATATGCTAGGGGTAAGCAGGATAGGCAAGGAAGAGCCCTCTATCAGCGTCGCATCGCGCAACGGGAAGGTTGTCGAGCGCTTCATGAGGATAGCCATCAGCACCCTGAAGATACTGCCTGAAAAGATAGTCTTCGAGGAGGAGGACGGGCTGAACATTGCCATGTTCTACAACTCCAAGGCGAAGAAGCTGATGTCGAAGGCCCTGGAGGAGAGGGAGCACCTGTTCAAGTACAAGAATGATTACTCAGGAAGCTACTTCGCCGGGCTGTTCGACGCAAGGGGCCACGGAAGCCCAAAAGGTATAATGTCCGGGGTGAGGGACATGACCGACATAATGCTCCTGGAAAGGCTGGGCTTCAGGGTCAGCAAGAGCGGGAGGGTGCAGAATGCTAACCAGTACCTCAAGTTCATAGAGCCCTACAGCGCCACCCTCTGACCTAGCTGATCGATCCAAGGACTAGAACCCCTATCACGATCAACATCCCTCCGAACAGACCGTTGTAGGTATAGCTGTTTATCCCAACACTGGCGATGAGCACGACAACGATGTCCAGCTCGGCGAAGTTGTTTATGAAGTTCCTGAGCAGTACGTTCTTCCTTTCGCTTCCTGTCATGCTGTGCTTCACAGCCCCTATCTCCATGGAGAACGCTATGCAGAGTGCGAAACCGCCTATCGCCCCTGCCGCAAATGGAAGAGCCCTTATCGAAGCCAAGGTGGCCGGGGAATGGTATAGAAGGAGCAAAAGGGCAGCTATTGCAGCAGACGACACAGAAAAGGCGAAGTTCTTCGAGCTGTCGCTTATCTTTGCCGTCTTGTTTGCAAGGGCGTAGTACCCTATTCCGCTGAAAAGTATTATCCCAATTGCGTAGGGGAGGGTCGAGGTGTCAAGGGTTATTCCAGTGCTTTCCGCGAAGAACGTCCCAACAAAAACCACCAGGACGCCGATTACAAGGAGGGCAACCTGCCTTCTTGACAGGACCTTCCTGTGGAACATGAAGTCAAGCGCAAGGAACACAAGGATCCCACCCTCAAGCAGCGGGAATATGGTGGCAAGAGAGTGGGCCTTATATGCGGTGAAGAGTATAAGCCCGGTAATGGCGAAGCTTATTCCGTATATCCAGACCGTGGCATTCGACCTGGAAGGCATGAGGTCAACCTTCTCCCTGTAGAACAGCAGGAAGGCTATGGTGCAGGCAAGGAAACCCACCTGCGTTGACAGAACTGTGGCTGATATCGGCATCCGCACGTCTACAACGTAAGCGAGCACGTTGCTTACCGAATATGCGATGGTGCTCACGCAGAGCATGAGGAGTATCTTCCTGTGCTTCGGGTTCTTCAGGTCGAAGATCATCTGATCAGCTGTTCAAATCCTAAGAATATGTAGCGGCATCTTTTTATAGCTAGAACGGCCCAATATACCAAAGGGCCCGTAACTCAGTTTGGCCAGAGTGGGAGACTTTTAATCTCTAAGTCGTGGGTTCAAATCCCACCGGGCCCGCTCAGGCTAAGACTTCCTATAAAGCGTGGCGGTTCCATTCTGAATGAGCACAGTGTAGTTCGCTCCAGCTATCATGTTGTAGAATATGCTGCAGTTCTCCTGCAGGCAGACCTGCTGGTTCGCGCTCCTGTTGAGGTCCACCAGTATGTATTCAGCCTTGAAAGAGAATGCCTTATCAGAGAAGGTATCAAGGTACTCCCTGTTTGCGACATGAGGCATGATAAAGAAATCTGTCAAAAGCGACGCATTTTTCGGTACCTGCTTTATCATGTAATCGAGCCGCAAATATGCCTCTCTTTGAGAGCTATTTGAAGAGAGGGTCAGAAGCTTGGGAAGGTTGCCCACAGTAGCTGTATGATAATTCGAGACAGAGGACGAGGTAAGGAGGTATACCGCAGGTCCTATAACGGACAGCACCAACGCGAAGCCGATCGCGGTTAATCCGATCGCCTTGGGCTGCCATATCCCCTTCCGGCCTGACCTCAGCATGATCCCAATGATTGCCGCGCATACGGCCGGGCCAAGAACGTAGCCAAAGTACTCCTGCGTCGGAAGCAGGAATGCGGGATTCCCCATGATGAATGCCCCCGCGAGCCATGGTGATATGAGCAGCAGTGCAACTATCGGATCGAAGAACATCGCCACTCCCCCTATCCCGAGCACTACCAGCAGCAGCGAGTAGATAAGGTCTGTTTTGTAGCCCTGCAAATAAGTGTTGATATTTGAGGCTAGAACCCCTACGGGATTCTTCAGGAAAGAGCCAAACGAGGGCCCAACATTGGTCTGCGCCCCATTGGTCACCCTAAGCACTATCGGCACCGAGCTGTATGCCGATGAGGCCGAAACGTAGCCGCTCGCGAGCGAAGCCGTTATCCATCCATAGCCCAAAATTGCAACCGCAGAACCCGCCACGATCGAAATGGCAAACCACCAAGAGACAGTACTTGTTCTGCCTTGGAACTTACCTAGAAGCTCGTAAGCCAGCAATCCGATGCCAAGCATAAGAGCCATCAATGCGCTAACGTCTGCGCTTCCCAGAAGCAGTGCCAGCGAGACTGCGAATGGTACAACACTACGCTTCATGTAGAAATAGAAGGTTAGGAGGTAGAATGCAGTTATCAGGAACTCCACATGGGTGTCTGCAAGTATCAATCCTAGGTTCCCAAGGTTAAGTATGAACGCTACAAAAAGGGCGAGGCCGATGAAGTCATTCTTTGTGAGATCCCTAGCTATCAGGAATACCAGCAGTGCCGCAAATACCTGGAAAATGAGCTGGAGCTCCAACACCGTCATGGCTGATGGGACCAATAGGTAGGCGAGCTGTACTAGAAGCGAGTCAAAAGACACATGCTGGTCAAATACAAGATGCTGTAAGTAAGCATTCGGGTTGAGGAAGTGAGTGTTGTAGTATAGACCATAGGCAGAAAGCCCAGTGTCAGCGCCCTCGTGGAATGATGAATAGAAGTAGCTAACCGCAAGCGAAAAATAAGTGGTGTATAGGGCAGCGATCGCGAGTACTAGTATAACCGCCCATCTGGCCCTCACTATTTTCATGGGGCTTACGGTTTCCATGTCAGCCACCAAACTTTGTCTTCAGCAGCGCTCCAAGCTCGTTTATAACCACCTTTGGCATCCTACCCATACTGTAAACCCTGCTCTCGCCCTCCCTCTGCCTGTAGTTGACATCTACTATCTTTATCTTGAGGTTTTTGGTGGAAGCCCTCGCGGTGAATTCAAGCCAGAAGTTATACTTGGAGAACTTTACCTCCTTTGCTATCTGCTTGGCGATCTTGCTCTTGATCACACGGCACGCGCTTGTGACGTCCTCATACTCAACCCTGAATAGAAGATGTTCGATCAGATGCAGGCCTTGGGAAAGCAGCACCCTGTAGAGCGGCTCTGACCTGTTCTTCCTCTCCGCCACCACCATATCTGTGCCAGTTGCTATGGCTGTCTCGCACAACCTGAGGCAATCATCAGGATCGTACTGCCCATCGGCGTCCATGAAAAGTACATATGGAAATTTTTTATCGTCTACCATGCTGAAAGCATTCTTCACCGCCTTTGGATACCCCATCCTATTCTTGTAGTTATAAGGCACAACCCAGCTGTACTTTCGGCTAAGTGCCTTCATCACGTCCCTTGTGTTGTCCGGGCTCCCGTCTTCGAATATCATGAGCTTCGCATTTGGGAGCGATGGAATGATCTTTTTGCCTATCTCGTCAACAGTGCCCGCTATGGTTTCTCCCTCATTGTATGCAGGCATTATTATTGCCACAGGGGTCCTGGAAATAATAGATCTCACAACAGTTACCTTTCCAACAAAATCTTTTCATTTATCCTGCCCTTCCGCTTGTGGGTGGATGTATACCAGCCTATGGTCTTCTGCAAACCCTCCTTGAGACCAACCTTGGGCTCCCACCCCAACAGCCTACTTGCCCTGGATATATCAAGCGCCCTGCTCACAACACCTGTGGGCTTTGAAGGGTCAAACTTCATCCCCTTCGGGCGCCAGTCCATTATCCCGAATATCTCCTCTGCGACGTCCTTAAGCCTGTATCTTACCCCGGTACCGAGATTTATAGAACCCCCATCCGAAACCTTTTCGGCTGCCAAGATGGTCCCTGTCACTATGTCAGTGACGTAGGTAAAGTCCCTGGACTGTTCCCCGGTTCCCCAAATCTCGTAAGGGTCCATCCGCTCGTGGGCCTTGTGTATAAGCGCGACTATGGCATGCGTCTCGTTTTCCCTTGGGCCATAGGCGGTCACGAATCTGAGGTTGACGCCCTTCATGCCATACTGCCTAACGAAGGATCTGAGCTGCACCTCCCCCATAAGCTTGGCCCACCCATACTCCAAATCCGCGCTAAGTGGTTCCTTTAATTTGCCTATGTCACTATCAGACTCCTTGAGGAGGTAATCTGACGAGAAGCTCTCTTGAAGCCTGGGTGGATATGCGCAGGCGCTGCTGGCGAACGCCACTCTCTCCACTCCGCTGGCGCAAGCAGCGTCAAAAACCCTATGGTCTATTGCAAAATTTGAAGAGCAATCCGCAGGGTGGGTGTCGATATAACCCCTGCCCCCATGGACAGCTGCCAGGTGAAACAACACCTCGTTACCTTTGAATACTTTCTTTATTGCGGTCATAGAAGCCGTTTCCAGGTCCATCTTCTTGAACTTTAACCTTGGATTTGGCGTCAGGTTGGCAAGCTTGCCGCTGCTCAGGTCATCCACCACACTTACATTGGCCCCAAGTGCGATCAGGTCATCAACAAGATGGCTGCCTATGAAGCTCGCACCTCCAGTTACCATGACGTTCTTGCCATCCCAGAATGACATAAAGACCCCAATCTTGTAATCTCTTCCACTATATAAATATCTTTAGGAGCCGAAACCCCTACGTGCCATAAAAGGTAACTTTTATCATACTAGGCCTCCAATTCAAGAATGGTGGACATGCCCAAATCCAGGATACTGTTTCTATATTACGATCCGCACTATTTCCATGCGGCGCTTGCAAAAGCCATAGGAGCCAAGCCTTGGCCCGCCCCAACCATACGTTCTTCGGAAAAGAGTATGATTAGGGTGCTGGCTGGCGGTGCCTCATCCCTGCGCGCGATCGTGTCATTGCCAAGGGACTATGACGTGTACTTTTGCGAGGGCACCTTCATATTCCCGGCGATGGCCAAAAGGCTGGGGCTGCTCAAAAAAGGGGCCAAGATAATAAACATAGTGTCAAGCCCTCTCTTCTACTACATGAAAACCGGGAGGGTATCAGGCGCCAGGCGGTCTCTCGCCGTTAGCCTGCTCCGCGAGGTGGATGGATTTGTCTGCGTCGGAAAGATGGAGGAGCAGCTTCTGAAGCACTTCAGTCCCAATGCAAAAACCATCGTAACTTATCCCTTCATAAGAAGGGAGGTCGTGAGGGCGATAGCGAAGGAGGGCAGGCCGCAGTTGAATACCAAGGAAATACTTTTTGTGGGGAACAGGGACACGCACTACAAGGGACTAGATCTTCTTCTTGCCGCGTTCAGGAAGGCGCGGGAAAAGGTACCAGGTCTAAGGCTCACGATAGTTGGTGACTATGACAGTGATGTTGTTGGACCGGACAGGGAGGGAATACGCTGCATAGGGAAAGTTAGATCGACCGCCAGGTACATAAAGGGCGCATCCTTATACGTGCATCTCGGGAGGGGCGAGGCTTTTGGCGTGAGCGTGATGGAGGCCCTCCTGGCTGGGCTTCCAGTATTGGTCTCTGATCAAACAGGGGCGAAGGAGTTGATCTATGGAATCGACAAGAGGATGGTCGTCCCACTTGATGCCTCTGCCGCATCTGCAAGGATAGCCCAATATTTCATGCTGAGCACAGCAGAGAAGGGGCGCCTGGCGAGAAAGGGCATAGAAATGGTCAAGCGCTACAGCGAAGATCTGATAATACGAAAGTTCAAGGACGACTACCAAAACCTATTGAAGGCTAAACCATAGCTGAGTAGGCCCTTATCGTCTCCCTCATACTCCTGGCCCATGTAAACTTACGTGCAGAGGCGATCGCTTTCTCCCTTAATTTTGAATTGTAGCCGTTGGCCTTTATTTTCTCTATTATCTCTGTCATGTGCTCTGGATTCTTCGCCTCAAAGCAGTACTCCTTCACTTCAGAAGCCACATGTCCATGCTTGAACAGGATCACGGGCAGGCCCCTTGCCTTCGCCTCGATTATCGGTATCCCGAATCCCTCGAACAAGCTGGGGAATAAAAAGACATCAAATGAGTCATAAATATCAACTATCCTATTGTCTGGCGCGTGTCCCATAACCCTTATCCTATCATCTCCGGCGATGCGCTGGGTGAATTCCTCCCCGCTGTAAGTGCTCTTGCCCCATATCTCAAATTCAATTTCTGAATCCCTCATGTTTTTAACTGCATCTATTGAGAAGAAGGTGTTCTTTTGTGGGGCACTCGTAGCTATGGTGCCTATCCTGAACTTCTTTTTGGCATGACTCTTTATCGCGCTGAAAAACCGTTTGTCCAGACCCAGTGGGGTGAGGAAGATCTTTCTCTTGTCGAACCCTGCCTTTATGGCTCCCTTCATGGTCAACGTCGAAGTCGCCATTATATAGTCGGACGAGAGAAGGCACCTTATGCCGGGCTTAGATATAAGCTCCTCCCAGAGTATGTCGCTGAACGTCCTCAATCGCAGCTTGGTCAATCCCGGATAAAGGACCGGCTGCATTTCATGGGCTGTTGTCACCAACGTAAACCGCTTCCTGCCCCTCGGGTAAAAGGGATAGCTCGAAAGATTGTGTACAATGTCATATCCCCCAAAGTCCCTAAAGGAGGTCTCTAGAGCCAACGGCAGGGCCGACCCAAAGAACTTGGAAGTTGGCACATCTACGTAATCTATCCGCATGCTGGATGGTATCAGCGACCTTTCCTGGTTCAGCCCATAGGGGTACCTCCATATTCCAGCGACCCCAATTTGCAATATCCTTTGTCCCATCAAATCATGCTACATATAGACAAGCCCGATACCAAGGCCTGGGCCTTTGGTATGCTCTATCTCTTTATGTTTGTAACCCTTTTTAAGCTCCTGCCAGTATCTCCCAACTGTATCATTATTTGTTATGTCGTGGAGTCCTATTATCCCCCCCTTCCCCACCAGCGGCGAATACATCTCAAAGTCCCTCCTAACCCCTTCATAGCTATGATCCCCGTCTATGAATAGAAAGTCAAGCTTCTGACCGTGCAAAGCAGTCTTCACCTCATCCACGGTTCCGCTTTTGTGGGAGTCGGCGGTGAGCAGATGGATCCTCTGCCCTTTTAATGCAAACCTGCGATAGAGACGGTTTCTGTATCTCATGCACCATGCATTGAGGCTGCTGTACGGCAAATTTACGCTCACTATTGTGGCCGTCGGTCCAGCTATCCTTGAAAGTAGGAAGAGGGTTCCCCCTCTGTCGGTTCCTATCTCAAGCAGGCTAGCTACCCTTTTTGCCTTCAGCAGTTCACAGAATTCGATTATCTCAGACCTATTCTGGACAGGCTTGGCCGATATCCCAAAACTACTGAAGCTGAATGCGAAATCTACAAGCTCTGGCACACTACTAAGTGACTCAGACTTCTTTTCGAAACGTTTTACAACTCTATCTACCGCTATTGGCATGACTACTGACTGATAGAGCAAGCCTGCTTCGGACAGGGCGGCTCTCCAGGCCATCCCGATCAGCCCACCTGGTTCTTCAGCGTCCACGGCCTACATCCCTCCTTATTTGCCTATACCTCCTCTTTACAAGATCTAAAAGGAGCTCTTCACCCTGCCGCTTACCCCTGTACCTCTTTATAAGCTCCTCCATCCTGCCCTTTCTATCCAGCCCAAGGAATTTGATGAGCCCCTCAGAGGTCACAACCCTCGATATCTCCTTCTCCTCCCTTGTCCTCTTGGCGTCAGACATGCTTCTTTTGAACATCCACAAAAGCTTGGAGGGGTCGTATTTCGTCTGGATATAAAGGTCCACCAAGATCCTTCTCATCCTGGGCTCCCTTATGAAGAGCTGGAGCTTCCTGTAGCCCCTCCTCGCCCCTGATTTTACATGGTCCAAATAAAATCTCCTGGGGAGCCTGAGCTTTCTTCCCAATACCTGGGGGTGCTCATGCAGCAGCCCCAACCACTGGACAGACCCCTTCTTGAATAATCGAAGTTGCCACGTGGAGAATTTCCTGTTTGGAGTCTCATACCGAGTTATGTAGTTTGCCTCGGCCTCAGGCCTGAAGCTGGCCAGAAGGCCCAAAAAGTCAGGACACGGATGTTCATCTGCGTCAAGCAGCAATATCCAGTCGTTTCTGCACTTGTTTAGCGCGAATGGCATGCAAGGCTCTGGAATGCCCAATGCTATCCCCTCATGCACCCTCAACTTATGGTTCTTCTTGGCATACCTGAGAAGCTTTCCCTTATCCGCCTTGCCACTGCTGTCCACCACAATCTGCTCATCGACCGCCCCCTTCGTCGCCTCAAGATTGACTATTGCTGAGTCTATATCATCGCATGTAAGCATCAGCAGCGAAACCCTGGCCATGTCACTTACCCTTTAGGTACGGCCCATAGGCTTGCTCCCTCGTGATCACACCCTTGTAGAGCCTGTAACCTGTATATATCGCCTTAAGCGTTTCCTTCAGGCGCCATAGCGGCCTGCTCTTGAATTTTACGCTGCCGAGCCTGACCTGCCTGTTGCCTATACCTATGAACGAACTGGCTAGGGCCAGCCCGATCGACAGCACCCTGCCCCAAGCCCCTAGCCTCTTGAAAGAGGAGTATATCCAGTTTATTTGCAGTATGGGAAACCAGAAGTCACCACTTCTCTTCTCCCCCGATATGATCTTGGCGGTGAATCCCTCAAGGTGAATTATGCTGACTTGTCCGTCATATAAAACCTTGAATCCGCTTCTTGTTGCCCTGACGCAGAAATCAAGGTCGTCGCTTCCCTGGTAGAAGTTCTCGTCAAGCAGCCCGATCCTACCAATTACGCTTTTCCTTACCAGTGCCACAACCATGCCAACGGCAGGCACTTCCTCAATCTCGTTGTACTTGTCTGCATCATGCGTGTTCCACCCTCTGCATCTGACCATTACACCGTTTTCCACTCCTGCATGTTGCAGCCTTCCATCAGGGTAAAGGAATTTGCATCCAACTATCCCTACCTTCATGTCGGATTCCGCTGCCCCAACCATTTTCTTGAGCCAGTCCCTGTCCTTTATAATGACGTCATTGTTCATTATCAAGAGATACTCGGGATTGCAGTTCTTCAATGCGTATCTGATCGCCGCATTCATGCATTTTGTATACCCTCCATTTGGCCTGTTGACCACAATCCTTACTTGCGGAAAGCTCTTTCTCACAAACGCTATGCTTTTATCTGTCGAAGAGTCATCGCCCATCACAATCGTACGATTCTTGTAGTTGGCTCTAACTACGGAATTCAGCGAATGCCACAGTATGGACCTTGCCTTGTATAGTGCAGTGGCTCCATTGTAATTCGCCATCACTATCACAACCTTTGGTTCCCGTCCTGTCATATAGCATCCTTATTTGCCATTCGGCTTTATGTCAGTTCTGCCCAACCATCTTATATTTTCTTTGTTCAGGCTCCAGCCAACAATCTTGTCCACGCCCTCCTCTATAGTCTTAGGCGGGACCCAGCCCAACTTCCTCAGCTTCTCCCCTGACAAACTATACCTGAAATCATGTCCCGGCCTCTGCGATTGGTAGTCTACCAGTTCGTATCTCAGCGAATACTGGTCACCCGCATATTTCTTCACGGCCTTCTCCACCAAGCGCGCCAATTCGAGATTGTCCATCTCCTTCTCGCCTACGATGTTGAACTTGCCCTTGCTTGCATCGATGGGGTGTAGCGTTTCTGTGGTGTTGTTCAATATGAACATCACCGCATCCGCGACATTTCTCGCATGGATATAATATCTCCTCCCCGCCTTCGTTTTCTCAGGGTTGGAGTGTATCTCAAGCATCTTGCCGTCCAATATATGGTTTATGATCTTGGGAAGGTACTTCTGCGGATGCTGTCTCTCGCCGAGAACGTTCATGGTGTTTAATATGGTTATTGGGACCTTGTAAGTGTTGGCGTATGCCATGCATATGCATTCTGCTGCTGCCTTGGACGCCGAATACGGGTTCCCCGGATTGAACCTGTCCCCCTCCTTGTAATCCACCCCGTCAGGGGCGGTGGAGTATACCTCGTCAGTGGAGAACAAAACGAACCGCTCTGGCTTAATCGCCCTGGAATACTCAAGCATGGTAAGGGTGTTGTCTATGTTGTTCCTTATGAAAGGTACGGGATTCGCTATACTGTCGTCAACATGGGTTGAAGCTGCCATGTGGAGCACGTAGTCGATATGCCCTATCTCCTTCGCGAGATTCTCGCTAATCGGCAGGCAGAGGTCCCATGTGTATATGGTTACTCTCTTGTCGTCGAAGGCCTTGCTGTCACGCAGCCTGTTGAATCCGTTGCTTGCGTAATCAAGCCTGTCAACTACCACTATGTCCCAGTCGGTGCTCTTGAGTATGCCGTCGCATATATGCGATCCTATGAATCCGGCTGCCCCGGTGATTAAGATGCGCTTCTTTTTGTCTGCCATTTGATTACCCCTAAGTTTTGACGTCCCCTATTATCTCACAGTTGAGCGGGTTTATCAGTCTGCCCCCGCCCTTCATATAGTTCCCGAATTTCTCAAGCGCAAGGTCCATGTAGTTCCACGCTCCTATTATCAGATAGTCCGGATTGTCCGCCTCGATTAGCTTCTCATCCTTTATCTCTATGTTAGCCATGGGTATGTATCTCCCTATCTTGGTCTTAGCTATGTCGTATGCGCAATCTATCTCTTTGTTGGTTATGCCGCAGAAGTTCAGAAGCGTGGGCACCTTTGCCGGGACAGACCATATCGATATGCGCTTTCTGTCCTTTTTCAGCCCTCGTATTAGGGAGACGAATGCCAGTTTCCTTTCGTTTGCCCTGGTCTGGAGCTTTCCCATTACCCGCAGGTCGTATAGCCCCGATTCAGCTTCCATCTTGTCCAATCTCGCCATCTCTCCGGATAGGCCTGAATCCCTCTTTCCCCTTCCTACCTTCCTGAGTATGAACCTAAGAGAACCCCCGTGTTGTTCCGGCATATACAGAATCTGCTGGATCTCCAGGCCTGCCTGTGCGCTTATGTTCTTCATCGCCCTGATAGGCCAGACGAAATAATGTTCCGTGTAGAGCGTCTCAATCTCCAGCTTGTCAACTATGCTCTTGAGCCAGTGGACCTCTATGGAGATGGTGCCATCGTCAGCTATAAGGTTTGCCATGCCTTTCAGCATATCCTTGGGATCGGGAATGTGGGCAAATACGTTGTTGGCAGTCACCAGGTCCGCCTTCCCGTACTTTTTGACCATCTCCTCGCTAAGCTCGTGGGTGAAAAATGAATTTATTGTCTCTATCCCCTTTTCCTGCGCGATCTTCGCCACATTAGAGGGCTCCACACCTACTACATTGCCGAAGCCGGCAGCCTTCAACAGGGTCACCTCAGTCCCATCGTTGCTGCCCAAGACATAAGCAAGGCTCCTTTTTACCACGATCTTGGAAAGCTCTTCAGACATCTCCCTAAAATGCTCAACCAATGGCCTGTTGACACCAGTCAGGTAGAGATAGCTTGAAAAAAGCGACTCCCTGCTGCGTATCTCAATCTGCTGGAACATGCCGCAGTTTCCGCATGTATAATACTCAAGCGGAAACGCATCCACTTTGCCCAGCGCCTCATATGGCACCAGTTCGTTCGAGTTCGGTATCCTCCCAAGATCTAGGACCTTGTGGAGCTCCTTTCCATTGCAAACGATGCAACTGCTATCCAATCTATCACTTAAGCCGCCCAAATAATGGCGGAGCGTATCCCCATTAACCTTTATTTCCAGTAATTCTTATAGTTTTGCGTTCCTGCAAGTTCTGAGCGCTTCTCCCATCAGCAAGCTCTAAATACAAAGTGCACCAAAGCTTTACGTACTTATGCCGAGGTGGCGGAATCCGGTAACGCGTGCGCCTGGAAATAAAACCTGGAAGCGCATGTCCTCACGGACTTTTGGGTTCAAATCCCAACCTCGGCGAATGTTCAAAAGGTTTTTAAGAATCAAACGTGTTAGGGTTGTGATTTCTCAAAGGGTGTTGCATGGCCAATGAAACAGGCAAGGTATCGTGGGCAAAGAGCGCAAAGAGCCGGGTAAAGGAAACCGTATTCTTCGGTTTCATGCTTGCAAGATCTCCCTATGACGCCATTTTAGCGTCCTCAGCCTCGGAAGTGCTCAAGTCTCAGTATCAGAGGAAGAGACCCAAAAGCATGGAAGCCCTCGTGGACTTTGCAATGAACTTCGATTACCGTGGGCTCAACTTTAAGCCATTCCAGGTAAGGTCTGAGATAGCGGGCCTACTCAAGTTGGTCAAGGAGCGCAAGCCGAAGGTAATACTCGAGATAGGAACCGCTAAGGGCGGGACTCTCTTCCTGTTCAGCAAGGTGGCCCCAAGGGATGCGAGAATCATAAGCCTTGACTTCCCGCTGTACCCTATGGAAAAGACGCTGAGAAAATGGCGCTTCACGCTCTTCAAGAGCTTCGCTGACCAATCCCAGAAGATGTACATATTGTGGAGGGACTCCCATAGGCAGTCCACGCTTCAGGAGATAAAGGATCTGCTCGGAGGGGCGAAGGTGGATTTCCTGTTCATAGATGGCGACCACAGGTACGAGGGTGTCAAGAAGGATTTCGAGATGTATTCCCCTCTTGTGAGCAAAGACGGCCTCATCGCATTCCACGATGTGGTGAAGCACCCTCCGGAACAGCACTCCCACGTGGATGAGTACTTCGACCAGCTTGGAAAGAGGTACAAGACAATCCGGATTGTCGAAAATGAAAAGCAGGGATGGGGCGGGATCGGCGTAATAAAGATGGGTTCAAACTGAACCCGGCAGTCACTTGTTGTAGCGGAGCGCATAATCGGCGAGCCCAGAAAGGAGCAAACCCACTATCGGCATAGTCTTTGACATGCCCTTTATTATCTCCAGATCGCTTACACTAAGTCCCCCCAACTTTAACACAAGTGGCGGGTATACCAGCAATACGAGCGCCGTAGCCAATGCAAGAACTGTGATGCTGCTATGGCTGAATAGGAATGTCAAAGGCGCTATCACAGCCGCAATCAGGAGAGAGGCCACCACTATCCTGACAATCTTCCTGTAATCGAGCCTGAGCCCTATCAGCCTTCCCGCCAGCCTGATGTAGAGAACAAACGAAACGACCGGGGTGATCAGAGATGCCACCACGACAAGGCCAATTCCCTTCAAATAAGGTATTAATGCCAAGAGCAATGCGAACTCCAAGACCGAAACCGCCAAGCTGTACTTCATAAGCTCCCTGACCTTATTCTTGCTTATCAGTATCGTCGCCGTGTAGGTGTAGAGCATTGTGAATATCACACCGATGCTTACTATGGGTACGAGATAAGGCAGTGATGTCCAGCTAGGCCAGAGTATAACGGTTATGTTCCAGGAAAGGACGCAGAGCGAAGCTATAACTGGAATGAGCATCGCAAGCATGAGATATACGGAGTAGTTGTACAATGTGTTCGTATGCTTCAGATGCTGCCTGTTTGTCAGGGATGCGAAGAGGGGCAGCAGCGCTATGCCCACGGAATCCACCGCTAGCGACATCACGCTCCCGATTTTCAAGGCGACCCCGACATTTCCAACTATCGCCTTGCTTGCAAAGAAGCCGAGCACAAGGCTGGCGGCATTAGATACCGCACTCGCGATCGCAGTGTAGACGCCTATCGGAAGCGCAAAGGCCAGAAGCGCGGCCATCGATTTCCTGGTAGGAAGCCTGAACACTAGGCCCTCCTTGGTGTATATGGATGTGGTCGCCACAAGCGTCCCTGTGCCAAGACCCACTATGAACCCTATTATGGGGCCATAAGCCCCAAATCCAAGTAGCACGAGGGCTATGCTTACAAGGGACTGTACAGTTACCTGCACCAGGCTCAGCTTCACAAGGAAGCCCTTCCTGCCGAATCCTACAAGCGCCGCATACGAGGCGTCATAAAGCAGCGAAAGCGTTATGGAGACCGAAGCCACGACGACGATGTAGTAATAGCTAGGGCCCTTGAAGACGAACTGCGATATCGGGCCGCCAAACGCTATGGCTATCAGCGTCAATGCGATGCCCGTGGCAATTATGGCTATGTAACCAGAGGAAACTACATCCGCGACCTTCTCCATCTTCCTGCGCGATTTGTATTCAGCTATGAATTTAGGCAGTGCTGTGGAGACCCCGAGCCCGCCAAAAGATATGAAGACACCGGCGAATGCTGTTGCAAGCACATAAACTCCATAAGTGACTGGCCCCAGGAGTCTGGAGACGAACACGAAGGCCACACCCGTTATTACAAGCGACGCAATCTTGGAGAACAATATGTTTGTTGCAACCCCGGCGGTATGATAGCCAAGCTTGACAATCTCGCGTTCCCCCTCTGCGCGCTTCAAGGCGGCTCTGCTAGCCATGGATACTCCTTCTTGTTAAAAGACTTTAAATCTGCTTGGACTAAATATCATCTGTGTAGTGGCGAGGTGGCTCAGAGTGGAACTATCAGAGGAACTCATCGATGAGGTGGATAGGGAGGGAAACATAGTCGCCCCACGCCCCAAATCCCTATTCAAGGAGCGGATGTTCATGCACCGGGTGTCCCTGGTCATACCAATGACGTCTGAAGGCAAATTCCTGCTGAGCAGGAGGTCCAAGGACAAATATCCGTACCCGGACACATGGTGTTGCGGGGTTGGGGGCAAGTCCCGCTCTGGAGAAAATCCCGAACAGACTGCCGCAAGGGAGATGATGGAAGAGATAGGAAAGGAGTATCCGATAAGAAAGGTCGCCTCTTTTGTCTATGACGAGAGCGACTACAAGGCGATCTTCACCATATTTACGACTAGCGTGCCTGTTGCGGCGGAGGAACTCACGCTCGACCCCAACGAGATCCAATATTCCAGGGCATTCGATATTGCGGCTATCCTGCGCATAGTTAAGGAGGATCCGTCCAGGTTCGCTCCGACGTTTGTGGTCGCAATAAAGGAGTTCTCCAAGCATTACAGCGCCTCAGGTGGCAGGCAAGGGGATCTGGGTACATAAGGTTTATAATGGCTTAAAGCCAAGCTAGATTAGGTGTTTGCTTGGCATCATCCTCATCAAAAAGCTATTCTTGGCTCGACGGCAAGTTCATAGGGTCCTCCGAAGCGGCAGTTCCCATATTGACCCATTCTCTCCAATACGCAAGCAGCATATTCGAAGGGATCAGGGCCTACAAAGCAGAAAGGGGAACCGCCATATTCAGGTTGCAGGACCACATGAGGCGCTTCCTAAGGAGCGCCAAGATATACGATCTCGATCTTGGCCGCTCAGATAAGGAGCTTTGCGACGCTGCGGCGCAGCTGGTAAGGAAGAATGGATTGGAATCCTGCTACATACGCCCATTCGCATTCTACAACGACCACCAGATAGGGCTCTCCCCTCTGGGGAAGAAGGTTAGCACGTTCATAGCAGCAGTACCATTCGGCGCCTATTTCGGTTCTGGAAAGGAAAAGGGAATAAGTTGCAAGGTGTCATCATGGAAGAGGATAAATTCGTCGATACTGCCGCCAGAGGCAAAGGCGAGCGGAAATTACACGAATTCCATAATAGCCAACTTAGAGGCGAAGAAGTCGGGGGCAGACGAGGCGATAATGCTCTCTGGCAATGGCCATGTGGCCGAAGGATCAGGCGAAAACATATTCATAGTGAAGGACGGCATCCTGCTGACCCCTTCAAGGGAGGCTGACATACTTCCCGGCATAACAAGGGATTCGATACTTAAGTTAGCGCAGAACTCCGGGCTTGAGACAGTGGAACGGCAGATCCACAGGGAGGAGCTTTATAGCGCAGACGAGGTATTCTTCACAGGCACCGCATCGGAGGTGACCCCGGTAACCAGCGTCGACTTCAAGAAGGTCGGGCCGGGCAAGCCGGGTCCGATAACAAGGATGCTTGAGGAGAAATACTCTGCAGTGGTATCGGGCACCGACCACGAGTTCGAGGGTTGGCTCACCTACGTATGATCAGAACAGCTTCAGCCCCCTTGTGAGAATGTCTATGTCCTCGCTCTTCCACGGGCCGACGCCGAGGGCGGTCTTGGTCCCAGGCGGCAGTTGCGTGAGTCCCGCATCACTCACCAAAGAGCAAGGTATCTTCTTGAACCTGAATGCCTCGTAGAACTTGTTGAGCGCCTCCTCGGTGTCAACCTTCAAGACGATCTTCTTCTGGCCGGCCTGGAGCCACTCGCTGGCAACATCCTTGTGGGACTTCAGGCACTCGAGGTATGCGCTTACAGCGGCATGACCCACCTGGGCGGCGGCCTTGCCCCGGCCCATTTCTATGTCCGCTCTTACAATTATTACCTGCTTTATCTCGTCCATGGTAATCCTTGCCAGGCAAGCTATAAAATTACCGCCCCTTGGGGATTACTTCCCATTGGCTGATCCATTTCTTACGAATCTAGCCACCACTCTGGTTGGGTCGCCGATCGTGTTTCCCCTTTCCTTGCTTGGTGCGTTCTTTACCTCACCATTGAATCCCAGCGAGCGCATCAGGTTCCTAAGCAGCTCCAGCTCGCCATCGTGTCTTTTTATGTCTATTGTAATGACGTCATGATCGACCTCCATGGAAATCAAGCAGATAAGCCCCATTTCAGATATATAAGCTTTCACTGCAAAAGAGTATCGGTGTGCTTTTGCTCGATCCTAAGTCAGCTGAATTAGTGCGGGGGCTACTGAAGGAATACTACTCTAAGGCAGGAGACCTGTCCCCCCACTCGATAGAGCGCCGCGAATTCGGCTTCGGTGACTTCGAGAGGAAGATCTCCTACAGGCACATGGCATTCCGTGACTGGAAGGCGCTCAGGACATACCTGACAAATGACGCACCTCCATTTGTATCTGTATCTTCGGCCCATTATCAGCATCCCGATGGACGGCCGATGGAGAACAAAGGGCGGATCGGGGCCGAACTTGTATTCGACCTTGATGCGAATGACCTGAATCTGCCGTGCGCGAAGGAGCATGGCCGCTCCTGGGTCTGCGACAAGTGCCTGGACGGGGTCAAGGACGAGACCCACAAGCTGATCGAGGACTTCCTTGTCGCTGATTTCGGGTTCGGCGAGAAGGATATAGGAGTCAACTTCTCCGGTAACCGCGGCTACCACATACACATTGACAACAAAACCGTATTCGACATGGACTCTGACGAGCGCAAGGCGATAAGCGACTACATATCCGCCAACGGGATAGAGATGCAGTCGTTCTTCCCTAACCTAGGCATGAAGGGCAAGCGGCTAGAGGGTCCCAAACCGACTGACTATGGCTGGGGAGGCAAGCTCGCAGGGGGAGTCATAAGAGCCCTCAACACAGGGATCGGCGAGCTCACCTCGTTGGGGATAGACCGCCCCACGGCCAACCTGCTCTTCAGGAAGAGGGCGGAGGTGATACTCGGGATAACTACAGGCAACTGGGACAAGATCAACATCCCCAAGAAGGGCGAGCTCTGGGCAAAGGTCCTATCCAGCATAGCCGTGCGCCAGAGCGACTCCATAGACAAGAACGTCAGCACAGACGTGCACAAGCTGCTAAGGCTTCCCGACACCATCCACGGCGATACTGGTCTTATCGCAAAGCGGCTCAAATCTGCATCCGACCTCTCGAAATTCGACCCGATGAATGACGCAGTTGCATTCACAAAGGGCACACTTAAAGTAAAAGTGGAGAGTTCACCCAAGTTCGAGATTTCTGGACAGAGTTATGGGCCATTCAATGGCTCAAGCGAGGAACTTGACACAGCGGCCGCGATATACCTGATACTCAAGCGCTCTGCCGCACTCATATGAATGCGTGATCCGATGCCTGAAAACAAAACGATGGATGCACGACCTCCGAAACAGGTTTCAACTGCGCCAGAGCTGGCTATAATACTGGCTGGGGGAAAGGGCACACGGTTGAGGCCCATCACCAAAGAGACGCCAAAGCCCATGGTAACGATAAGGGGCAGGCCGATACTGTTCTACCCCCTCGACCGCGTAATAGAGCTGGGAGTCGGGAAGATACTAATCACTGTAAGCTACAAGTCAGAAATAATAAAGAAGACCGTTGAGGAGACCTACGCTAGATCCGAAAATATAAGCTTTGTCGAGGAGAAGGAGCCCTTGGGAACAGGAGGGGCGATAAGAAATGCCCTGGAGAAATCTGGCCAAAGATGCAATAACCTACTGGTCATAAATGGAGACGAAATATGCGATGTAGACCTGAAGGGGATGTACAGGTTCCACCTGGAAAAGAATGCTCCGATAACGCTCGCGATAGTTGAGGTGGAGGATGCTGCCGTGTCCGGCGTCGTTGAGATGGATCACGATCGAGTATCAAGTTTCGTGGAGAAGCCAGACCCAAAGGCGGTAAAGTCCAAGCTGATATCATGCGGCATATACCTTTTCAGCAGGGACTCTCTCAGGCTGTTCCCGAAGGATCGGGCATTCAATCTCTCAAGGGACTTCCTGCAGCATGCAGCCTCAGAGGGCCTTGTATATGGGTACAGATCCGGGATCCAACCATACGCAATCGACACCGCTGAGAAGTACAGGCGCACAAAGGAGGCGCTCGAATAGCCGGTGCGCCTGCCCTCTATTGGTGTGCAGCCTTCGTTCCGCTATTCTCGAAGAGAAGATGATGGGTTTTTAGCCCTTGCATTTGCATTTATAAAGGATGGTATGGCATGACCGAGCGCGTGCTTGTCCTGAACGTCGACATCGACAACGACCTCTACAGGAAGACCAAGATAACGGGTCCCCTGATAGGGCGCATCGAGAACCTTAGGGCTGCCTCGAAGCTGGCGCTGGCCGACCCCCAGGATCCCGACTCGAATGCGATGTTCGAGGCGGTTCGTAAATACGACGAGCTCAAGTCCCAGAGGGTCTCTGTCAACGTGGCTACTGTTACAGGGGCAGAGAAGGAGGGCTACATAGCTGACGCCGAGCTCTCCCGCCAGATAGACATGGTGATAGAGAGGGTGAAGGCCGATTCATGCATACTCGTGACAGACGGAAGCAGCGACGCAAGAGTGGTTCCGCTGCTCAAGAACAGGCTCAAGATCTCGAGCGTAGACATAGTGAGGATGAAGCAGGCCGAGGCGCTGGAGAACACCTACTTCACGGTTCTAGAGAAGCTCAAGGAGCCCCATTATGCAAGGATCGTGTTCGGGATACCGGCCGTGCTCCTGCTGCTGTTCGCGCTGAGCTATTACTTCAACTTCGGTTGGCAGCTTCCGGTGGCGCTGGTGGGCGCATACCTGGTAATAAAGGGATTCGGCATAGAGGAGACGATACTCAGAAGCTTCAGGGGCCTTGGCTTCAGCATAGACAGGCTCAGCTTCATATTCTACATAACCTCGATGATATTCTTCGTGATCGGACTGGTGCTCGGATTCGGCAGCTACAATACAGCGATCCTGCAGCATAACAGCCCGCTGGTTGCGGCATCGCAATTCGCCCAGGGCTTCCTGATAATGCTCCCGATAAGCCTGACCCTCTACATGGTCGGCAGGATAATAGACCTGGAGAGCAGGAGGCTGCGCTACCGCGCAATCGCCCTTGGCACCTATGTAGGCTATTCCGTAGTAGCTATAGCGCTGCTCTACCTCACCGCATCTTGGTTCATAGGGCAGATCTACTTCTGGCAGTTCCTCGTGCTTGACGCGATAGCGGTGGTGCTCGGCTACGGACTCTCGCTCTTCACAATGTTCCTGAGGCTGAAGGCGATAAGGAAGGCTAGGATGAAGGACAAGAAGGTCGTAAACGACCTGGGAGCCTTCATAGGCAAGGTCACCGACGTTGACTCGAGGAGGGGCCTCATATTCGTCAAGACCGACTATGGCAATGTGATAAGATACGAGGTTGACAGGATAGTTTCGTCCGCCGAGCGGGTCATCATACGCTGATTCTATGGACCAAACAAAAACGAGAAAAGAAAGAGTATTTGCAGCGAGGGCGAACCTAAGATTAAGGGCATTTCTAAGGGGCAAATATGAAAGCATATACCTTAGTGGGGATGAGATACGCGCTCTGACACCCTCCAACAATCGTAAACTGGTCGAGCACTTATTCAAAGCCCAGGAGCAAGGCAAGCTAGCTTTTGATCCTCCGTGATACCCGTATCCTACATCCTTGTTCCGAGAGGGAAAAGAAAGGTTTAAATGCATGCACGGCTATAATAATAAGAACATCGTCATACACGAGCTAGTGGGCCTTGATGTTGAGGTCGTCGATTCTCGCGACCGCAAACAAATAGGTATAAACGGTAGTGTTGTAAGGGAGACAAAAAACCTTCTTTATGTGAAAACCGGCGATGGCACCATCGTCAAGGTGGTGAAGCTGATATCGGGATTCCGATTCAGGGTCGGCAACCGCCGATTCGATGTCAAAGGTGAAGAGATAAACTTTAGGCCGCACGAGCGAACCGAGAAGGCGCTCAGGTTCTACAAGATGAGAAAGGATTAGAATGGACTGCAAAGATCCGAAATGTCCCATACACGGGCACCTCAAGACCCACGGTAATGAGATCGAGGGGGTAGTGGTCAGCGACAAGGCCGCCAAGACCGTCATAGTCGAGCACGCTTATACGACATTCCTCAAGAAGTACGAGAGGTCGCTGAGGAAGACATCGAGGATAGCGGCATACGCGCCGCTCTGCATGGCGGTCAAGACCGGTGACCATGTAACAATCGCGGCCACGAGGAGGCTCAGCAAGACAAAGGCCTTCGTAGTTACAAAGATATCGAGGGAGGAATCATGAAGGGTCTTTCTACTACGATATCGAGGAATCTCATTCCTAGCTCTGTGCTCACATGCGCCGACAACAGCGGTGCAAGGACTCTCATGATAATCAACAGGCTGGGAAAGGGCGGAAACGCGAAGGGAAGATACTCAGCATCTGGGATTGGCGACATAGTCATATGCAGCGTTAAGAGCGGCAACCCCCAGTACATCAAGAAGAAGGTCAGAGTAGTAATAATCAGGCAGAAAAGCCCGATGAGGAGGGCGAACGGGATGCGGATTGTTTTTGAGGACAATGCCGGCATACTTGTAACTGACACGAACCTGGCGGTGGGCACAGAGGTCAAGGGTGCCATGGCCAGGGAGATAGTCGAGCGCTACGTGAAGCTCGCAGGAATCGCATCTAGAGTGATATGATGATACAGAGCGCAAAACCGAGAAGCCAGAGGCTGTTCAGGTTTACGGCGCCGCTGCACCAGAGGCAGCACTTTGTTAATGCCCATGTTGACAAGTCTTTGAGGACCAAGCTGGGAATCAAGAGGAGGGCGATTAGGCTCGCCACCGGTGACACGGTCAAGATAATGAGCGGCAGCAAGCGAGGCACCACTGGCAAGGTCACTGCTGTCGATCTTGGCAAGGGAAGGATAAAGGTCAGCTCGCTCGTCAAGAAGAACGCGAAGGGCAAGGAGTTCAGTGTATCGATAAGCCCTAGCAACGTCTACATAACGGATCTCAATCTTGAGGACAAGTTCAGGGCGGAGCGCCTGAGGCTGGCACAGGCGCCAAAGGCAAAGGCAGAGCAGAAGCAGGCTGCGGCGGCCCCGGCAACTGCGCCAGCGATGCCGGCACCAAAGGTCGAGGCAAAACAGGAGGCACAAAAGTGATGTTCATGGCAGGAAAGGGAAATAGCAGGTATCTGAAGAGGCTCAATTCACCGGAGTTCTTCGGGATCCACAGGAAGGAAAGGGCCTACATAACCAAGCCCAATTCGGGCAGGCACAGCCTGGAGAGGTGCGTGCCGCTTTCGCTGGCCGCAAGGAAGCTCGGCGTGGCCAAGACCACCACAGAGGCTGAAAAGTCGATAAAGGCGAAGGCATTCAAAATCAATGGAAAGGTGGTCACAGAGCCCAAGTACCCGATAGGCATAGGCGACATACTCGAAACTGGCGGGGACTCCCACAGGCTCTGGATAAACGAGCAGGGCAAGGTCGCATTCCAGAAGGCGGAGTCCAAGGATCCGCTTTACAAGGTTGTCGGCAAGTACAAGGGCAAGAGCAACAAGCTTATGCTAAGGCTCCACGATGGAACCTCCATCGAGGGCAAGTCAGACATATCAGTCAACGATTCAGTGATCCTCAAGGAAGGCAAGATAGATCGGACGATCAAGCTCGCCCCAGGCGCGCGCTGCTCTGTGGTAGATGGCGTTCACGTTGGTGCGCAGGGAACTGTGGTCAACCTCGTTGAAGGCACCATGCACAAGCCGAGGTCGCTCGTGATAGAAAGCGGCTCCTCAAAGTTCGAGACGCTGGTGAGAAATATCCTGGTTACAGGGTGAATATGATGGAGCAGCCACAGACAAACCCGATGCGCGCGATAACAATCAACAAGGTGGTGCTGAACATAGGCACCGGCCACGATGACAACATGCAGGCAAATGCGAAGAGGCTGCTCAACATGATAAGCGGGAGGGACTCCGCGGACGAGATATCGAAAAGGAGGAATCCCGCGTTCAAGATAACAAAGGGCCAGAAGATAGGCGCATTCGTGACTCTCAGGGGCAAGCTGGGCAGGGAAGTTCTCAAGAGGCTCCTCGACGCCGTTGACAACAAGGTAAAGCCCAATGCGATAACCAAGAACAGCATGAGCTTCGGGATACGCGAGTACATAGACATAAGCGGCCTGAAGTACGACCCCAAGATAGGAATGATGGGGCTCAACGTGAACGTCTCCTTCAGGAGACGCGGAACAAGAGTTTCACTCAGGAAGAGACAGCGGGCGGAGGTCCCCAAAAAGCACCGGGAGATAGCCCCGGAGGAGATAACGGATTACATGACGAGGGAGTTCAACATAGCTCCGGTGGCCGAGTGATCACATGCAGGTAAAACCAACCGAGAAGTACAGGGGCAGGGACGCGCGCAAGTGCAGGATATGCGGCAACTCCAGGGCACTGATAAGGGCCCACAACCTCTACATATGCAGGAGGTGCTTCAGGGAGGTGGCCCGCAACATAGGTTTCAAGAAATATGGTTGATGTTCATGGACAGACTTGCAGAGGCAATTAACGTAATAAAGACCCACGAACGAATGGGCAGGGAGGAGTGCGTGGTAGACTCCACCAAGCTCCTCAAGAGCGTGCTTGGCACCCTCAAGGCAGAGTCCTACATAAAGGACTTCGAGGAGTTCAAGGAGGGCAAGTTCCAGAAGATAAGGATAAAGCTCTCCAACAGGATAAACGCCATGGGCGTCGTAAAGCCGAGGTATGCGATACAGAACTCCGACATAGCGAAGTACGAGTCCAGGTACATACCGAGCAAGGACTTCGGCATACTGGTCATATCCACGCCACAGGGCCTCATGACGAACAGGGAGGCAAGGGAGAAGAAGACGGGCGGAAGGCTCGTGCTGTATGTTTACTAGTTGGTCAAGATGATTGAGATACCGCTTCCGGAGGGAGTAAAGGCAGAGGTCAAGGGCTCAAGCATAGCGATAAGCGGGAAGCTCGGGTCAAACTCGAGAAAGTTCAACGATGCGCTGATCAGCATAAAGGCGGAGTCCGGCAAGATCGTGCTGGACCACGTCAAGGACAAGAAGCTGGAGCACAAGGCCAGGAACGCGGAGACCGCGCTTGCAAAGGAGCTCAATAACGACATGAAGGGAGTTACCCAGTACTTCGAGTTCAAGATGAAGTCGATACACGCCCACTTCCCGATCACGGTGGAGGCAAAGGGACAGGTCATAAACATAAACAACATAATTGGCGAGAGGGTGCCCAGGACCGCAAGCATAGTAGGCGCAACCAAGGTTGAGGTCAAGGGCCAGAACGTCAGGCTCTACGGGACCAGCCTCGACGAGGTGTCCCAGACCGCGGCTAACGTAAGGAAGGCCTGCAGGATGAGGAACAAGGACACAAGGGTGTTCCAGGATGGTCTATACTTCGAGGTGTAATCATGGCAGTCAAAAAGAGTCATCCAACTTTCAACGTCCCGAACTTCGGCGCAAAGTCAAGGAAGAGAGTCAAGGCCCGCTGGCGCAAGCAGAGAGGCATCGACAACAAGAAGAGGGAGAAGATGGACTTCATGGGAGCCGAGCCAACGATAGGCTACAGGAACCCTGAAAGCCTCAGGGGAGTCAGGAGGAGCGGTAAGAGGATAATGATTGTACATAACGTCGACGAGCTCAAGAGGCTCATGGCAGGCGACGTCAGCGGCATCGAAGTCACGATAGCAGGCGGCGTGTCAGTGAGAAAGAGGATCGCGATAACAGAGTTCGCGAAGGGCAAGGTCGACGTCACAAACGGTGTTTACAAATGAGCATAAAGCTTACAAGGAGGATCGCTGCAGAGCTTATGAAGAGAGGGGAGAGCAAGGTCAGGATAAAGCCCGACAAGGCCGATGACGCCAAGAAGGCGATAACAAGGGAGGACGTCAGGGCGCTAATAGCAAACGGCAGCGTTTACGCGATAAAGGAGAAGCACAACCTGAGCCTCTACTCTAAGGAGCTTAGGGTGAAGAGGAACAAGGGCAGGAGAAGGGGCCCTGGAAGGAGAAAGGGCTCGGCCAAAGCCAGGCAAAGCATAGACTATGTCAAGAAGATAAGGGGCCAGAGGAGGGTCCTTGCCGCGCTCAAGCAGGAGAAATCAATAGACAACGAGGCGTTCAAGAGGTACTACAGGCTGGTAAAGGGAGGCAACTTCCAGACAAAGGGCCAACTGCTCAGCCATCTAACCACAGAAGGGGTCAAGATAGACCAGCAGAGGCTGGAGAAACTGAGGCACATGTGATATTATGATGTACAGGACGGTAAGGAGAAGGAGGCGAACCGCCGAGACAAACTACCCCAAGAGGGTAAAGCAGCTAAAGGGAGGAATCCCAAGGCTTGTGGTCCGGAAGTCGAACAGGGGCGTCTTGGTCCAGGTCGTACTCTACGAGGAGAATGGCGACAAGGTGGCGGCATCGGCGAACTCCAGGGAGCTCAGGAAGATGGGCTGGGAGCCGAGGTGCAATGTGCCCACCGCTTACCTGACGGGCCTACTTCTAGCCAAGAAATGGAAGGGCGAGGCGAACCTCGACATAGGGCTGTACAAGCCAGTCAAGGGATCTGTTGTATTCGCAGCGGCGAAGGGCGCCCAGGACGGCGGCCTCAAGCTTGGGGCGAACCTCGAGATCGACGAGGCAAGGCTGTCGGGAGGGCACATAGAGGCGTATTCAAAGAGCGTGCCCGCTAGGTTCGGCGGATACTCAAAGGCGGGCTTCGACCCTGCAAGCATCAAGGCTAAGTTCGAGGAGGCTAAGGCCAGCATCATGAAGTGATTTGTTGATGAGAAGAAACCAAAGGCAAAGGGATAGGCGGGAGGAGGAGAGGCAGAGGTTCAACATCGAGGCCTGGACACCGAGAACACAGCTAGGCAAGGACGTCAAGGAGCACAGGGTCACGAGCATAAGGCAGATATTCAGCGAGGGCAGGTCGATCCAGGAGAGCGAGGTCATAGATGCACTGCTCCCTGATCTCAAGAACGAGATAATCGAGATAATAAACGTACAGAGGATGACAAAGAACAACAGGAAGATGAAGTTCAGGGCCACAGCTGTCGTTGGAGACGGAAAGGGCCACATCGGAGTGGGCGCAGGAAAGGACGTCGAGGTAAAGGCCGCGATAGACAACGCAATAATAGACGCGAAAAGCAAGGTGATACCTATAATAATGGGTTGCGGCTCATGGCAGTGCGGCTGCGGCACAAAGCACAGTCTGCCGTTCAAGGCAACCGGGAGGTGCGGAAGCGTCGAAGTGATACTCAGGCCGGCACCAAGGGGACTCGGAATAGTCGCCAGCGGTCCCATAAGGAAGGCTCTCGAGCTGGCAGGTGTCAAGGACATATGGGCCTTCTCAAGGGGAAGGACGAGGTCGAGGTACAACTCGGTCATGGCGGTGTACAGGGCGCTGGGCAGCATCAACAAGATGAAGAACCTCAGCGAGAAGATAGTTGAGTGATCAAATGCAAGATGATACCCTGGTTGTTCCAGGAGAAAGGATCGCGACAGAGGAGGAGTTCCAGCCGGGCCGGAACACCTATACAGAGGGCGGTGCGATATACTCGTCCACATTCGGGACGGTCAAGTCGGCCGAGGGAGCGGTAAGCGTGCAGCCAGGAACGGGAAGGGAGATAAAGATAATCGACAAGGGGATGACAGTGATAGGCACGGTCACCGATGACATGAAGAGCGTCATATTTGTCGAGATAGACGCGATAAACATAGGGAAGAAGGAGTACCTTGCGCTCAAGGACGGTAAGATACTGCCGCCGAGACCAAATGGCGGGGCAAGGGCGCCTATGGGAAGGAGAGGAGCAGACAACAAGTTCTACGAGGCGAAGGAGAAGATGTGCGGCGTGGGTGATACAGTGCTCGCAAAGGTCCTGTTCAACGACAAGGACTCATACACCCTCGGCATATTGGGCGAGCCATTCGGAGTCGTCTTCGCGAAATGCGGAAAGTGCGGAGAGGAGATGAACTGGAATCAGGAGAGGCACATACTGGTCTGCAGCTCATGCGGGTCTGCCGAAAGAAGGAAGGTGAGCGTATTCTACGGCCAGCCGGAAAAGATAAAAGCGCTGTTTGCATAGTCTTGGTGATGACATGAAGCTTAATTTGATAAAAGAGGAGGACAGGGAGATCGCAATTGAGTTCGAGACCTCAGATTTCACGATACCGGACCTGATCGCGGACGAGCTCCTTGAGGATTCCAACGTGGAATTCGCAGGGGTCTCAAAGGACCATCCCGAGACAGGGAAACCAGTCCTCGTCATAAGGGGAAAGAAGCCGAAGTCGTGCCTGATGGACGCGATCGAGCGATTGGATAAAGACTTCGGAGAGATAAAGGTCTCAAAGAAGGGAGGCAAGTGAAACCTGGAGCCAGGATAGCTGCGTTTTCTAGTGGCCCAATCAAAAGAGGCAGCGGAGCAAAGGTGCTTCTCGTCGGCGTGGTGTCAAAGCAGGGACAGGTGGAGGGCATACTCTCTGGAAGGATAAGGACCGACGGCGACGATTCCGCAAGGACGATAGAAGGACTCGTTTCAGGGTCAAGGTTCAGGGATCAGGTGAAGATAGTAGCGCTGAACGGGGTCGCCTTGGCAGGGCTCAATGTTGTCGACCTAAAGCATCTCAAGTCAAAGGGCTACGAGCACGTTATACTTACAAGATCGAGGCAGAGGCACTCCCTCCTGATAAGGGCGATAAGGCTCAACAAGGGCAGGAATACCAATAAGGAGAGGCTGGTAAGGGAGCAGGCCGAGATAAGGCAGCTAAGGGCAGGTGACTTTTACATTAGGGCGTCAACAGCGCTGCCAAAGGTCATGGTGCGTGAGATATACGAAGCCCTGAGGCTCTCACATATGATATCGAATGGGATTTCGACAGGCGAGTCGAAAGGAAGGATCTAAGCGAATTCAAGCAGAGAGGTCTGCTTTATCCTGTCAACCGTGCTCCACCTGAGCCTTATGTGCTCCCCAAGGGCCTCGTTCTTGAGGTTGTTCCTTATGGTCTTAACTGTGAGATCATCGGACGGGTAGCCAGATCCAATCTTCAGCCTGAGCCTCCTCTGGAGCTTGGCTATCTCCTCATCCCTTGTGACCTTTGCTATTATGCTGGCCGCGGATACCACGGGATACCGTGCATCAGCCTTGTGCTCTGATATTATCCTGGTGTACTTGATACCCTTCTCCCTCCCACCCTTTACCCCGATGACACGGGTGGGCCTTGTGCTGTACATGCTGAACCTGACACCAAACCGTTCGGGAATCACATCAGGGGAATCAAGGTAAACAAGGCTGACATCGCCATCTATATCATTGAAGATCTCGGAGAATGCCTTGGCCTCAACTTCATTTATCGATATGTCGCTGGCCATAGCGTCGTTTATCTCAGCGGGTGTTATGCAGCGCACCTTGACCGCGTTGGCTATCGAGACTATGTCATCGTACAAGCGCTTCCTCCTCTTTTCCGAGAGGAGCTTCGAGTCCCTGACACCTATGTCCGTCAGCCTGCGCACGCTGGAGCTCTTTACCCCAACCATGCTCACAACAAGAGGACCCAGTATCGCGCCCCTTCCGGCCTCATCAGCCCCGCACAGTATAATGGGCACCACCTGTATTGATTACAGGTTCTTCCTGTCCACGACTATGTAGTCGTTCACGGAAGTTACTGCGTCGTATGGCACCTTTATGTGCTCATCGTCGCCCCTCATCTTGTTCGCAACGCTGCTATCAGGATCGGGCTCTACGAGAAGAACGTTGAGCTTGCCCGTTACCTTGCTTATCTCAGCATCAACAAACCTGCCCAGGTCGAATCCGTCCGACGTTATTACCTTCTTTCCAACTAGCTGCTTGGCAATTATGAATTTTACCATATGCGCCACCAATTATCATGAGTTGTGATTAACCTTTTTGTGCAGGTCTGATAATGATACCATCTAAAGATATATAAATGATTATGTTGATTTTGCTGACGGACAGAGAGATCGCTACCCATACGGTATCAGCATCCAAGCGTATAATTACGGCGACAAAATTGAACAGAAACAGATAAATACTTGTATGACAAATCAAACAATGTTGATCTCAAACAAAGTTGATCCGCATGAACATCACTGTACGCGACCTGAATGAGGAGGTGTTCAGGAAGTTCAAGGGAAAGGCAGCCGAACGAGGCATGAAGATGGGGGTGGCGGTGGCGCATGCAATGCGCCTATTCCTGGAGAACGAGGTCATGGAATCGAAGAAGCAGATTCCAAAGCAGTCGAAGTGGAGCAGGGACTCGACAAGCAAGGAGATAGACTCGCTCCTGTATGGCGAATAATCAAAAGAGCTTTATATAAGGGCGGACAGAGGGCTAGTGTTGTTATGATGCAGCCAGAGCTTTTAAGATCAGGCGACCGCAAGAGGATAGGCATGGACATAGACGGGACGCTGGCCCTCTTTCATGAGACTTTCATAAAGGAGTACAATTTAAGGTATAATTCAGCATATGCGGTCAAAGACTTCTATTCCTACAATAAGTGGGGCATACCTGTATCGTTTAAGGAGTTTTCGGAGATGCACGACCAGATATGGAAAGCCAGATGGTGGGACGTGCTACCAGCAGTCTCAGCAAAGACCCTGGACAAACTCGCACAAAATCACGATCTAGAGATACTCACTCACCGTCCTAGAGACCACGAAGGGCCGATCAGGGAATGGATGGACTTCTACTTTCCAGGAGTTAAGTCAAAGATAAAAATAACTGACACAACTCAAGAGAAGGCCCATGCAAAGTACGACGTTCTGTTCGATGATGCTCCTCCTGTCGCAGAGGAGTTGATAAAGAAGGGAGACACTAGCACCTTACTATTCTTTGTAACCAGGCCGTGGAACCAGAACGAGCACCATGAGCTCAAGGCGCCAAACATAATAAGGGTAGCTAGCCTGACAGAGGGCATTGATCTTTTCAGCAAGGAAGGTAATAGAGTACAGAAGCCATCAAGGCAAAAGTCCAAACTGCTGTAGTGATCTTATGGCACACAGAACCACGATGAAGGTAGGCCTAGATGTAGATGGCACACTTGCGATGTCATTCCATACGATCATCGACTATTACAACTCGGTAAACAAGACCGGCTACACGATCAAAGATCTGGGCGGTTGGAGCAAGAACTGGAATATACCCATGTCACTCGACGAGTACCATAAGCTGTACGACAAGATTTGGACCCAGAGATGGTGGGGGATCAAGCCCTCTATTGGCAGCAAAGATCTCAGTGCGCTTGCATCATCCCATAACGTTGAAATTGTAACTGCAAGGCCAACGACCCATGAGCCATTTGTGAACTGCTGGCTAAACGCCCATTTTCCTGGAATAAGTCTGAATCTAAAGATAACGCCTAGGTCTGAAGAGAAGGTGCATATGGGCTATGATATACTGCTTGATGACGGCAACCCTGTTGCAGAGGAGATGATACGGAATGGAAATGGGAGGACAAGGCTGATCCTCATTGAACAGCCGTGGAACATGAAAGAGCATTACGAATCCAGAAGCCCCAAGATAGAGGCCGTGAAGGACCTACAGGAAGGCATAAGTCTGCTGCTCAGGAGGGCAGGAAATAACAGGGCGGCGCAGTCCAGGATGCGAACAGCGCGGTAGACCGCAAACGCATAAATAATGCCTAAGACCATCTAAAATGGGCCTGTGGCGCAACTTGGATAGCGCGTTCGGCTTCGGACCGAACGGTTGCGGGTTCAAATCCCGCCAGGCCCGCATAACGCTAAGGCTGAATGAATGACAGAGAAGTTGTACCTGACGGACTCATACGTTAAGGAGTTCGAGGCGAAAGTAACTGCGATAGAGGACAACTTGGTCCAACTTGATAGGACAGCCTTCTTTCCGACAGGTGGAGGCCAGCTGTGTGACACTGGGATCCTGGAGGCCTCCGGCAGGGAGTACAAAGTGGTCGAAACAGCAAAGACTGGGGATGAGGTGCTTCACAAGCTGGAGAGCGCCGAAGGACTAAAGATTGGAGACAGTGTAAAGGGCAAGATAGACTGGAGCAGGAGGTACGCCCTCATGAGACTACATACCGCATTGCACGTCATGGACGCCGTAGTGGTAAAGAACCACAGCAACGGTCAGATAACTGGAGGGCAGATCTATGAGCACAAGGCGAGGATAGACTTCGACATGGAAGGGGTAAGCAAGGGGCTGGTTGAGAAGATAGTAGCGGAATCCCAGAAGATAGTGGATGAAGGGCATCCGGTAAGGGTCAGGTTCTTGAGCAAAGATGAGGCCGCGAAGGTTCCGGGGCTGGCAAGGACGGCACCAGGAGCAGAGCTTCTCAAGAAGCTCGACATCGTCAGGGTGGTAGACATAGGTGAACATGACTTCCAGCTTGATGGAGGCACGCACGTAGGCGATACAAAGGAGATAGGCAGAATAAAGCTCATCGGATATGAGAACAAAGGTTCGAGGAGGAAGAGGATAGAGATTGCGGTCGATTAGTTTCAATCGAACAATCGGTGTGTAAAATCGTTAACTCTGAAAGTGGCATTTGTAACTGGTGTGAAGATCGAGAACCTATTGGACTGCCCAGCGAATTCTGCTGGACAAGAATGCAAGCCGAGTCAGGGCAGGAACTCGGAACAATAATTCTGCACAAAGAGCTAGAACGTGAGCTTGGATCCGGAAGGTTCTACTGGGGTATAGGAAATGCCCTTGGCCCAAGCCTGCCAGTCCTTGTCAACAAGACAAAACATCCTGAAATATTATTCTCCATTATGAAATCAAGGCCCAAGACTATCGATTCTAACCCAAATGCAGTTTCACTTTGGTCCGAATACATTGATGAATCTGGGCATCCGCGTCCCCTTCCGGAGTACGTATTGATACTGTCACGCGCGATAACCAAAAGCGGGATGAAAAAGAGAAGTTATGCACTGGTCTGTCACTCAGATATAACCATTTCGTTATCCCATGGCACTCACATTGACATTTCGCATCTTAGAAATCTCTCTGGGCAGGGCAGGAAGGTTGGCTTTTCCCAAGTGACTGCAATCGTTGAGCATACTAGCTCTGTGGATAGAGGAATAAGTTACGAGATAAATCTCAGGGCCCTGCTAAAACCCCCATATCTCATAAAGCTGGCTCACCCAGTTCGACTTTCAGGCAACGACCTTGAATTGATCAAAGCGACTGCAAATAACTCCACGGCTACTGAGTGGCTAAAGTTGGTAAAAGAGATAAAGTCCAGATGTGGCGTTCTATAATTCCTTAGTGCTATCGTCCACTTCCTTGTGCTGGTACAGGAATAGAGCCTTCTTTATCGCCTTGAGTGAGAGCGTTGCGCATTTCAGCCTCGCCGGGCCGGGATCTATGCCTATAAGTTCTATCAGCTCCTTTACCCCTGTCTTCTCTAGCTCAGCCATACTCTTGCCCTTTATCTCATCGGTGAGCATGCTTGCGGAGGCCATGCTTATAGCGCATCCCTGCCCGTCAAACTTTGCGTCCCTCACTTTGCCATCCCTTATGTCAAGGTATACTGTTATGTCATCTCCACATGTGGGGTTGTACTCGTGGAAGTCCACGCTTGCGTTGGCTATCTTTCCCTTGTTATGTGGGTGCTCATAGTGAGATATTATCTCCTCTGCGTAGATGTTCATTTCATACCCTGAATATGCGTCTCACTTTCTTTAATGCCCTTATCGCCTTGTCCACCTCGTCGCTCTTATTGTAAATATAGAAACTGAATCTTGAGAGAGCGGCCTCTCCCAGCCTTTCGGTGACGAGCGGCATGGCGCAGTGGTGGCCGGCTCTTATCGCAATCCCCTCCTCGCCAAGTATCTGGGAGACATCATGTGGGTGCACCTTATCAACAGAGAACGACACGACTCCACCCCTCCTTTCTATTTCCTCCATCCCCGGTCCGTATATCTTTACCCCCTTAACCTTGCCAAGTTCCTCGATTGCGTATTTTGTTACCTCTTTCTCATGCTGTCGTACCTTGTCCATTCCCAATCCTTCAAGATAATCTATTGCAGCAGTGAAAGCCAGTCCACCCTCAACGTTCGGGGTTCCAGCCTCGAACTTCCATGGAAGCTCGTTCTTCTCGTAAGAATGGTAGTGGACGCTCTTTATCATGTCGCCGCCTGTCAGGAACGGCTCCATGTCCTCAAGTATCTGCCGCTTCCCGTAGAGCGCACCTATGCCCATTGGTGCGAGCATCTTGTGCCCTGAAAGCGCGAAGAAGTCGCAGTCAATCTCCCTTACGTCGACCTTCATGTGCGGCGCCGATTGCGCACCATCCACCAATACTGTAGCCCCATTCTTGTGGGCTGCCTTTGTCATCTCCTTGACGTTGTTTATCGTTCCCAGAACATTCGACATGTGTGCAAATGCGACGATCTTGGGTCTCTTCTCTATCTTTTCCATGAAGTCACCCATGTCCACATGCGCCACCTTATCATCCATCTTGGCGTACTCCAACACTGCACCCTTCCTCCTTGCAAGCTCCATCCAAGGCACTATGTTGCTGTGGTGCTCCAACTCTGTAAGAAGAATCCTATCTCCTTTTTGAACGTTCTGGGCTCCCCAAGCGTAGGCTACAAGGTTTATCGCCTCTGTCGCGTTACGGACGTACACTATCTCCTGCATCTCAGAGGCGTTTATGAACTTGGCAAGCCGTCTCTTCGAATCCACATATCTCTCTGTCGCATCTGCGGAAAGTTGGTAAAGGCCCCTGTGTATGTTGGCGTTCTGCTCCTTGTAGTAGTCGCAGATTGTCTTTATGACCTGAATCGGCTTCTGCGATGTTGCTGCGCTGTCAAGGTATACAAGCCTCTTCCCGTTCATCTTCCTCTTCAGGATCGGGAAGTCCTTTCTTATCGCGTCAACATCGAGCGTTTCCATCTTCTCAGGCCTTGAGGTAAGAGTCGTATCCCTCCTTTTCGAGCTTCTCTATAAGCTCCTTGCCCCCCTCATCCACTATCTTCCCGTTTACCATAACATGCACGAAGTCAGGCTTTATGTATGATAGTATCCTGCTGTAGTGCGTTATTATGAGCAGGCCAGTCTTCTCTGTTTGGGCGATCTTGTTCACGCTCTCTGATACCTGCCTTATCGCGTCTATGTCGAGCCCCGAGTCAGGCTCGTCAAGTATCGCGATCTTAGGCCTTAGTACGCTCATCTGGAGGACCTCTGACTTCTTCTTCTCGCCTCCGGAGAACCCCATGTTGAGCGGCCTCCCTATGAAGTCCTCGCTCAGCTTGAGCTCCTGTATCTTGCCCTTTATGTCCTTCATGAAGTCCTTTGTTGTGCCCTGCTTCACTCCCATCGACTGGCTGGCAAGGTGAAGGAAATTGATGAAACCGACTCCCTCTATCTCCACAGGGTTCTGGAACTGAAGGAACATGCCCAGCCGTGCCCTCTCATCCGTGGTCATCTCCTTTATGCTCTTGCCGTCCACCTTTATGTCTCCAGCCGTTATCTTCGTGTGCGGGTGGCCCATTATCGCCTTCGCCAGCGTGCTCTTCCCAGAGCCGTTGGGCCCCATGATCACATGAGTCTGCCCCTGCGGTATGGTGAGGCTCAGTCCCTTGATTATCTCCTTGCCCTCAATCTCGACATGAAGGTCCTCTATTTTCAATTCCATAACATCACTGCTTAAACATGAACGCGCAATCAAACTTCCGGGCAGCTTGGCATGCCTTGCAGAGCGCCTGCCTACCTGATACCTCGTCTCCCTTGAGCGAAGCCTGTATAAAGTCCCCGATCTCCCTGTAATAACCGTTCTCCTTATATCCACCAGCGCTGAGATACTTGCTCACCGCTGCCTGAGTTATGCCGAGCCGCCTTGCTATGTCAACCTGCTTCATGTGGTAATGGCTGTGCATCTCTCGTGCCACAGCCCTCCTGAATGCGGGTATCACCCTGCTGTATGCGATTTCGTAGTTTGTCTGCGCATAATCACCTGTACTTGTAGTGACCCATGAACATGTCCCTGCCCTTCTCCTCACCGAACATCCATGCGTTTTCCGGATTTGTTTCTGGTAGCACGCCGAACTCCCTCGTTTCCAGTTTGTGGTTTATCAACTCTATCGCCATGCTGCGAGCCGACTCGCTGTGCATCTTCGATATTATCTCACCGAGGAAGCCAGCGACTATGAGCTTCTTTACCCCGATCTCTGGTATTCCCTTAGACATGAGGTAAAACACGGTTTCCTGATCGATCGGGGCCGTTGCCGAAGAATGGGTAGCCTTCACGTTGCTCTCTTCCACAGACATGTCTGGAAGGCCGTCGACCCTGGCTCCCCTGTCGAGCAGTATCCCTCTCTCGTGTACGTATGATCTGGCCCCGCTTGCCCCCTTCAGGACCTTCGCAAACCCTTTGAGCAAGCATGAAGATGTATCCATAAGCACGGCCTTCGATTCCAGGCTTGCGTTGCTCTCCCTCCCCTGATTGTGTATCTGGGTTGCGATGTCAAACTTCTGCACTTTTGACCCAAAGACAACCTCGTTAACTTCCACATTGCTTCCGGGGGATGTCGCATTTATGACATTCCTGATGCGTGCCAGCTGTGAGCCGTTGTAGAACGTGTTGAACCTGAAGTTTGAGTGCGAGCCTAGGTTGTTCTTGCAGAAAGAGAGAAGAGTAGTCCCAGCGTTCTCGTTGTGTATTGCATCAAGTTCGAATGTGGAGTTATCCCCAGAAGATATCTCGTGTATCGTGGCCATTGTGGAGCTCTTTGTCGCAGATGATGCATAGACCTCAACAACCTTTGCCTTGGAGTCTGCCCCAGCGTTCATGAATACATGGGAGAGCAGTGGCTGGTCATGATTGAGGAAGAGCAGCTTTACCTCCTGATGTACGCCCTTTTCAACGTTTATAACTATCGTCCTCTTCGAGTTGGCGTTTATGAAGGCAGTGTACCTGTCATCCTTGCTGCTGTGCATCATCCTATTGAGAAGGTTCTCAGAGCTCTTTGGTTGGCCGACGGTTACAATTTTGTTGTTGACCAAAACCGTAGAACTTCCTATGACTGCGTCGAAACCGGTCCCGAACCTTCCTGTGTTGGCGTTGAGAAAGTCATTCATGGCAGCTATCTCTGCTTTCTCATTCTCCTGCATATCAGGAATCTGGCCTACAGTGACATGGTGCTTCTTGTAAAGGGAGTTTGTCTCCTCCGGAAGCTTGGCATAGCTCTCTGCGGCCTCAGTTACAAACGTTTCGTAGAATCCCAAGACAAGCACCGTTACCCTACCGAATTTGACATGTCCAGCTTGATGAGCCTCCTGAGCTCAAGTGAATACTCGAGCGGGAGCGCCCTTGCAAGAGGGTCGAGGAAGCCAAGTACAATAGTGGTAAGCGCATCCTCCTCGCTCATGCCCCTTGACATTAAGTAGAAGAGCTGCTCCTCGCCGACCTTCCCCGTGCTCGCCTCGTGCGTTATCGTAGCGTCTTCCCTCTTGACCTCCATGTATGGATAGGTATTCGTCTTTGATTCCTCGTCCAAAAGTAAGGCGTCACAATTATGTGTTATCGCATTAGAAATAAGATACGTATGATCAGTCGTTTCTATATTGTAAACATTCCCTCTATAAGGGACGTTTTCAATTCTCCTAATCGGAATATACAAGTAGTCTTCATCAAATCTTGCACGTAAGAATTTTGCATTAATACTGCACCTTACATCATATTTATCATGTATTTTTACTTTTCTGCCCTGTACTACTGAAGCCTTGCTTGCATTAGTTATCCTAAAGAACATACCAAATCTGGCACCTATCAATTGTATTTGTATTGCTAAGAGTTTAGAAACAGTAACGGCATGTATTACATTTTTTGTTTTGCTACAGTTGTATGTTAATGTTCCATCTCCACTCAAATATCCATCCAAGAAAGATCTTACTAGTTCGGGATTTTTATGCAAGACGATAAAATCAGGAACCTTTTTGTTAGAAGCTCCCTTTCCACACCATTCCTCAAACGCCCTAGAGATCACGCTAGCAAATACACAAACCTCTACCGCTTTTGTATCTTTTCCTGCATAAACCTTACTCTTATATCCCAAATTACCAAAAATCTTCATTATCCTGTCCCTCAATTCGGTCTCTTTCTCATTTAGCGCAAACTTAAGCTTATCCTGAGAAGCGTAACCTTCGGCTACGTAAAGACCTAGCAACCATGCAAAATCCTTATCAAAAGGTATTTTTAAACTATGACCTTTCGACTCCATAAGCTTAGGCCCTCTATTAGAAATGAACGGCATCAAATCTAATTCCCCAATTTCGATGTCGCCTTTTAACCTTGGTATTAATACATAATCCCCATTCTTGAGAGCTAATTTTTCCTTTAGGTCGGAAGCAAATTTCCAACCAGGCTTACTTAGCGATATTCTCATTAGATGCGCATGTTTCCCATTTCTAATAACACAAGGGTATACCGTGCTTGAAGTAGAACAGAATATCGGATGCTCTGGGGTTACTTCAAAGGGTAGCATTCCAGCTGGACATATTTTAATCATATTTCCTTCGAACTCATTTACAAAAGTCTCCGTAATTCCATTTATACCATTTGCGCCTATAGCAGAGTTTCCAATACTATAATCTCTAATTGGTTTGTTGTCACCTAAAATAATTGTATCGGGTTTAACACATCTTACGGTAGATTTTACGTTTGAAGCGTTGCTTGCTATGTGTAATAGCCCCCTATATGTTGTAATGCCATCTCCTGAAGATACGCTCTTCGAGATTATCTGCGATGTGGTATCTGGTGCAAGGTGATATATCTTCCCTCCAGAGTCTTGGACCTGGCCTGGACCTGCAACGGCGATGGACATTATCTCTCCCCTTGCACCACGCTCTTTCAGATAAACTGATGGGTACTTCATATTCAGCTTGCTACCGATGTTGCCGTCGATCCATTCGACGTGGGCGTTCTCATAGGCAAGAGCCCTCTGGGTCACAAGATTGTATACGTTTTTGGACCAGTTTTGTATCGTAACATACCTTATGTGCGCATTTTTGTGTGCAACCAATTCCACGACTGCAGAATGCAGGGATGAGCTCATGTAAATCGGGGCTGTGCATCCCTCGATATATGTGACATCCGCGCCCTCATCGGCTATGATGAGCGTCCTCTCGAACTGGCCAGCCTTCTCCGTGTTTATCCTAAAGTAGGCCTGCAATGGGAGCTTCACCTTTACTCCCTTGGGCACGTATATGAACGATCCGCCTGACCATACCGCAGTGTTAAGCGCGGCATATTTGTTGTCGTTGGCAGGTATCACTGTACCGAAATACTTCTTCATGAGCTCAGGATACTTGTGGACTGCCTCGTCAGTGCTTATGAATACAACACCATCCTTGGCCAGATCCTCCCTTATGTGGGAATACACCACCTCTGAATCATACTGCGCCTCTGCCCCTGCGAAGAACTTCCTCTCAGACTCTGGGATCCCGAGCTTGTCGAAGGTCCTCTTGATCTCCTCTGGCACGGACTCCCAGTTGTTCGACTTCTTGTCCGTTGGCTTGAGGTAGTAGTAAATGTCATTGTAGTCTATCTCGTTGAGGTTGCCTCCCCACTGAGGCGTAGGCTTCGCCACGAACTGAGCGTATCCCACCAGCCGTTTCTGGAGCATCCAGTCAGGCTCATCCTTCATCTTCGATATCTCCCTTACTATGTCCTCGGAGAGCCCCTTCTGGGTCTTGAACTTGTATTCAAACTTGTCATTAAACCCGTAGCGTTCCATGTACTCGGAGTCCTTAACGACCACCTCTTCCCCAGGCTTGCCGCTGACAGTCTCCATCTTCTGGTCCATTCTATAACCCTGTTATAATGCGTCTTTTTAAGGTATATAAAGCTTGTGGGTTTCGACGCATATTTCGATACAAAAAGGCAACTGCTATCCCAGCATGTGGGCAAGCAGCGCCATCCTTATAAACAGGCCATTATGGGCCTGCCTTATATAAGCGACCCTTTTGTCGTTCTTCACGAGCTCCACTGGAAGGTCAATCTCCTCAAGGTGAGGCAGCGGGTGCATAAGCCTTCCATCGCGTCTTATGAGCCTGAAATTATTTTCGTCTATTGCGTACTTGCCATGTGCTCTGTCGTATTCCTCTGCGCTTATCCTTTCTCTCTGTATCCTAGTCATATACACTATGTCCACCTGTGGTAGCACCCTCTCCAGGTTGGCGTCCTCTCTAAACTGCGCCCCATTGCGCCTGAGATAGTCTTGTATATCCTGGCCGATCCTCAGGTTTTCTGGAGAAACAAACGTGATGTCAATGCCGCTGAATTTGCCCATCAAGTAGCATAGCGACCTGACTGTCCTCCCAGAGGCCAGATCTCCCACGAAAGCCAACTTTATATTGTTGAGGCTTCCCAGCTCTCTATATATTGTATAGGCATCTAGAAGCGCCTGGGTCGGGTGTTGCCCCTTCCCATCCCCTGCATTTATTATCGGTACATCGCTGATCTCAGCTGCCCTCGCCGCGGCGCCATTTTGATCGTGCCTAAGCACTATGCCATCGCAATAGCCCCCCACAACCATTATCGTGTCCTCAAGCGACTCCCCTTTTGCGGTTGACGAGAACTTCTTTGCGTCCTCCGTCCCTATAATCTTGGCTCCAAGGCCCATCGCAGCCGATTCGAAGCTGAACCTGGTCCTGGTGCTCGGCTCATAAAATAGCATAGCCACTGTTTTCCCATCCAGATTCAGGTTGGATCTTGGGTTCTGCCTGAACGAGTCGGCTCCCCTAAACAGGTTGTAGATGAGCTTTTCGTCCAGCTGCTGTGACTCAACGAAATGCTTCAGCCTTTCCCCCATAAGGAACGATGGTTTTCTTATAATATATAAAACAGATAGGTATCCAAGCGAATCCTATTATTCGAGGAACTGCGCTGCGGTGGGTGGCTCAGGTGGCTGGCCCTTTCTCGTTCTTATCTCCCTTACAACTTTGTTCTGCTGCTCTGTTGGGAGCTTCTCGTAGCCTGCGAACTCGTAGTACCAGATTGCCCTTCCCTGAGTTGTGGACCTTATGCCGTTTGAGAAGCCCTTTATGACCTCCGATACTGGCATCTTGGCGATAATCGACATGACCTCCCTCTCCTGCTGTATATTCTGCACCACTCCCCTCTTGCTCTGCAGCAGCGTTATGACATCAGACATGTACTCCTGTGGTATGCTTATAGTGAACATCTGCTTGGGCTCCATGAGCACGACTCCGCATGTTAGCATGCAGGCATAGACTCCTCTCCTGGCGGCTGGTATTATCTGCGCCGGACCCCTGTGTACAGGGTCCTCGTGTATCGTGGCATCCATTATCGTGACCATTATGCCGTTGCATTTCTCTCTTGCAAGCGGGCCGTCCTTCACGGCCTCCACAAACCCGTCTATGAGGAGTTCCATGACCTCGTTAAGGTATTGGACTCCCTTAGAGCCGTCCACGAGCATGCAGTTGTTGGCAACGTAGACTACCCCCTTGGCAGTAGGCCTGTCAAGTCCGGCAGCAATCATCGCCTCTATCGCGACCTGGCCCTTCGGCGCTCCATCGCGTATAGTGCCGGCGTCCATCGCCTTGAGCACCGATTCCTTGAGCGGCTCTACCTTGAGCCAGAACTTGGTGTGCTTGTTCGGGCTCTTGCTTTCTATCGGCTCGGCAAGTCCCCTCTCTATCGTTTCCTGGTAAACAACGATTGGCTCGCTCGTGGTTATCGGGATCTTGAACTCGTCCTTGAGCTTGGTCTCTATAACCTCTAGGTGCAGTTCTCCCATGCCGCTGATGAGGTGCTCGCCAGTTTCCTGATTTATCTCCACCTTTATCGTCGGGTCCTGCTTTGACATGACCCTGAGCGCCTCTATGAGCTTTGCAGTGTCCCTTGAATCCTTCGCCTCAACCGCCTTTGTGACAACGGGCTTTGAGTAGTGCGTTATCTGCTCGAACGGCTCTATCTTGTCCTCGCTGAGTGTGTCACCCACCGAGATATCCTTGAGACCTATGAGCGCGGCTATGTTCCCTGCCGGGATCTGGTCGACAATGACCCTCTCCTGGCCCATGTAAACTCCGACCTGCTGTATCTTCTGGGGGTTTGCCCTCCCTGATATGTTGAGCTCCACGCCCTTCTTGGCCACTCCTGAGAACACTCTTCCGACAGCGACCTCGCCGCTGTGCTGGTCATACATGATGTTGAATACCACTATATTGGTCTTGGCCGACTTGTCCACCGACCTCATCGCCTTCGCCTCTACGGTCTCGAGGTCCCCGTGCCAGATCTGCGGTATTCTGTAGCTCTGCGCCACTGTCGGGGTTGGCAGATGGTCGACTATCATGGCGAGGGTTGCCTCATCGATCGGCGCCACCGCCTGGAGCTTCTTGAGCCCCTCCTCGCCCTCTTGGGTTAGCTGGAAGACCTGCTTGAAGTTGATCTTGTACTTTTCCATGATGTACTTCGATATCGCCCACTTGTCGTATGCCGATCCGAAGCAGACGCTTCCGTTCTCGACGCTGACCTTCCACTTGCCCATGAACTCGTCCGGAACGTACTGCTCTATGAGCCTGTTTATGGCGTTTATGAGGTCAAGCAGCCTCTCGAATGTCTGTTCAGGGGTGAGCCTAAGCTCTGAAAGCAGCCTGTCTGTCTTGTTGACGAAAAGTACCGGCTTGCACTTCTCCTTGAGCGCCTGCCTGAGCACCGTCTCGGTTTGGGGCATGACTCCCTCTACGGGATCGACGACGAGCACTACACCGTCGACGGCCCTCATTGATCTAGTCACGTGTCCTCCGAAATCGACGTGCCCTGGGGTGTCTATGAGGTTTATCATGTAGTCCTTTTCCTTGTAGGTGAAACCGAGCGATATGTTGGCCGACTTTATGGTCATCCTTCTGTCCTTCTCTATCGCCTCGTAGTTGGTGTATAGGACATCCCCGGCCACCTGCTTCGATATCAAGCCCGCCTGGACTAGAAGCGAGTCGGTAAGAGTTGTTTTTCCGTGGTGGACGTGGGCTATTATCGCGATATTTCTTATCTGCTCGGGATTTCCCATGAGCTTTGTAATCTCCTCTACTATGAACTCCTTCCTAACCATACGATCAGCATCATCACTTGGCGCTTCTCGCCATCCTTTCTATCTCGTTCTTCCTCTTTATCGCGTAGCTGTTGATGTCCACGTTTGCCGCGAGGATAAGCTCGTTCGCCAGCGCCTCTGGCAGCGACCTCCTGTTAGCGAAGGCCCCTATTATGGCAGCCATTGCTATGTTGCGCACCGCGACGTCCATCCTCCTGCTGGCACTTATGTCAACAGCCACGTTTGACTTTATGCCTCCGTATATGACCCTCGTGGTGTCCTCTATAGGTGCACTGTTCTCAAGCGCAGCCACGAGTACCTGAAGCGGGTTCTTTCCCGTGTTCCTGTTGACTATGCTAAAGGCCTGCTCTATTATCTTGATCGCCTTGATCTTCTTGCCCTGGAGCCTTCCCTTTGTCCTTATGACGTGGCCCCCTATCTTGCCGCCTGTGCCACCCCTCATGAGCGAGTTGGCAAGCCTTTCGACAACGTTGAGGTTCGCCTTCGAGAAGCTCTTTTGGCTTCCCCTCCTGTAAGTCATCGGATAGGCTATCGGCCTCAGGTTGACGTAGTTTTTGAGGCTGAGATCCCTGACCTCGACATTGTAATCATATCTCCCGAAGAGAAGCCCTGACCTGATTCCGGAACTCATTGGCTCCGCGGCGCCCTCTACCGGCATTGCGGCGACCTTGGGCCTCGCGACCCTTCGCCTCTTCACCTTTACCTCAGATGGGGCAGCTGCTGGCGTGGTCTCAGTGGCCTGTGTTTTCTGGTCTGCTGCAACTTCATCTGCCATCAATATCATCTCTTCGGCTTCTCCTTCCTACCGGCCCTTATGAGCCAGATGTTCACTCCGTTGAGTTCAACTACCTTGTACTTCATGCCTGGTATGCATCCCATCTGGCCTCTCTGGGAGCCACCCATTCCCTCTATTGTGACCTCATCGTGCTCGTCGATGTGGTTTATCGAGCCATCCCACGGGACGAAAGCGCCCACGACCTTCCCATTCTTGATGAGCTGGACCTTGACGCATTTTATTTGCCCAGAGTGGGGTTGCTTCTGGCCGACCGCGAACTTGGAGAGCACTATCGCCTTTGCCCTCGGTACAGTCCCCATCGCGTCGTACCTCTCCTTGAGGTGAAGCTTTCTCCTCTTAAGCCACTTCTTTAGCAATCGCTGGTGCTTCCTCTGCCTTACGAGCTTCCTTGCAGCGAATTCACCATTTGGCACATCTACACCTAATAATTCTCCTTAAGTATGTTAGAGCTGCCGGGCTCCATTATCGAGAGCACCGACACGGAATACGGCTTTCCGCAGACTACTCCGAGGTTCATCGGGTTGCCCTGGAAGACTATCACCTTGACTTCGGATAGCTTGGCGAGGTGCATTATGTCATTTATGCGGTCCCTCTTGTTGCTCGAGGCTACGATCACGGCCTTGGCCCTGCTGGCCATCATGGAGTCTATCGACTCCTTGACTCCGAAGACCGCCTTGCCGCTGTCCACAGCTAGACGTATATCATTCGCCAAATCTGCCATAAGATCACAGACTTTCAAGACTGCTGTCTGAATTTCGTTAAGTATTGACACGCAAAGGTATATAACCATTATCTCGGCAGGACCTGCAGCGTAAAACAATCCCCCAGATACACATAAATATCAGAAAATTCATTAGATTTTCCGGTAATAATGCCCACAAAACTGGCGGAGAAGGGTACCGAGGTCAAGCTTAGCGTCGATCAGGCATCCAGGGAGATAAGGGAGGATTGCAGGGAGATACGCATGAAGCTGGCTATACTATCCCCGATACTGACCTCCAAGGATATAGCCCCCATAGAGCGCGAGGCCGTATCAATAATTGCGAAGAAGGGCCGTGAATACCCCTATTATGAGATCGGGCACCATTTTGCTATGCAGCACGCGGTCGCCTACGTAAAGAATAAGGTGGGTCTCAGCGAAGAGGAGGAGGGTTTGCTCACAACTATGATCGGAAGGGTCTACTACAACCCTCCGCCCCGCGAGTTCATCGAATCTGCCAAAGCCGCGGAAAAGCTAGACTCGATGGGTCCCAGGGGAAATGACATACGCATGGCCCTCAAAGAAGCTTATACTAACTTAAAGGAGGTCGTAGAGGTTGGAAGAAACCGTGGCACCGAAACCGATGACATGTTCACCAACCCGATAACGAATAGGTACACTACCGCGCAGAGCTTTGCAGTGGTCGCCCGATCGAAGAGGAACCTAGCCTCTGATGCAGAAGGGGACGAGAGCCTGCAGTTCTACGCCTAGTTCTGTATCGTGGAGTTGCAGCCAGCAGGCTCTATGAACCTGCTCGATAGTATGAGCTTAAGGTAGCCTAGGTAAGGCACGCTCCCAATGACCTTGCCCTGCACCTGACTCAAGTTCGCAGGGTAGTTGCCGTACTGTATGTCCAGGCCCGGGTTGTTGTCACCCTTCGTCAGCACGTAGTAACTCCCACCCACGTCTAGCACCGCATAAGCCCTGTGCACTATGTAGCCGTCGCCCTCCTGATAAAAGAGGTCCTGCGGAATCGTGCTGTAGACCACAACGCTGTTGTTCCTGTCACCAGTGACAGTCTGGCTGCCTATGCTTATCCCGCTGGTATATACGATCCTGAGAGTGGTGCCGTTGCTGAACCTGTCGTTTGCCACCCCGCATTGGTATATAATCGGGCCTGTCTGGGAGCTTAGTGTTTCTATCGAGCCACCGTTTGCCCCCGAATAAAGGCCTATCAGGTAGCCGTTCTGCATGTACTGGGAGATGTGAACGCCGCCCTGGCCCTGGCTATAGGCGACGCAGGCGAGCTCCCCCTTGCTGATCTGGGCCACAATCCCGGAATACGTGGCCCTGCTGATGTTTATAACTGGAGCGCGAAGCTGCGAAGGGGAACTGATGCCGTGCAATAGCAGCATGTCGCCGCGCTGCAGGGTTGGGAGCATGCTGCAGCTCGGCACCACGTCCAGGGGGTACTTGGTGGAGAGGAAGAACTGCATCGCGAACCAGACCCCAAGCACGACAAGGACAACTATGATTATCTCCATCACGTTCCTCTTGAAGCCGTACTCCCTGATCCCATTCACTGTTTCGACTAGTATGACCGTTATCAGAGTCAGGAGCAGTGCGATCCCCACTATTATGGAGGCCGCGGCGCCGTGCTGGTAAACTATGTACAGCGTAAACAGGATTATGAGCAGTATGTAAAGGGGCAGAGTGTTTATCTGCTTCCTAGCTGCCCTTGGTTTTGCCTTTGCCAATCAAGCACCCTCCTGCGCCTGCCCCGCGTCGCTGCTCATCTGGAGGCCCACCACAGCCGACTCCCCCGCCCTCCTCACCACGCCTATTGCGGTGTCAGCCGCGGTTATCATGGTGTCGTTGTGGCTTACCACAATCAGCTGGGAGCTCCTGCTCAGCTCGCTGAGCAGCTTAGACAGCTTCTTTGCGTTCTCCTTGTCGAGCGAGACGTCTATCTCGTCGAACATGTAGAATGCCTGCGGGGTCCTCATCTGGATTGCGAACAGGAGCATCAGCACGAGAAGGGTCTTCTCCCCACCTGAGAACTGCTCGACCAGCATGTTCTTGTTGCGGCCCTCCTGTATCACTATGTTGAGCCCTGATTCAAGCGGATCCTTCTGGCTGTCGAGCTGCAGCGATGCCGACCCACCGAAGATGTACCCGTGCAGCTTCTTGTAGTTCTCGTTGACCTGGCTGAACGTGTCCTTGAAGACGCTGAGCTTCCTGGCGTCTATCTCTTTGATGAGGTTGAGTATAGCCTCCTTCTCGGTTGCCAAGATGCTCATCTTCTCCTCGGCCTTGGCGACCTCCTCGCTCCTCTCCTTGAATGCCTCGGGAGCCTTGAGGTTCACTGCCCCAAGCTTCTCGATCTCGAACTTTGACTTCTGCACCCTCTCCTCTACCTGCTTTATCTCCTCCCCGATTACGGGCTCTACATTCTGGTACGATGCAAGCTCGGCCCTTATATCAGCGAGCCTCATCTGGGACTGCGCCTTCCTCGCGCCTATCTCGGCGACCTCCCTCTCGGCCCTGGACATCTCTGATATCCACTTGCCCTTTGCCTCACCGGCCTTGGCGATTGCCTCGTCAACCTTGTTCATCTTGGTTATCAGGGCCCCATGCTTTGCGCCCCTAACCTTTATCTCCTCGCCAAGCTCCACCCTGTCCTTACCCAGGTTCCTGATCTCCTCGTCAAGTATCGCCAGCCTTCGCCTGTCGTCCTTTACCTGCTCGTGGGTCTTTTGCACCTCTGCGTCGAGCTTCTCCGAAGATTTGAGCTCCATCTCGGACTCCTTCTGCATCTCAGCGAGGCTTATCTTTAGCCTCTCCACCTCCTCCATTGCCGCCTTGTAGCTCGCAATCTCCTTCTCGCGTTCCTCCTGGCCCTCCAGCGCCTTCGACCTCTTTAGCGCCTCGTCGGCAGTCTTGCCAAGCCTTTCGATCTCCTTGGATAGCTTCGCTTCCTCATCCCTTCCTTTCTTGGCCTTTAATCTGGCGCTCTCCAGCTGTTCCTTGAATGCAGAGCACCTGGCACCAAGCTGCATTGCCCTCTCCTCAAGCCTGCCTGATAATTCTCCAATGTTTCTGGACTCCAGAGAGTTGGTTATCAGCTTGGATTCGGTTTCAGAGAGCAGCCTTTTCAGCGCATCAAGGTTGGATTCCTGATCCCTCATCGCAGTGACAGCGGACTCCCTATCTCTCTGCAATGCGTTTATCTTCGACTGCAAAAGTGACGGGCTCATGCGCCTTCCCGAATCACCACCACTTATTATGCCGCTGGTCTCGACCAGTTCACCGCCGTATGTCACGAACCTGCCCTTCCCGAAGCCGGCACTCTTGGCCTCCCTTATGTTGTCAATTATGTAAGTATCAGAGAAGATGTATCTGAACGCCTTTGAGTATTTGCCATCGTATTCCATGTGGGATATCAGGGCATCGAACTTTGCGTTTTGCTGCCTGTCGCTGACTATTATGTCGGCAAGTGGTATGAATGCCGCCCTTCCGAGCTTCTTTGACTTGATCAGCTCTATCGCCTTCTCGGCGACCTCTGCGGAATCGACCACGAAGTAGTTGAGCCTGTTTCCTGCGGCCGCAGCAACGGCAGCCTCGTACTTCTCCTCATAGCTGCATAGCTCGTGCGCCCTGCCGTAATATCCCGTCTTGAGCGTCCTCCTCAGCTCTTCGTCGGCTCTCCTGTCTCCGGCCCCTGTCATGGCGAGCTGCTCCTTGAACGTGAGCGCCTTGACATCTATGTCGTCGATGCGCTTCCTTGCCTCTGCTAGTGTGCCCGAGCCAGAGGAGAGCTTCTTCCTGGAGGCGTCAGCCTCCCTGTTGAGCTTCTCCCCCTCCCTCTCCGCCGCGACCAATCTGTCTTTGGCAGCCCTAATCTCCGCGTTAACGGATTCAGTCTCCTTGCTTATCGAGTCGATCTGCTGCTCCAATCCCCTTGCCTGGGCGTCAAGGCCCGCAGCATCCGAGGAGACCACAGAAAGCTTCTCCTGCAGTGCGAACATCTCCTTCTGGGTCTTGCCGTAGAGCTCCAGAAGCGAGTCCGCACCTCCCTGGGAAGCAGCCAATTGGGCGATCCTCTCCATGCCCTTGTCCGACTTCCTCTCCTTCAACGCCGCCTTTACGCGGTCAATTTCAGCCCGCTGCTTCTCGATCTTTTCCCTTAGGGCATCAAGCTGCCCTATCTGCGACTCTGAATGCGCCTCCCTCTCCTTAACCCGGTCCCTCACTGAGCGGGACTCGGTTTCCTTTACAGCTATCTCCTTCTCAACCTCCTCCAGCTTCCTGCTGGCCGAGCTGGTCTCTATCGACTTCTCGTTGAGCTCCTTTATGAGCGCTGTCCTGTCAGAAGAGAACCCTGAGAGCTCACCCTCGATCCTAAGCGTCTCGCCGTTTATCTTGGCAATCCTGTCGTCTATTGCCTTTATGTCCCTGCTTGCGGACTCGAACTGCGCCGCGACCTCGGTCTCCCTGGTCTTCAGTATCGTGAATGTTCCCCTTGTCACGTAGTCCTTGAACCTCATGTAAGACTCGGCGTCGTCCTTCTGCTTCTCGATGTCAGCCAGGAAGCCCTTCTTCAGGCCCAGCTCTATCTGCGCCTCCCTTACCTTGGTGTCAACCTTCTCGAGCTCCTTGAGGGATGCATTCTTCTTCTCATCGAATTCCCTGATCCCGGCAGCAATGTCTATGAGCTCGCGCCGCTCCCTCGCGTTCAGGTTCTGCATCTTATTTATCTCTCCCTGCGCGATGACATTGGTCTCATCAGCGCTGCTCCGGTAGCTTCTTAGGAAGTCCACCACCTCCTGCCTAGTTGCTGTCTTGCCGTTTATCTTGTAGCCGATCTTGCCGTTGCTCTTGATTATGCGCATTATCTCTGCGTTGGTGTCCCCAGAAAAGACGAGTTTTACATAGGCCCTCTTGGTTCCGTCGTCGCGCCGCTTTGCGGTCGCATTGATCAGCTGGTCGGCCTTGCCGACCCTCATCCTCTTGAGGGAGTGCTCACCAAGGGCAAAGAGTATCGAATCAACAACGTTGGACTTCCCCGACCCGTTGGGTCCAACTATGCAGTTGTAGCCCTTCTTGAACTTCACGCTCGTGTGCTTGAAGGACTTGAAGTTGTGAACAACTATGCTGTCAAGGTATAGCACATCTTCCACCGGTCGTCAATAAGTTAGCTCCTGATACGTTTATTAGGCTTTCGAACGGCTTTGGACCCAAGCTTGTACCTTCTCAATATCCTGTAATTTCCGTGCCTGTATTTTCCAACCAAATAAACAGTGTTCACCCTTACTCTAAATGCAATCGCTGCCTTTTTTACCTCACCCAAGTTCTTCTTGAACCTAACTTTGCTATGACTGACAGTTATGTGTGGCACCCATAAGTTAGGTCTGAAATCCCTTGATACCCCATCCCTCACCTCCTTATAGAGTAACTCGTTTAGGCGCTTCACTCCCCCGTTCTTCTTTACCCTGAGATAGATCCACCTGTTGTCCCATGTCCCAACTCCAGAGACGGACACGTCGAAGGGCTTCAAGCCATTCATCATTTCAAGTTTTGGGATAAGCCTCGAAATCCTGCGCAATTTGTAATCGACCAGGGTAATATGTGCATATCCAATGTCGTATTCTTTGTCAACTCTCCTATTGAGCGAACAGATGTGTTTGCCGTACTTGCCATTAATCCGTATCTGAATGCTTGCGTTCTCCATTGCACGCATCTCCAAGTGCCATCAACCCTTGTAGGACTAGCTATAAAAGCTGACTACTGAACTATAGCCTTTATGCGCCTGACTCCGGCTGAAACTGCTTCTTGCTTGGTTATCTTGAAGTGCCCCAGTTCCCTCGTGTTCTTTACGTGCGGTCCCCCGCAGATCTCCCTAGAGAACACCTTGTCGCCCTTGTGCACACTATAGACCTTCACCTGCTGTTCATACCTCGCCTCGAAGACCCCCTGGGCCCCTGCCTTCTTCGCCTCCTCGACACTCATCATCGTGTAATCGACGTCCGCCCCTTCCTTTATGACATTGTTCACCCAATCCTCAACCTTCCTGACCTGCTCTTCGGTAAGCTTCTCGTTCCAGTTGAAGTCGAATCTTAGCCTCTCCGCTGTTATGTTGGAACCCATCTGGTGTATTGATTTGTCGACCACCTGCCTTAGCGCCTCGTTTAGCAGATGCGTTGCCGTGTGAAGCTTTGTCGTCTCCTCGCTGTGGTCGGCCAACCCGCCCTTGAACTTCTGCTCGGCCCCTCTCCGTGACAGTTCCTGGTGCTCCTTCATGAGCGCTTCAAAGCCTCCCTCGTCAACCTCAAATCCTTTCTCGCCGCACATCTCAGCGGTTATCTCAAGTGGGAAGCCGTAGCTCTGGAAGAGGTCGAAGGCGCTCTTTGCATCAAGCGTCTTTTGGTTTCCCAGCCCCTGCAGCATCCTCTCCAGCACCCTAGTGCCGTGCTCCAATGCTGTGGAGAACTTCCCTTCCTCCTTAACCAATTCTTCGAATATCCTTGCCTTATTGGCCTGCAGCTCGGGGTACGACTTGCCCATGACCTGTATTACGACTTCCGCTATGGACTTGCAGAACTCGCCCTTTATGCCGAGCATCCTTGCATGCCTTATGCTCCTCCTTATGAAGCGCCGCAGCACATAGCCCTGGTCCACGTTGCTGGGCACGACAGCCTTCTTCTCCCCGAGTATCATCACCGCAGCACGCATGTGGTCTGTGATTATCCTTGCGCTCCGGCTCGTTTTTCCAGTATTAGACGCAGAGATCGACACGACCTTGTCAAGTATGGGGGCCAGTGTGTCGCATTCATATACGTTGCCGAAGCCATTGAGCACAGCGACCGTCCTCTCAAGCCCCATTCCAGTATCCACGTTCTTCTGCTTAAGCTCCAGAAACCTGCCATCAGCATCCTTATTGTATTGCATGAGCACATCGTTCCAAATCTCGCAGAACACCCCCTCCTTTTGCAGCTTCACAAAATCCTCTGTGCTCTTCTCCTGAACATCCCTTACGTGGTAGAACATCTCTGTGTCGGGGCCGCAAGGTCCAGTTGCACCTGCAGGCCCCCACCAGTTGTCCTCCTTTGCCAGGAAATGTATTCTAGTCTTTTCGACCCCTTGCGCCTCCCAAGCTTTGGCAGCCTCCTCATCTCGCGGCGCATCCCTGTCCCCGGCGAAGCAGGTTACGCTGAACCTCTCGTTCGGAATTCCAAGCTCCTTGGTCAGGAACTCGAAGCTTAGTGCAATCGCCTCCTTCTTGAAGTAATCGCCAAGCGACCAGTTTCCCAGCATCTCGAAGAAGCTTAGGTGCCACGAGTCCCCGACTTCATCTATGTCCCCTGTGCGTATGCATCTCTGGACACTGCACAGTCTCTTCCCTTGGGGGTGTGGCTCGCCGAGCAGGAAGGGGACTATGGGGTGCATCCCTGCTGTCGTGAATAGCACGGTAGGGTCGTTCTCCGGGATAAGGGAAGCGTTCGGGAGCAGCCCGTGCTGCTTCCGCTGGAAAAAGCCCAGATACTTGGCCCTCAGATCTGCGCTAGAAATCATCTCTACTCACTGGATACAGATAATTCTGTAGGAATACCCTTTTATAGGCTCACAGAAGAGTAATAGCGGTTTCATGTACTACCTTCTAGCGTTTTCGATCCATGGGCTAAGCTCTGCGATCACCGCTACGGTAAATGCCTGGGTCTATGCATATGGCTATGCTGCAATATTCGTTCTGATGGTCCTGGAAGGCGCCACGCTCCCCGTGCCAAGCGAAGTGATCCTGCCGCTTGCCGGCCTGCTCGCATCGAAGGGCGTGCTGAACTTCTACCTTGCGCTTGCCGCGGCCACCATAGGGAGCATGGTAGGCTCAATGATAGACTACGCGGTGGGGTATTACCTAGGCAAGGAGGTGGTTTACAAGCATCTACAGTTGTTCCATGTGAAGAAGACGGATCTAGACAACTTTGATTCCTGGTTCTCGAAGAATGGCCTTGCAGCAGTGTTCCTAACCCGGTTCATACCAGTCCTTAGGACTGTGATAAACTTCCCTGCGGGATTCGCAAAGATGCCGCTCAAGAAGTTCCTGGGGTACACATTCGCAGGGGTACTGATCTGGGATATCGTCTTGATGGCGTTCGGATACTATCTTCTATCTGTGAAAAGCCTTACGCTGGTCGCTGGCGGAATAGCAGTTTTCGCCATAATCCTATATGTGGTATACAGATTAGCTGCCTCAAAGATGCGGAAAGGGTGACTGCCTGAGCGTACTAAGCGAGCTGAAGAAGAGCGGTCTCAGCGTTTCCGACATATCGTCCGCCTACTGGTGCGAGAGGCAGATGGAGCTAAACTACAAGTTCGGAAGGAAGATAACAGAGGAAATAAAGAAAGGAAGACAGATGCACGAGGAGATGGAGGGAAAGGTGAATATCCCTGTCATGCTCGAGCCCACAACCTGGCCGGACTCGCTATTCAAGATACTCTATACGAGCTACCTCGCCGTGTCGGGGCTCAGGGAAAGGGGCAAGGGCAGGGAAATCCAGATGTACGGATCCATAGGGGGCTACAGGCTTTCCGGAAGGATAGACCAGCTGGAGACGGAGGGCGGGAAGGTTGTCATATCCGATGACAAGACAAGGTCCGACCCAAGCCCGCCGTCAGACGCCCAGATCCTCACTAACAAGGTTCAGATGTTTATGTACAGGAAGATGCTCGATGACGCCAGGTCTGGGGAATACACGTTGCAGAACTTCAGCAGGGCATACCAAATAGACAAGATGCAGCTGAGCGAGCAGTTCAAGAGGCAGCTCAGGGCGACAGGGGTTGGAGACGGCCTCTCAACCCTTAAATCAGTGGCAGACGCCTACTTTGACGAGCTGAAGGGAATTCCGGAGCCCAGTGCCAGGCTCAGGGTCAGGTACATAGACAAGATGACGGGTGACGAGATAAGGATTTATAGCTTCGATTACAATCCAGAAGAGGCGCAAGGTATAATCAAACACGTGCTGCAGTTCTGGAATGGGGAGAGGGAATCAGAGCCGGTAAAGGAGGGCGAGAAGTGGAAGTGCAACCACTGCAAGTTCTTCGGGGAACAATGCAAGGTCTGGTGGCCGCAGGGGAAATTATGACACTCTAGTGATGCTGTGAGCCTGCTCTACAACCTGATCCTGTATCCCATAATCTATATATTCCCTGCCTACGCAGCCAATGGCGCACCCATCCTCTTTGGGGGAGGCTCGCCGCTTGACCGAAAGAGGAAGTTAGGTGGTAAAAGGATACTCGGCGACAACAAGACGCTGAGGGGCACAGTAGCGGCATTGCTGATAGGAATACTTGCAGGGGCATTGGAGAGTCTGGCCTTCCCGTTCATGCTGAAGATATCTATAATGCTCACCGTAGGTGCGGTATTCGGGGATTTACTCGGAAGTTTCATAAAGAGAAGACTTGACTACAAGAGCGGGAGGAGCTTCCCCATAATGGATCAGTTTGGGTTTGTGGTGTTCGCTCTAATATTCGCGTTCTGGCTCGGAAATCTGCCGATGTGGTATGGGATCGCCTTCATTGTGGTGCTCACTGGTATACTGCACCCCCTCACAAATATTGGGGCACATCTGCTTAAGTTGAAGGAAGTTCCATGGTAAGATAAACAGCAAGAAGAGGATTTTGAAAGAAAATATAATATTAACTTCAAATGCAATATTATTTAAAGAAGATTGAGAATAAATTTAGTATTAAGATAACGAAATGGGATGTAGGTATGAATATTGTTGATAAATTCATGCTCTCTAGAGAAGTAGTGATAAAAGAAGGAGAAATAAAAATGGATAAACAAAGGGTAATAATACTCCCTATAGACTTTATAGGTCTCTACACATTAAAATTTAATAACAAACAATTGGCACCTAAATTGTATGAAAGTATGAAAAGCGGGATGATAGATTACTCTGTCCCAATAGGGAAAGAATACGGTCTTAGTTACAGAGACTACCTAGATCGTTGGGTTAAATATTGTGCATTTGGGGGGTGGGGAATAGTTTCTTATAAACTTGTAGAAACAGACGGAATCCCACATGGCATAGTTGAAATAAAGGGTTTGCCATTGCACATGTATCTAAAAAGCAAAGGGATTACTGAAGCGTCTTCTGATCCGCTATTTGACGGTTTAATTGCAGGATCACTGAGTACCACTTTTAAAACTAATATTGATATTATAGAAGCAAAATGTATATGTGCAGGCGATGAATCGTGCATTTATTACTGGGGCAATAAAGAATATCTAATTAAAAATTTTCCACGGCTTGCAGCAAAAAGGTTCGGTGATATTAAATGAATTTTTTTGAGATGCTAACCTTAAGCAAAAAGCTTTCTTTTGTTGATGGACGAGTACTTCTATTTAATCAAGGTATATCCATATATCCCGCCAGAAGCATGATGAACTATATGAAGCTTATAAACAACGATCCAGATTCAATAAAGCTCATCTACAGCATGGCCAAACAGTCAATGATGGATCATAAACAGGATTTGTTAACAGCACATGACCCTTCAAATGCAGTGTCTTGGGTTATAAATACAATAAACCTCTATGGCCTTGGGAAAATGGAATATTTATCTAAAACTTTAGAAGGTGAAATAACGATAGAAAATTCACCATTTGTTGAAAATTTAAAAGGTACGGTAAGTGTACCAGTAGATAATATAACGAGGGGAATAATCGCAGGGATTGTATCTTCTATTTCAAATTTTGATTACGATGTAATAGAGCTAAATTGTGCCGCAGTAAACGGCGATAAATGTAAGCTAATTATATATAAAAAGGAAAACCTTCTTTCAAAATTCCCATTAGAATGCAAAAGTCAGATACTCTAATTACCAGAATGTTATTTTTATAAGATACGCTTCCTGTATAAACTCCCGTTCTTTCATGAAACTATCCATATCAACAGATTTTATATGTTGAACAATTTCTTTAGCCATCTGATACTCTTTCTGCCATTCCTCAATCAATTTCTCTTCAAATAAGGGATATCTACTTTCTTTATTTAAAATCTTGTTAAGCTTAAATTTAAAGTTAGATCCGTGCTCCTCCATAAATTTAATCACCGCCTCACTTGACATATCCGTTTCTAACAGTTCTCTTGGATATGTACCTAGCAAATTTCCTATTTTTGCCATTTTTTGTGTAATATATCCAACCTCCCTCAGCATACCGAACTCAGAATCGTTAAATCCCTTCGAACACATAAGATCCAAATCCATCTGTATTAAAACATACATACTATGATGTACATATACCTCAGTTTCGATAATATTAGCTGCATCCTTTATATTGTTAACAAATCTGCTATACTTCATAGAATTTATGAATTGAAGCAAATCAAACTCTAACGCTTCTTTGTATTTTTCATATTTTGGTAATTTCTTAATTTCTCCCATTACGGAATTTTCCCATATTTCCTTCCCTATTCTTAGATAATTTAACTCCTTGGTGTCAAGTTTAGATTCATTTATATGTTCAGGTTCTAAGGGTATCTTAACGAATTCATCAAAAAGTTTCAGATTTCTTGTATCCTCATTATCGGCTAGATCGTCAAGCAAAACTTCCCAAAGCGAAAATGTAGTTTTAATCACAGCTAGCCTACCATGATATTCTGGTTCTACAGTAGACAATCCTAAGTTTTCCATCACTCTTAATACCCAATCAAACAAGAGTGGATCTCTTCTACCTAATTTGATGAATTTTTGAATATCCGGTTCCATCTGCTTCACAAGTTCGCCATGTTGCGAAGCAACCTTAGGTTTCAATATAGTTTTCGGGAACTCGTAAGAAGGAGCAGCATTCGAAGGCATAGTTTACCACTAATTAGCCATAAACCACATCGGCAGACTTTATTGTTATACCTTTGTCGCTTAGCTCCATATCATGTATGTATGGGCTTTGATTTGTACTTCTCATTTTCGATATAGTAACGGTCCTTACTCGCTTAGCCCCTACCAGCTCATTATGAATAGAGATAACCCCATCGCATGCGAATTCGCTTACTCCATCTACTGTAGAATCAATTTTCTTTGCTGAAGCACTGGCTACCAGCATATTAGTGGTATTAAGTCTAGAAAGCTCTCTAAACACAAGGTAGACTATTCTCTGTCTGGACACAGTTTCGTAATGTATTGGATCCGGTCTTAATTTTTGTACTGCCTCTGGTATAGATCCGCTTCTAATACCTACCTCTTCCTCCAAATATGAAGATTCTTCCCTAGATAATTCAGATAGATCATTTATGTTGGGCAATTGTATATTGAACTGATTTATATTGAACATAAATGAGGACAGGCTATCAAAAACAATCCGTTTTATACCATACTGCTTTACTTTTGACTCTATCAGTCCAAAAAGATTTATTCTTAATCTCGTATTGAGTGGTACTTCTAGAATATAAATCTTTTTTTCGGATTCAAGTTTCCTTATATCCCAACCAAGCTTTTGCCCCTGATCCCTTATCATATCCCCATCTGCATCAACAGTTATATACAAACCATTTTCGCCTTTAAGGGCACCATTATAAAGATACTGTAAAGATAGTATGGTCTTCCCAGCCCCGGGATGGCCAATAACTACTACATTAAAACCCTTTGGTATACCTCCCTCAATCAATGGATCCAATCCTGGTACCCCAGTAACTACCCTCTCCATTACTCCACCATTCCGTTGAAATATATGCTACTGCCGTATATAAAATACTTTTGCGGAATTGTGCGACAACTTGCAGACGATATTCATACTACGACAATCGCCAAATTAAAAGTACACGAAGAAGGTGTGTGCGAGGTAGTGATCACGGAGGGCGAATATGGTTTCGTGGTGAAGGGAAGACAAGGACAGAGACCCACGAAAGGTCTACAACGCCATCCAGAGCTGTGTCAGAGGCAAGCTTCACCAGGCGACAGCCCACTTATGTGAAATGACAAATATCATGTTGATAGTAATATCGGGATTCCATCATTCCAACCTCTGGTGCGGGGCCAAGGGCCCCGCGCCTCATGCTGTGCAGCATAACTACAAATAATAAGATTTATATATCTACTAATTGTAATACAATATGGTTACATGGCCGAATCTGATACGACAACGGTCTCGGTACGCATCACAACTGAGGAACGCCTCAAGATGCGAAAACTAGGCATAAAACCTGCAAAGGTCCTCAAAAGAGCGCTGGAGAGGGAGATAAGGATAAAGGAGATAGAAGCTCTTATGCAGAAGGCGAAGCAGATGCACAAGACCTTTACAAAACTTCCAATCGAGACAGTGGTGGCATCGATAAGGGAGGACCGGGATGCGCGATGACCGACATCTTCGACTCTTCTGCAATATACAATATGGTCTGCAAGGGAATTCCAGGCCCCATAGGTAGCGGCGCCACAATAAGTCTAGCCTCATACGAAACTGGCAACATAATCTGGAAGGAGCACTCTATCCACAAGAGATTGGGGTTCGCCGAAGCGTCTGGATTAATCGAGATCGTCAGCTCCGTAATAGACAACATGAAAAAGGTGGGCTTGAGGGGATTGCAGTCAGAGATCCTTGAAGCAGCGGCAAAGCTGAACATATCCTATTATGATGCCTCTTATGTAGTCGCGGCAAGGCGTTCTGGGGGAACTCTCGTGACAGAAGACAAGAAACTGGCATCGAAGGCGTCGCCCTTCATCGAGATAAAAACATGCGACGAACTTTTATCAGAAGACCTACAAGAATAATCTGGATATGGGAGACCACAATACAGATATATCTGGACGGCTGCGTGATATTAGGTGAATTTTATGCCGGCGAGCCAGATCTCTGGAGACAAGCCGACCAAAATGCAGCCTTGGGTAGTTTATGCTCAGAAGAAATACGCCCAGTTCCTTCGCGGCCCAGGGAGGATAGAACGGGCAATAGGCACTGCATCCAAGGTTGCAATAATAGGGGGGGTCACATTCCTTGCCGTAGAAATGGGGATGAATTTCCATGCCAACCAAAAAAGAACAGAGGAATGGCGCAGGCAGGAGTGGGCCAATGACCCAAGGAGGGGTGCCGTCGAATCGATAGAGAGAAACGACGCCAAAGATCTGGCGGCCGCTGAGAAAACGCAGCTCTATAGCAAGCTCCAGCGGGAATGGGCCGGCAGGGGAGGGGTTTCCCCTGACCTGGCATGGCAGACCCCCGACGGAAGGGCCCTCATGATAGCAGATGCTGGGGCAAGGTTGGCAGACCGGGAGGGAAGGCTGAATCCCCCTAATGTCAAGACCATAAAGACCATCGAGTCCATGGCGGTCAAGGCCTGGCTGGGCCTCGCCTCGGCTGCGGTCGCGCTCAACATAGGAAAGAAGTGGGCCAGAAGGCGCAGGCGTGACACAGAGTGAGCACTATGCAAAAGGGCAGGATGAAGAAGATTCTGATTGCGGCCGCAATAGCCGCTGCCCCACTCTCGGCGAGCGCCCAGCAGCTGGATCAGCACACACTTGCCGTTCTCAAGGCAGAGTTTCCCAACGGGGTTCCGAACTACCTGAACTGGAACGACCCGAACAGGAAGGAGATGATGCGAAGGGCCGCCCACCTTGCAGAAGACCCCGCTATTTTGAAGGACGGAGAGACGATACTAAGATCAGAGGAGAGGCAAAAAGACGAGAAGATCCTCGCATTTGGAGCCGGACTGGCACTTACTGGAGCCGGTGCGGGCCGCAGGTACTACAAGGCACGCCGGACTTGGCTTGCCAGGAAGAGGGAAGCCGACGAAGCTGATCGTGATGTCCAGGGCCACAGTGGTGACATATTCAATCCGGTCAACCTGCTCAGGAAGGGCACCATAGAGAGCCGAGCTCTTGAGGAGACCTCAAACTCTGTCTCCTCCTGGACGATAACTGTTGGCACCCTCTGGATACTCAGGGGAGCTGCATCGAACCTGGATGCCTTCACATCTACAAGCACGATTGAGGGTTACAAGTTCGGTCCTGAGGGAAGGAGGCGCATGCTCCTTACACCGATTGAAACTGAAGGACAGGATGGGACAAGGACGACATCATGGATCTGGGATGAGGAGCGCCTGTGCTAAGGTAGATAAAGGAAGGAATGCCATCAAGGCACCTACACGCAAGGTATTAAGAAATGCTGGGATATAGACTATCAAGGAAGCAGGCAGACTTCTATTTCAGGTATTTCAATGCGGACACACTTTGTTGGCGATCTAAACCCCAGCATGGAGGGCAAGGATGTTGCCCTTGTGGGCTGGGTCCATGAGGTCAGGGAACTGGGCAGCATGACATTCCTGCTCCTCAGGGACATGACTGGGATTGTTCAGGTAATAGGCAAGAAGGGCGAAGCCGGAGACAGAGTGCTGGAGGGAATGTCGATACCGAAGGAGAGCGTGGTCAGGATAACTGGGACGGTCAAGATTGCCCAGAACGCAAAGGGAGGGTTCGAGATACTCATAAAGAGCATAGAGAACCTCAACCCAATATCGACGCAGATACCGTTCGAGGTCACGGGAAAGGTCCCCGCGGACATAGATGTCCGCCTGAACAGCAGGTACATCGACCTTAGGAGGCCCGAGACGGCCGCAATATTCAAGATCCAGTCAACCCTCTACAGAACATTCATATCAACCCTGACCAAGAAGGGCTTCCTAATGATAAGGCCATCCTCAATAATAGCCGAGGCTAGCGAGGGCGGAAGCGACCTTTTCCCTATAGTGTACTTCGAAAAGCACGCCTACCTCTCGCAGTCGCCGCAGATACACAAGCAGCTTGCCGTCATTGGCGGGTTGGAGAAGGTAGTTATGGTCATACCTGTGTTCAGGGCTGAGAAGTCCAACACGACATACCACCTGACAGAGTCGACGCAGATGGACATAGAGATGGCATTCGCGAGCGCAGACGACGTCATAAAGATACTCGTCCAGACATTCAAGGAGATGATAAAGACTGTGGTCAAGGAGAACAAGAGGGAGCTGGAGCTACTTGGTGCAAAGCTTGACATCCCGAAGGTCAAGGTGGTGGAATACAGCAAGGCGATAAAGGACCTCAAGAAGAAAGGCTACCCGATCGAGTTCGGGCACGACTTCTCCAGGGACCACGAGGCTAGCATAAGCGAACTCTACGGCGAGGCCGTGATAATAAAGCGCTTCCCGACTACCCTGAGAGCTTTCTATTCCATGCCCTGCAAGGACAACCCTGAGCTGACCGAGAGCTTCGATTTCATCTACAGGGGGCTAGAGATACTGAGCGGGGCACAACGTATACACTCGCCGGAAATGCTCATAGAGTCGCTAAAGAAGAAGGGCCTGGATCCAAAGGGATTCGAGTTCTACATAAATGCCTTCAGGTGCGGCGCGCCGCCGCACTCGGGGTGGAGCATAGGCCTGGAAAGGCTCACGATGAGGATAACGGGCGCCCAGAACATAAGGGAATGCGTGCTCTTCCCGAGGGACAGGAAGCGGATAACCCCATAATCAACCCATTGCAGGCAAGCCTTTTTAAGAGAAGAGGAGATAGCTCTTCATGCCAATCATAGCCCCAAAACTAAAAGCGGGGGACGAGATAAGGGTCATAGCCCCGGCGCAATCGATAAACCTGCCGTTCATAACAGAACAGATAAGGCAATCGGCCGTTCAAAGACTAGAATCCCTCGGGCTAAAGGTTAGCTTCGGTAAGCACGTCAGCGAAGTCGATGAGTTCGACTCCACTAGTGTAGAGCACAGGGTGGAAGACCTCAACGACGCTTTCTTCGATACAAATGTCAGGGCCGTGCTAACAGTCATAGGTGGCTTTAACTCGAACGAACTCCTGAAGTACATAAACTACGAAATCATAAAGGAGAACCCGAAGGTGCTCTGCGGCTACTCAGACATAACGGCATTGCAGAACGCGATATACGCCAAAACAGGTCTGGTTACATACTCTGGCCCTGCCTACTTTACGTTCGGAGCGGGCAAGGGACTTGAATACAGTGGGAGCTACTTCAGGAAATGTCTCTTCGAAGGCAAAGCATTCGAAGTAAAGCCCTCCACTGATGTGACAGAGTGGTCCAGCAAGAACGCCACCTACCTGAACTACAAAAATGATGGGCCATGGATCCTCAGAAAGGGCAAGGCTAGGGGTAAAATAATCGGGGCCAACCTCTGCACATTCAACCTCTTGCAGGGAACAGAGTTCATGCCGAAGATACGGAACAGCATCCTTTTCATAGAGGACGATGAAGAGAGCGACATGGTTCACTTTGCAAGAGACCTGCAATCCCTCTTCCATCTTTCCGGTTCAGAAACCATTAGGGGGGTGGTGATCGGAAGATTCCAGAAGGGGAGCGGAATAGATCGTGAACGCCTAACTAAGATACTAAATACCATAGTAAAGGGCGACATTCCCATACTGGCAAATATGGACTTTGGTCATACCCATCCGATGATCACATTCCCAATAGGCGGTACCGCCAGTGTCGTAGTAGATGAGAGAGCTTTGCTAAGGATATTGAACCATTGAGCTAGCTTCCTGCAAGATATATTAATACCAACCACAATTATCTAATCGCCCATGTGACTTGTGATACTGATGAATATCGATGACCTGACTGCATTCGCAAAGGAGAAGGGTTTCTTCTGGCCTGGCGCCGAGATCTATGGCGGACTTGCCGGAACCTACGACTACGGTCACCTGGGAACCCTCCTGAAGAGGAGGTTCGAGCAGTGCTGGCTCTCATACTTCGTGGAGAGGCACAATGATTACTACCTGATAGAGGGGTCGAACATACTGCCAGAGAAGCCGCTAATAGCGTCAGGCCATGCGGCAAGGTTCAACGACATACTTGTCGGGTGCTCCAAGTGTCACACCTACTTCAGGGCTGACGTGATGCTTGCCGACATGAATATCAAGGTGTCAGAAGGTGCCAATCCTTCAGAGATTGACTCGGCTGTGAAATCTAACAACGTAAAGTGTCCGAAGTGCCAGGGTGCGCTGCTTCAGTCAAAGTCGTTCAACATGATGGTGGATGTCCATTTGGGTCCTGAGAAGAACGAGAAGGGTTACCTGAGGCCAGAAACCGCCCAGACGCCCTACCTAAACTTCTTCAGGGAGTTCAACATCCTTAGGAAGAGCCTGCCCTTCGGTCTCGCCGTAATCGGGAGAGCATACAGGAATGAGATATCTCCAAGGCAGGGGCTTTACAGGATGAGGGAGCTGACTCAGGCGGAGCTCCAGATATTCTTCGACCCCGATGCATTCAAGCCTGACTTCGGGAGCGTCAAGGACACCGAGTTTAACGTCGTGCCCTTCAAGACCAAGAAGCAGGTCAAGATAACTGCGGCGAACCTGGTCAAGGAATATGAAGTCCCTGAGTTCTACGCCTACCACATGGCCATAATTTTCCTGTTCTACAAGAACGCTATCGGGATTCCTGACGAGAAGTTCAGGTTCCTTGAGAAGGGGGGAGATGAGAAGGCCTTCTACAACCGCCTGCACATGGACCTCGAAGCTGACGTCGAGAGCTGGGGTGGCTTCAAGGAGATCGGCGGCCTCCACTACAGGGGAGACTACGATCTTACCTGCCACTCGAAGGGCGCCAACAAGGACCTTTCCGTCAAGATAAACGGCAAGAAGGTGATGCCCAACGTGCTCGAGCTTAGCTTCGGTGTCGACAGGAACATCTGGGCAATGATAGACATACTCTACAAGGATGACAAGATTCGGCAGGTGCTTGGCATCAAGCCGTGGCTGAGCCCGCTCTCCGCAGCTGTGCTGCCGCTGCAGAAGGACGACACAATAAGCGCCAAGGCTGAAGAGGTAAGGTCAGAGTTAAGCAAAAGGTTCAAGGTCTTCTTCGACGAGGCTGGCTCGATCGGAAGGCGGTACGCCAGGCAGGACGAGCTTGGTACTCCGTTCTGCATTACAATCGATTTCGATACTGTGAACTCTGAGTCGAAGGATTTCGGCACAGTCACGGTCAGAGAAAGGGATTCCAAATCGCAAGAGAGGATTGCGATATCAGACCTCTCACTATTTTTGGCGGAAAAGACGTCATATAAGGTCTAGCGCTTGCTGGCCAGCTTGGCATATATGTCATCGACCGCCCTGCCGAATTCGCCGCCTTTCCTGTTTCTTGGCTGCTTTATCCTTATGCTTTTTATCTCCTTGAGCTTGGTTGGCTTGTCAGATAAGACAACCACCCGGTCTGACATGAGGACGGCCTCTTCGACGTTGTGCGTTACCATAATCACCAGCCTCACCGACATGTTCCTGGTCCTGAGCGTCTCCAGCACCTCCCTCCTCATAGCGTTGGCCGTCAGCTCGTCAAGCGCGCTGAACGGCTCATCCATCAGAAGGACCTCTGGCTCCAGAACCAATGCCCTGGCAAGCCCCACCCTCTGCTTCATGCCCCCGCTTAGCGCGTTCGGATACTCGTCCTCAGACCCCCCTAGCCCGAACTCCCTGAGCATTGCGCCGGCCTTGTCGGACTTCTTCTCGTCGTCAAGCCCTGAAGATGAGAGCCCCAGCATGACGTTCTCCCTGTTGGTCAGCCAAGGCAGCAGTGCGAAGTCCTGGAATACGAACGAGAGTTCCTTCCGTGGTTTGTCTATCCTCCTGCCGTTAAACAGCGCCCTCCCTGCAGTCGGGGGTATGAGCCCTGCTATTATCCTAAGGAGGGTGCTTTTGCCGCAGCCAGATGGCCCTATTATCGAGACGAACTGTTCTGCTCCTGCGCCGAAGGAGAGCCCGTCTATTATGGTCTCCTCTCCGATCTCGTACCTTATGCCATCCAGCTTTATCAGATCCACGCTCTCACCTATACACAGACATGACCCTGTTGTAGCTTCTCTTCCAGAGCAGCCTGTTGACCACTATTATGACGATGGTAAGGTTTATCAAACCGAGCGCCATGAGCTGTATGTTCCCCGATGCCAGCGTAAGGTCCAGCAGCTTCCCTAGCCCTGTCCCGACGGATGAGACAACGCTTCCCCCGCTTATGCCTGTGGTGGTGAAGTACTCAGCAACTATACTGGCGTTCCATTCCGCGGCTATCGCCGTTATGCTGCCCGTTATCAGCCCTGGCAGCACCGCCTTCAGGTAGAAGTACTTCCAGGCGCTCTTGCCCTTCACCTGGAAGATCTCCTTGGCCTCTTCCCAGCTTTCCTGCATCGATGCCCGCGTTGATACTATGCTGAACAGCAGGTACCAGAATCCGCTGAGGAAGAATATCGCGAGGGCGACCAGCTCGCCCCTGTATGGAGCGCCCTTGAACGCTATCACTATTGCTGGGAGTAGAACAGTAGCCGGTATCGAGGCGAGTATCTGGAAGAGGACCATATACGACTCGCTCCTCTTGGTCATGAAGACGACGTATATACCCAACGGGAGCGCGATCGCCAGGGTAAGCGCGAAGGCGAGCCATATCCTGCCTAGGGAGAAGGCCATCGCGTAGAGGACATCCAGCTCGCTGGAGGCGAGTCCGCGGTTTAGCAGCAGGACCACAATCATTATCACTACCAGGCCGGCAAGAACAGTCCAGGTGCCGTTGCGTATTATGCGCTGTATCCTCCTGGCCTCGTGGAGCCTATTCCTCCATCCTATCGCGGCCATCGTCTTTCTCTCGAGGATCTTGCCTGCTATGGCGAAGCGGTGCTCAGCCCTCTCGCCCCAGCGCCACCTTCTCTGGCCCAGCTTGAGCCAGCTGTGGCCCCCGCGTGGCGTCGTTCTCTTCACAAACCTGTTCTCCAGGTACCTGAAGAAGAGGAGCCTTGTTGCGACTACAAAGGCGATGAACACGATTATGCCAAGGGCATACGCGGCGAGGTTGCCGGAAAAGGCTAGGTGCACGAGCCCAGGCCCTATCCCATACTGGACCGCGTAGTCCTTGGATCCGGTGGAGAATATCTCGCTGGTCACGAGGTAGAAGAGCCCTATCGACCACGACAGCGTCGACTGCTCGACCACCTTTGGCATCGCAGCCGGTATCAGCACCTTCCTGAGCCTCTCTATCGGGCTTAGCTGGAATACCTGCGACACCTCTGCGTACTCCCTGGGCATCGTCCTGATCCCCTCATATGCGCCGAAGCCGATGTTCCAGACCATGCTGGTGAATATCAGGAAGACTACCGCTGCATTTATTCCTATGATTCCGGGCAGCGTTGCCACCACAACGTATATCACGAACGGGAAGAACGCCACGATTGGGAGCGTCTGCAATATGTCAAATATCGGGAGGATTATCCGCTCTGCGGTTTGTGACCTGTTCGCCAGTATGCCGACCGCCAGTCCGACCAGCACAGATATGAAGAGGGCTATGAACATCCTTACCCAGGAGACCGCTGTGTCGAGGATTAATTGGATCAGCAGAGCGAGTATCCCGAGCATGATTTGGATGGGATGGGAAACGCTATAAGGCCAGCGCCAGGTCAGGTGTAGTTTATCCTGTATATCCTCGTATCGTTGTTCGAATAGACCTGGACCAGCTTTGTGGTGGAGTTTGAGACGGGGCACTGGTACCGGTTGCACAGCCAGACGAGCTTGAAGAGGTTGCTGTTGTAGAGCGTGTCGGTTGTTATTATCGCACCCTCAAGGATGGTGCCGGAATAGAATATCATTAGCGTGTAGTTGAGCTGGTAGTTGCCTGCGCTGGCGTTGAACTCCAGGTACCTGGTGCTGCTCGTGTTGTAGAGCGTAACTCCGTGTATCTTGTAGTAGCCTCTTTGCCCTATCTGGCTGAGGTAGGCCGTGTAGTTCAGGGCGGTCGAGTTGCTTGCGTGCCTGTTCACAAGGGTGACGTTGTAAATCCCATTGGTGAATATGTACACCTGAGCTGTGGCGTTCTGGTACGGATTGCCCTCAGGCTGCAGTATCGTATAGACGTAGTTCTCCGGGTGTTTTGGGACTCCCTCTGCTATCAGGCCGGTCAGCTCGGTAAGCCAATACTGCCTGGCAACGAGGTACTGGGGCTTCCCTATGCTGTAGAGGTACTGCGAGTCCGGCGTGTCATTGGCCAGGTACCTTGCGAAGTAGTATATCCTTATTGCGTTTTCCCCGCCCACGCTGTCCATGTAGCTGGTCCTGTTCGCCCAGCCCTCCACCACAGATCCATCGGGCCAGAGCGCCAGGACCGTTGCACTGCTGGGCGTGTTGTTCCTCATCCATGACATCGCCGATAGGAAAGATGGGTTTATGCCATCGGCCTGGGTAGAGGCGTATGACTCCATTACCGTGAAGATTGTCGAGAAGACAATAACTACCATCATTATGCCCAACGCGATCATCTTAAGGTCAAGCTCCCTTCGTAGTATGCGAAGCAGGCTGTCGATGAGCAGCCATATGGCGACAACCACTATCAGGAAGCCCTCCGTGACCATCAGCAGGTTGTGCGCAGAGGCCCCCAGGCTTGCTGTCCTGTAAGCCTGCAGGATCAGGTATCCGCAGAGCATCGCAACAGCAATGGCAAAGGCTAGTCTGCCCACATAATCCTTGCGCATGGCCCGCATTCCCGTGTCAGCCACCAGGAACAATGCCAGGGAGGCGGCAGCGATGCCCTCCAGAAGGGCGACAGCCTGGCCTGAGCTGTGCCATGCACTCAAGAGCAGGAATGCAAGGTAGAAGGTGCATGCCGCTATCGCAAGCACGAAGCTTATGGAGGCGAACCTCTTGGCCCACTCCTCCCTACCCCTGTATACCCTCACTATCCCGTAGAGGCCGTATGCGGCGAATATCGCGATAGGAATCGAGACCAGGGCGTTGTACCTTATCGCGTTGTACTGCAGGTAAGCCGTAACAACAAGATATGATAGGAGCGCTATGAAGCCAACGGTTATCACATGCCTGTCCTGCTCGTCCAGGTCTAGGACCCTGTTGAGGAGCAGGAAGAGTATTATGCCTATCGGGACAAGGTAGAGCCCCAGCCCGAAGCTGGCGTAGAGGAACGAGAAGGTCGGCTTCTGGAGCTCCTGGGTGGTGGATCCGACCGCGTATGCTATCTGGGTGCTGTTAGTCGCATTGGCAGGCGGCGGGGAGGTGCCCACGCCGGAGGCGCTCGCAATAGTGCTGACATAGCCGTGCGTCAGTATCAGGAATGCTGCTATCAGGACCCCTATGACGGCTATCCCGGCAACGAAGATCGCGAAGAACCTTGGAATCTTGAGCTTTGTGTACGCCATCCACAGCACCCCCAAAAGCACCGCAGCGACAGGAATGAGATAGAGCAGGGTTCCCCTGATCACGAAAAGCAGTATGATGAGCGCAGCCCCGAAGATGAATAGGTACCTGCCCTCTGCGGAGGCGAAGACCCCGAAGGTCGCCTTCTTGTCCACTATATAGTATACCGCTACTGCGAACAGCAGGAGTGGTATGTAGAAGGCCAGGAAACTTAGGCCTGTGAGGGCAAGCCCCGACCTTACCCCATGTATGGTCAGGTATATGCTCTGCAGTATGTAAAGCGAAAAGAGCGCCCCTATGAATATCAGCGTAGACTTAGTGAGCTCCGGCTTCCAGGCCACGAACGAGTAGAACAGTAGTAGGGTCAAGGAAAGCATGTATACTACCACTATATATGGCGAGCCATTCCAGATCAGCCCGCCGGTGCTGATTATGAATGCAGCCAGGACCGCGTATATGGCTGTCGTCCTGGGTGACTTGAGCTTGAGACCCTTTAGCATTATGAGCAGCGCGAGCATCAGTGGGACCGCTATGAAGGTGTCCCCTCTGTATACCAGTGCAGCTGTCCTGGCAATGTTCCCTGCAGAGACTGCCACGAAGAACATGGCGAGGAGGCCGCAGAGCCTGCTGTCGGAAAGCTCCTTTGCAAGGAAATAGGCCAGCACGACCTCTATGATCGCAACGAGAACCGGAAGCCAGCGCATTATCTCCAGGGCGCTGGCGCCGGTCCAACCCAGCAGTATATAGAATATAACAGTGAGGTACGGAAGCCCTGGGGCCTCGCCTATGAAGTTGTGGTTGGGCGAGAAGCCTGATATTCCCAGATGCTGTGGCTCTGAAAGATGACTGTTGATCGTAGCCCTAATTACAGAGTAATAGAAGAACCCGTCAGGCTCGAAGAGCCCCTGGGAGCCTACGAGACCCATACGCGCATAGACAGTAATTGCAAGTATCGCTATGACAGCCGCGGCGAAGAGGACCCTACTGTCAATCCCCAGTATCGTTTCATGGTGCGACTGCTCTGCCTGGTCCATTGAACCCCGCTTAAAATATGGCATTACTGTTTATAGCACTTTCTACTTCCTTCACCAGTTATGCCATGCGCCTCCTTCCCAAGAGGATTGATAGATGTGCGGTGGCATTCGGCTAACAAATGGCGACGACAAGAAAAACGCGCGCAAGTTCATGTCGTCGGGGTGACTTGGCGGGAACAGACACCGCATATGACAGTTGTCGTATCATAAAAGCTTTTTTATATAAAAATTATGAAACATGTGGTATGGGTTTAAATACCTTCCAGATGGAATAACTCTACAAATGTTAAGTGTGAGACCATGAAGAGTCTAAACGCAAAGAGGATAGCAGCAATCGTTACAGGAGCTGCTCTATTGGGAGCGGGACTTGCGTTCGCAGGCCCATTGACTTTCCAGAACGTCCCTATTATAAGCAATAGTGGACAGCCGGTAGTTCAAATAGTAATCGGATCGCAGGCAAAGCCTAGCGACGGAGTCGCAGCGGGCAACATCGCAGCCGCGATCGGAAACCTCGCGTACACGAGCGTGCCGGTCACAGGATACGTAAACCCAGCGAGCGAGAACGCCCTTACAGTGAGCGTTTCTTCCGCGAAGTACTCTCTTTCAAACCAGCAGGTCTGGCTGAACGAGAGCGGTATCACGAGCGCGACAGGCGGAACATACCTCTTCAGCGCACTGATAGGATCAGTCCTGAACCAGGGAATCCAGCTTGGCACACTCCAGTATACCAAGGCGAACCAGGGAACAGGCTCATACGCGTTCCCAGAGTCGTTCTACACGACAAACTCCCCGATAGCCTCACCATACACGGCAGTCGGAAGCGTCCCGATATCTACATCGGTTACAGTAACTAATGGAGGAGGTGTGACGTTCTCAACGTTCACAAGCGCTAGCAACGACAACCTGCTACAGGTTACGAACACACAGTTCAACCAGCTGAAGAACAACTGGGGCACTAACGGAGAGACAGAGTACCTGTTCCTAACAGGTTTCCCTGTATACAACACACAGAGCGGTGTCAACGCCTTCCAGCTTCTCGATGCAGGAGGTGCGTACGAGGCAATCTTTAACAAGCCGATCGCGAACAAGACCAACAGCAACACAATAAGCATAGACACGCCGATAAGCCTACTCGGACAGAACTACACGATTCTCAACGCAACAGGAACCGCGACAGGCATAGGCGCATCCAACAAGTACGAGACTGCCGGCCAGGCATTCCTCGCATCTTCGATATCCGCACTCCAGACAGTATACGTCGGCCACAACCTCTCATCCGGTCCATGGACAGTACAGCTCCAGGACCTGGCGCAGACAAACCAGGGAGTTAACGCGGCCGCCGCAGTTGCAGTCTACTACAACGGGGTCCAGTCCAACGAGAGCACAATCTTCCCAGGAAACACTGTGAAGTTCAACGTCAGCAACCACCTGCTCTTCTTGAACATAAACGCCTCGTTCGCAGGACTGTACGCATACCAGAAGTGGGCAAAGATGCAGCTATACACAAACGTCTTCAAGGTCGTGAACAACCAGCCATTCAACAGCACAAACGACAAGGGATGGTACACAGAATTGCTATGGACAAACACGACATCCACTTCAGGGAAGGCAAACCAGCTGTATGGTATAGTACTATACAACAGCAGCCCGGTGGCGCTTTCAACAGGGCAGAGCTTCACCTTCATACAGCAGCCAGCCACGTTCAAGTTCACCTTCATCGGTGACACTCTGGGCAACAACTTTGACCAGGTGACGGCACAGCTCTCCACAGTCAGCGGCCTAAACTATGCGGACTCGGTAAGCGGAGCAGGCACATCGATAACAAACATAACTGAGCCGGCGCAGCTGTTGACAGTGAGCAGCCAGATAAGCAGCGCGTTCAGCTATGGTGGCCAGTCAAGCAGCCAGATACTGTACGACCTGACCCCATACACGATGGGCACACCGGTCAACACAGTTGGCTTGACAGCTTCGACCTACGCCACTAACGTTGTATTCACATACAACGACCCATCCACAGCGAACGGAGGGACAACCGCCTGGATAAGCACAGGGCAGCCGCTGTCAGTGACCATAAAGGGTTACTCACAGGCTACAAAGACCTTCACGCAGCAGACAGCCACATTCGTATACAACACAACGTCCGGCAACACCGTGACAAACACGCTGGCTTTGACAACGCCGCTCTTCAACGTGACCCAGATATCCATACAGGGCAACAGGGCACTGCCTATATTCCCGAACTCGGCTGGCTTGTCTATAACTGTATATACAGCCAACTCTGCAAACGCAGTCCAGGCTAACGCGATAGGATCTCTGTCGAGCAGCGCAACACCAACCGTGCTGTACACGCAGACAGGGCAGACCTACTACAGTACAACCACCTCTTCGGCAAGCGTCAACTACAACCAGCAGAACGGGCAGCCGATCGCTAACGTGATCCTGACTCCTGCCGCTACAACGCCAACGACAGCAGCTGTGCCGCACAGGGCCTTCCTCTTCAAGGTAGGTGAGGTCTCAGTGCCTGCGAACAGCCTCGCTCTGGACTACCTGGGTGTCGGAATATACAACAACTCGCCATCAGCATCGCCTACGTTCGTCATGAACTACTCACAGACTGGTTCATCCAAGAACGTAACCTACACATCCACACAGGCCCAGACGATAAACGTCCAGGCAGGCTTCAGGACAGAGAAGGGTAGCAAGGTTGCTGCAATCTCGCCATCAGGAGACACCTTCGACATGGCGACTGCAATAGACCAGCTGCAGTTCTCGCTGTCAAGCGCAAGCGGCAACTCGGTAGTCAGCAAGGCGTACCACACCTATGGTCCGTACTCCGTTGGACAGGCAACAAACCTGCCGAACGTGTCGATCGCAGCGGTGAACGCGACCCCAATACTCTCTGGTACGAGCACCTACACCATACAGGGCATCAACAACCTCTCTGTGGTCACCAGCGTGACGAGCGCGACAACCCCAGTGCTGCTGAAGAACCTCAGCTCCACTGCACCGTTGGTAGTGCTGGACTCGCAGGCTAACCCTGGAAGCAACTTGATCCTGATCGGAAGCGGCTATGTCAACTCACTCAGCAAGGAGCTTGACAGCACGGGAATAGACCCAACCACTTCATCGAGCACACCTGTCGCACAGGCGTCAGGCACAAACAGGATCCTGGTAGCAGGGTACACAGCAGACCAGACGATGTCAGAGGCAAACAGCTTCATAAACCAGCTGTACACCCTCGCAGCATCGAGCGGCTGATCGCCAACACAGTAGTCAATCTTGACCGCCACGTGCGGTCATCTTTCCTTTTTTATTCTCTTTCTTTTTGTTTTATCATCTTCATGCCTGCGGCATCCGCGGATACTGGTTTCAGACGACAAAACTGCGCACGATCCCGCAGCTCCTCCCTCATATATATAAATTTTGCCATCTATACTATCAGAGTCGGGTGTTGAATTGAGGACCAGCTACATCTTCGCTGCCTGTGCGTTCATTGCGCTATTTGCGGCTTCATCTGCCGGGTCGCCCAGCAGCTCTCTGCGATCGTTCATCTCGGCCTATATGTCAAATGCAACGATATCACAGTTTTCGTTCTACAACTTGAGCGTGAACGGATCCAACTATATTGTCGCCGTTTCGGCCAACGGCACCACATACCTGGCAATAAGCTCAAATGGGGGCAAATACTCCCTGGTAAGCAATGCTAGTGCCATAAATCCGGTGCTGACAGAATATTTCGCCCAATACGAGAACCTCTCTGCGGTATCTTACCTGAGCACCGCAATGAGGAAATACACCAGCGGGTTTGGCTCGAATCTCTCGGACTGCCTGCAGGAGACTGGCATAAATCCACCTTACACCAACACATTCAACAATGCGGTCCAGAACTGCCAGTCCACGCCGATATGCAACCAGGTCATAACATCGCTCAACTCATGCGATGTCTATGGGACAAACGGATGCGAGCACCCAAGCCCATTCGCAGGTGGCCTGCAGAACCTATCTATAGCCTATGGGGCCTACAATGCAAGCCTGAAATCATATTTCTCAGTAGTGCAGGGCATCAATGCAAGCAATGCTGGTGACTCTATCGCAAGGCTGGGCACCTACATCTCAAACATAAGCGCATTCTCCGCTGCGGTGTCAACAAACCCACTATTCCCGCCCCCAGAGTCGGTCAACTTCGCCTCCTGCAGCGGGACAGGCCTGCCCTACCAGCAGCCGTGGTACTGCTCGGCCACAGGATACTGCGGGTACATGTACTTCAACTCCAGCCTGCTCAGCTCGATAAGCTCGACCCAGCAGCAGCTTGGGAGCATAATACCGTCAAAGTCTGGGATAGTTGTATACAGCTCCGCCTCAGCCAAGGCTGCGTCTGGCTACATAGTGGCGGCCAACGCGAGGGCCAATGCGCCGTCATACTACGCATTCCTGAACTCAACCTATCCGGAATACAACAGCATCGTGGCGTCCGCGCTCACGCTGCTGACGAAGAGCAACAACGCCAACCTCTCAACAGAGCTTGAGCAGCTCAACGCCTCGTTCAAGGCCATACTATCGAACGGCATCAACGTGAGCATAGCTTCAGAGACGTCATCGTTCAACTCTGTGCTGGCCCGCTTCATGGAGAGCTACAATGCCGCTAACCAGTCGTTCGCCGAGTCGTCTTCATACTCATCGAACTATACAATAGAAGCGATAGCGGCGCAGCTGAACTACAGGCGTGTGCCGCCTAGGCTAGCCCAGCTGTCATCACAATTGCAGGCCACCGACCTAAAGCTCTCTTCGAACGCGAATTCGAGCGAGGTTGAGGCGGCGATACCAGAGCTCAGGGTCATAGGGGTCCAGCTTGGCGTCTATGTGCCGATCACCACCATCGGTTACCTAATAAAGCTGGCGGATGGGTGGTTCATAAACGCGATGCTTGCCGGTTCCAATACGCCGGTCCAGGCGAAGATATCAGCTGCACCAGCCTATGCGGCATTGCTATCCCTCATAATAGGGCTGATAATACTTCTTATCTTCTACCTTTTGACCCACAGGAGGCTGTCCAAGCACCACAAGATCAGGCACAGCCACAAGACCAGGATCGCATGGATGACGCTCTTCGCGGTGCTCTTCGTACTGGTGCTCCTATACACCTACGGAACCTACGCATATGCAAAGGCTGCGAACAACTTCCTGCCCTTCTCGTACTTCACAGGATACCTGCATGCCAGCAAGTCGGCTTACATAGTGCTGAACGGGAGCGCGACATACACCGACAGCGGTGTCGTGTCCTGCGCCAGCGCCATTTCATCTGTGCTGGCATCCCAGGGCAAGACGGTCCAAACAATACAGGCCACCAACTACTCGTGCGTGGCAGGCGGCACTGTGTCAAGCCTGGGCGTCGACTGCATAGATCGTGCCCTCAGCTCTGGAACGCCTGTGATATCGCTTAGCCAGTCCGGCTCGGATATAGTCTACAAGGGCCTTTATGGCACAATGCTCTACGCAAGCGGGGCCAATGCGACAGGGAGCTCATGCATAGTGGCGCAGTTGCTTTCAAGGAAGTGATCTGATGCCGGCTGAGAAAAAGACTCCAAAAGTGCAGCAGAAGGGCGTGTCTGCGTCAAAGGGCCCCCAGCCGCAGGAGAGCAGGATGTCTATCGTGCTAGTGGTCGCCATTGTTGCGATAGCAGCGGTGCTTGGGTACCTCATAAGCTCCGGCCTCGTCACCTCCGGGGGCGGAAACTCCAACGGAAACTTCCAGAGCTTCCAGAACAGCTTCTATTCAGCCAAACGCGTCGGCATCTACGTTGCATACAACAACGGGAGCGCCTTCTCGTATACCGACGGCTGCGCAACCAACCTGATACAGCAGATCACTGCAAGCAGGACACACCACAGGAACACCACAACCATAGACCTGCTGATAATGGCCAACGCTACATCCTGCCTGACCCCGAACGGCCCGCTCGGCAGCGCAAACGGGACAATAGTCCTGCCGATGTCCAGGTGCCTTGCCATATCAGCCAACGAGCCCTCTGTATTCATAAACTACAGCGGGACCAACTCGACCATTATAAGGTCAGGCAACCTCTACACCCAGGGCGACGCCCTCTTCCTGAGCGAGTGTGGCATCGCCTCTGAGCTCGGGTGATCGGATCTTCGACGAGGCGGCTGTGAGGCAGGCGATCAGGGACGTGAAGGACTACCCAAAGCCCGGGATAGTGTTCAAGGACATAACCCCGCTGCTGAAGGACCCGAAGCTGTTCGGCTCCTGCATGGACGAGCTTGCCAGGCTCCTCGAGGACTCCGAGGCAGAGGTTGACTACATAGCCGGTGTGGAATCAAGGGGTTTCATAGTAGCGGCTGCCCTGGCTGACAGAATGGAGAAGGGAATCATACCGATAAGAAAGAAGGGGAAGCTTCCCTACAAGACGGTCGAGATGAGCTACGACCTCGAATACGGGAGTGCGACAATAGAGGTGCATGAGGACGCGATCTCAAAGGGCCAGAGCGTAGTGGTAGCTGATGATCTGCTCGCGACTGGGGGCACGTCCAGTGCCGCAGCGCAGCTTGTGGAGAAGCTGGGCGGCAAGGTGTCGGCATTCGCATTTGTGATAGAGCTCGGTTTCCTCAACGGAAGGAAGAACCTGAAGGGGGATGCGATCTCGCTGATAAAGTACTGATCATCTCCTGTATCTTAGCATTGCCCCGATGCCCTTGAAACCCAGCATCAGCTGCTTCCCCTGGGCGCTGTCAGAAGCCATGAAGACCATCTCGACCCCGCCCTTCTCCGCCTGCTCGATCAGCTCCTCGATCACGTCGCCCTGCGAGACAACCTCGAGGTTGCCACCGCAGTCGTGCTTTGACCTCCTGAAATTGCCCTCCTCTATCTCCTCCAGCTCCTGCTTGCAGTTTGTGCACTTATACTTTACCTTTGTGAGCTCCAGGTCCTCGCCTATCAGCAGGCGCGACACGTTGCCAGAGTCAAGCGCGGCCTTGACCTTCTCGTATCCGAAGACAGCCAGGCCATTCCTACCTATCTCAGCCATGAACTTCTCCATGACCGCCCGCTCCTTTATCATGGCCTGCTGGGAGAGCAGATCCTTCGCCTTGTCCATGAGCTCCTTTATCCCGGTGTGTTCGTCAGTGTACCCGGTGTCAAAAATGCCGAGCACCTTTATCTGGTAGTTCAGCTTCCCAGACTTTAGGAAGCTCTCCTTGTTCGGCCCAGGTCCTCCCACAATGAGGCCGCTGGATTTCTTGGCGTGCTTCAGGTAGAGGTCATTTACCGCATCACCGATCCGGTTGTAGTAATCGGTTACCTCTGCCTCTATCACCCTCTCGTACCTTGCCGCCGATTGGCCCCCCTTGCTGGTCTTCGAGGGGGCGAAGTTCCTGACGTTCTTGTCCGAGTCGAAACGGGTTCCCTTCAGGATCCCGGTGTTGGCCTCCTTACCATCCATCAGAAGCACGATGTAGAGGTCGTTGGCCTCCATCATGGCTTGAAGCGGCTCCAGCATGAACTCGGAGTCGCACCTGTATATGTTCGACTTGATGGGGCTTAGCGGCTCGATCTTGAAGAGCTCTATCTGCGGGTTGGACTGTATGTTGGAGACGTTCCCTGCGAATATCGCGAGTCCGTTGCTCGGAACCTTCTTGTAGAGCCTGAGGAACTGTATTATCTTGTCAAGCGCCCCCTGGACGTTCTGCCTGGTCGACTTTGACTTTATGTTGCCGGCCTGTCCGTGCTCCTCCTTCAGCTTCCCCATCTCCTCGGCGATTGAGAAGTCTGGGGGTATGTAGACGCTGATGAGCTCTGTGCCGGACCCTCGTATTGATGCGAGCTTCTTAAGCTCCCTCCTTATGGCGTATTCGTTGTCTGCCAGCGCCTCACCCGGTTATCCTGCTCTTGCCCATGTATGGGACCAGGACCTCAGGTACCTCTATGCTGCCGTCCTTGCTCACGTAGTTCTCTACGAGGCAGGCGAGGGTCCTCTGGGCGCTTATCGCGGTGTTGTTGAGCGTGGAGGCGTACCTCCTCTCGTTCTTGTCGTCGTACTTTATATCGAGCCTCATGCTCTGCCAGGTTCCTGCGCTCGAGCAGGAGCCCAGCTCTCTGTAATCGCCCTGCCCAGGGAACCAGCACTCGAAGTCTATGGTCTTGCTCATCTGGTGGCCTGTGTCACCGCTGCATAAGAGGACCAGCCTGTATGGTATATCCAGCTCCTGTAATATCTCCTCTGAGTTTGCAAGAAGCTCGTCGAAGTATTTCTTCTCGTCCTCCTGCCTGCAGTATATGAACTGTTCCACCTTGTCGAACTGGTGAACCCTGAATATGCCCTTTGTGTCCTTCCCATGCGAGCCCGCCTCCCTCCTGAACGAGGGACTTATCCCAGCATACTTGAGCGGCAGATCCGCCCCCGAGAAGAGCTCCTCTGCGTGCATTGATGCGAGCGGATGCTCCGCGGTGCTTATTAGGAACAGCTCGTCATCAAGGTGTTCTGCGTCCTTCATTCCGGAGACCTCCTTGGCCTCTGATATCCTGTAGAGGGCGTCCTCGAACACGCCAAGAGGGGCGACGCCCCTGTAGTACTTCTTCCTGAGCATGAATGGGGGCAGGACAGGCGTGTAACCCTTCTTCGACAGCTTGTCCAGCGCATATCTCAGCAGCGACTGTTCGAGCAGCACCAGGTCCCCCCTGAGGTAATAAAACCTCGATCCCGCGGTCTTGGCGGCCCTCTCCACGTCAAGCAGGCCAAGCTTGGTAAGTATCTCCTCGTGGTTCGGCCCGCTTTTCCTCTTCGGGTCCCCCTTGATCTTGAGGATCTTGTTGGCTTCAGGTGGAGTCCCTATCGGGACCGCCTTGTCAAGTACATTCGGGATATTCCAGACCAGCGAATCGATCTTCTCCTCGTACTTCGGGATCTCACTCTCAAGGCCCTCCATCTGGTCCTTGAGCTGCGCGAGGGCCGAAACCATCTCCTTTATGTCCTGCCCCTTCTTCTTCGCCGCGGACACCTCAAGGCTAGCCTTGTTCCTCTTGAACTGGAGCGCCTGATACTCTGTCTTCAGCTTGCGCCACTTCTCATCCGCGGAAAGGAGCTCATCCAGAGGGAAGCTGCTGCCCCTGTTTTTGAGCGTTTCACGTATCTCTGCTAGGTGTTCCCTGACGTATTTGGTGTTTATCACGAAAAGGCCTTTACCGTCTATACTTCACATCTAAAGAATTATAAACAGTGCCTCTAAACGTATAGTATGCAGGGGTAGCAAAGCATGGCCAAATGCGCTGGATTTAGGGTTCAGTCCCTTAGCGGGTTCGAGAGTTCAAATCTCTCCCCCTGCATTCAAGCTAATTGATCGACAAGGCAGATATCGCATCAGCGACTCTCTTTTCATCACAGGTCAGAAATACCTCGTCTCATCACATACTGGATTGCGTTTCACGGCTTATTAATCTTTCTTTACAATGAATTAAGGACAATGGGGGAGACAGTGCAAGATAACGACATCGTGGCAGTCATAGGACTCTGGCATCTAGGATCCGTTACCGCGGCCTGCCTTGCCTCACACGGCTATAAGGTGGTGGGAGTAGACCAATCCGCGGAGCTGGCAACCAACCTCTCCAATGGCGTACCTCCGGTATACGAACCTGGTCTCTCGGAGATGGTGAAGGAGTACCTCGCAAAAGGATCCTTGGAGTTTAAGAACGACATACCCTCTGCGGTCGCCGAAGCCAAGTATGTTATACTTGCATTCGATACCCCTGTGAAAGAGGATGACAGCACTGACCTCTCACCCATAATGAGTAGCGTAGCGGATTTGATTCCTGTGCTTCGCGACGGTGCCCTACTTATAGTGAGCAGCCAGGTCCCCGTGGGAACATGCGAGGAGATAGCCGCGCGTGTTCGGAAGGCCAGGCCATCGCTTGATTTCGGGGTTGCATGCGTGCCAGAGAACCTAAAACTGGGCGAGGCGATCTCACGCTTCAACAGCCCCGACCTGCTGGTGATGGGCACGTCCTCAGAAAGGGAGTTCAAGGAGGTAGAGCGCCTCTACTCGTTCGCTGACTCGCCTAAGCTTAATGTAAGCCTCAGGACTGCGGAGATGGTCAAGCACGCACTCAACTCGTTTCTGGCGTGCGAGGTAAGCTATGCAAATGAGCTGGGGAACCTCTGCGACTCGTTCGGAGTCGATTTTGTAGAAGTCTCAAAGGCGCTAAGGCTGGACAAAAGGATAGGGAACGGGGCACTGCTGACCCCCGGGCTAGGATTTTCTGGGGGCACACTGGGGAGGGACGTAAAAGCATTGCAGGAGCTTGGTAAAAGGACAGGAGCAAGCACCATGCTGCTTGACAGCATCCTTGAGATAAATAAGCGGCAAAACATGATGGTGACAAAGAAGCTCGAAGCTGCGATAGGGCAGATAAACGGAATGAAGATAGGGGTATTGGGGCTAACCTACAAGCCCGGTACAAGCGCGATAAGGCGCTCCGCATCAATAGAGATAATAAAAGGACTTATCGAGCGCGGTGCAACAGTAAGCGCCTACGACCCCAAGGCTGACCTCAACGGAACGGCGTTTGGCTCCAGATTCGAGAGGTGCAAGCGTGCGGAGGAGGCGGCGGAGTCTTCTGATGCGATACTGCTCCTCACCGGATGGCCGGAGTTCAGAGAAATAGACTTCATGCGCATAAAGGCGAAAATGCGGAAACCTGTGGTCATAGATGCGATGAATATGCTGGATGGCGCAAAGCTGAACAGCATGGGCTTCACCTACTCTGGGATCGGACGGGGCGACCCGGAAATGAAGAAATGATTGTCAACGTGAGAGAATGGAACGGGTAGTAATAACAGGGGGAACTGGATTCCTCGGCAGCAACCTTGCGAAAGGCCTCATAAAGGCAGGGCGGGATGTAACCCTGATCGCGAAGCCGGCGTCGCATTTCGAAGGCAACCTCAAGGATCTGGGAATAGAGATTGAACCGATAAATGGCGATATAAAGGACTACGAATTCATCAGCGGGGCGCTGAAGGGGTGCGACACATTATACCATTTTGCCGCGGAGGTTGGTAACGTGTCGACCATGCACGGTTCGAAGGGCGCCGCACTGTCGGTGATGCAGACCAACATGATGATAGACATGAATATCTTCAGGGCCTGCGCCGCAAACGGAGTCAGCAAGATAATATACCCTTCTAGCGCAGCGGTCTACCCTACTGGCGGGCGCCCAGAGGACGCAAGGCCCTTCAGGGAGGAGGATGCAGATGTGAACGTCAACCCTGAGGGTGGATATGGTTGGGCGAAATACATTGCTGAAAAGGAGCTGGGCTTCCTGTCCGACATCAAAGTCGGGATAGCAAGGATATTCCACACATATGGGAGGAACATAAGCCTGAGCAAGGAGCGGAGCCAAGTGATGGCATCGCTGATGCGCAAGGCGATTCTATACCCAAGCGAGGGATTCACGGTATGGGGCGACGGAACGCAGAGGCGCGGCTTCGTATACGTAGAAGATCTAGTGGATGCCTTGCTCAAGCTAGACGCCTATGTGGACAAAAAGGAGAGCCTGATTGTCAACATCGGATCCAATCAGGAGATAACTGTGGCAGAACTTGCAAAAGAAATAGTTAGAATATCGGGCAAGCAGATCAACATACAGTTCGATACCTCAAAGCCTTCTGGTTCGCTCGTAAGGCAGCCCAACCTGGAGAAAATAGGGAGGACGTTGGGGTGGAAGCCAACTACCGAGATCAGGACAGGGCTTGAGACGACCTACAGGTGGGCGAGCAGCAGGCTGGCGGAGGGCGGAAGCAAATCCAACACAATCTCTACCTAAAGGCTATGATCTGGAAGCCGTACCTCTCAACATCCTCCTTGCTGAAATGTGCCTGGTCCTTGCTTTTGCCAACGTAGGTAACAATCTTCTCGATGGACCTTCCTGTATACGACTTCGTTTTTGGGTCCCATTCCCTCAAGACCAGCACATCTCCAGGGTTGCACTCCCAGTCCGCAAGGCGCAAGTCGTAGGTCTTGGCACCCTCAACTATCTTTTGAAATGGCTCTGGCCAGCATTTCTTTTCTATCCTCATACAAACCCCTTGGATTATTTTCTGCGGAGTTTTAGGTATTCCTGTACACCCTTCAACCAGCCGCCTGTGAAGTAATGCTTGGGATCAAAGCTTTTGATTGGAATCCAAGCTGATTCAGTATGCATGTCCGAGAGTCTAATATTTCCCCTGACAAGGGTGGCCAAGTACCCTATTGCAAATATCCTAACTGTCGAATTGGTGTCGTGTTCCATACGCTCGTGCCGCATGAAAACTACTGGGCTGCCGAGCTTGTAGGAAATCGACCTCCCAAGTTCCTCGTCCATCTTGCGTTTTAGGACCTGCTCCAGTGGCTTTTTGAATTCATACCTCTTAATCCTGCCTCCTGGAAGGTCCCAATCCCCATACTTATCCCTGAAAATGAAAAGCTTGCCGTCTTTCTCAAGAAATGCCTTTACGGCAACGTAATAAAGGTCCCGTTGACGAGAGCTGTTCTTCTGCATATCTATTCACTTAAATAGCCCCAACCGGATTCGAACCGATGTTTGCGGGTCCAAAGCCCGCCGTGCTTGCCACTACACCATGGGGCTGCGGTATAAAATGTGCCGATTAACGTTATAACTCTTGGCTTTTGAGGAGCGAGTGCAGGATGAGCCTTATGTGTCCTATCTCCTTCATTCTCCTGTATGAATAGCCTACCCACCTGGTTCCGAACGGCAGGTAGAGCGCGACGGACTCGCCCCGCGCCGCAAGCCTCTTGGCATACTGGTTCTCTATCCCATTGAGCATGGCGTATGTGACCTTCCTGTGGGCCGTCTTGTTGAGCATGATCGCCTTCTCGACGATATATCTGTCGTGGGTAGCAATCGTGAAGCGCTCAGATTCGGCAAATAGGTACTTCATCATCTCCATGTAATTCAGGCTTATGAGCCCCCTTCCTTCTATCATCCCTTCGCCTTTCTTGAATCCGTAAGCCCCTTTCACGAGCCTGACTATGCCCCCCGCCTTCACTATCCTCTTTAGGTCATCCATGCTCCTCTTCAGATATGATTGTATGCAGATTCCTCCTGTTATATGCTTCTGAACCTCCAGATAGGTGTCTATGATCCTTTCCACATCATGGGGCCCCTCCATGTCAAGCCAGACGAACACGCCGTTCATCTTAGCATGCTCTGCGATCTTCACATAGTTCTCCTTGAAGAGCTTCTGGCTGATGCAGAGTCCTATCTGGGTAGGCTTGACTGATATGTCCCCCTTCAACCTGCTCCTCCTGATCTCTGTTATAAGTCTAAGGTCTGTCTCAACAGAGTCATCCACGTCAACCTTCCTTGTGAAGTCCTCCCCCAGGTAGTTTATCAGGACTGATATGCCCCTCTTGTTTATTCCGACAGCCCGCTCAAGGGCATCCGTCATCGAAGGGCCCGCTATCCACCTCCCGGCAAGCCACCTTTCAAGGCTGTATGGCACACTACCACCTTATACCAAGCTTCCTCAAATCCTTTACCAGTTTGCCGTAACCAACGAAGTGCACCCCCTTTATCCCGATCTTCCTGGCACCTTTTACGTTTATAAGCAGGTTGTCGATGAATACGGCTTCCTGCGGCTTAACGCCCTCCCTATCGAGAACATACCTGTAGATCTCCTGCCCTGGCTTTGACATCTTCAGATAGCATGAGGCGTATACTCTGTCGCATCTCACCCTGCTAAAGAATCCCATCCTCACGTTCTCCATGTACCTGCTCTTCGAGACGTTTGTCAAGAGGACAAGCCTGTACTTCTCATCAAGCTTGTTTACCAATCCCTCCATCCTTGGGTTTATTTTGGCTAGCCTAACCAATGAACTGGACCACTCCAGCTTCCTGATGTTTATCCCGAATATAATTGCCACCCTCTGCAGCATCTCCCTTGTCGATATTCTTCCCTCCTCTGCGCTGGGCAGGATCCTGAGCAGCTCCTCCCTGAACTCCTTTTTGTCAAGCTTCAGCTTGGTGCATATGTAGTCGATGTACTGCTCCTCCGCGAAGTCCTCGATAACGCCCCCTATATCGAATATTATAAGCTTTATCATCGCTATATGATAGGCAGGGATGCTTAAAAGGGTTTTTATGTCTGGTATCGTGGTGGCAATCGGGGGCAATGCAATTTCTAATCCAGCTTCGCTTGGCGACCCGCGGTCGCAGCGGGCCAACATAAGAAAGGTCGCGCGGGAGATAGCAGATCTATACCTAAAGGGTGAGAAGATTGCAGTGACTCACGGCAACGGACCGCAGGTCGGAAGGGAGCTGCAGCGCAACGAGATCGCCGCAAAGCTGGTTCCAGAGCTCCCTCTCTATTATCTGACCGCCGAAACCGAATCTGTGATAGGGTCGATGGTAAGCATCGCCCTGTCCGAGGAGCTCATACTCATGGGGAAAAGGCCTGAGATATGCACTGTAATCTCGCACGTGATAGTCGAGAACAGCAAGAATCCCCAGATGAAGCCGATTGGTCCACTGCTTAGCCAGGCAGAGCTGGAGTCAGAGCTCAGCAGGGGAAGCTTCAGGTACATAAAGAAGGGTCCTAAGTACAGGCGCATAGTCCCATCCCCCAAACCGCTAAGGATACTCGAATCGGACATGATAAAGTCGCTATACGGAAAGGGAATAGTAATAGCAGGAGGAGGGGGCGGAGTTCCTATGAGGATGAAAGGAGGCATGTACAGCGGCGTTGATGCTGTGATTGACAAGGACCTGACATCATCAATCCTGGCTCGCGACATAGCGGCCCAGAAGCTCGTTATACTGACAGATACAGATTATCTCTACTCAACAAATTCTAGGAAGGCGATAAAGTCAGTCAGCATAAGGAGCCTAGAGAAGATGATGGGGGATCTTGAGGAGGGCACCATAAGGCCGAAGGTTCAGGCATGCATCGACTTCATAAAAGGAGGGGGAAGGGCGGCTTACATAGGTAACCTTTACAAGCTGTCTGACATACTTGCCGAAAGGTCTGGGACAAAGATAGTCAAGTGAAACGATGGGGGGTACCAAAGATGTATTGAAGCATGATTTCCAGAAAACAGTGGTGGAGCTTGCCGATGCCCATTGCCACCTTGACCTGATGACGGCAACGCAGATCGGTGATGCCATAAACGCCAGCGTAAAGACCCTGATAACCAACGGAGTTGACATAAAATCTGACATGGAGTCTGTCAAGCTCGCGGATGGGAAGAACGTTTTCGTGATGCTGGGCCTGGATCCCGAGCATGCCGTCAAGCTCAAGGAGGACGAGCTTGAGCTTGCTGTGGGCCTGATAAGAGGTTCAATAGGACCTGGGGTCGTAGGCATAGGTGAGATAGGGCTGGACGGCAGGGAAGGGAACATGCCGTTGCAGAAGAAGGTATTCGGAAGGATGCTTGACCTGGCCTTGGAGCTTGACCTGCCGGTTTCGATACACTCCAGGGGCGCTTTAGACGAGGTGCTGCAGATGCTGGAGGACAAGGCCGTAAAGAAGGCGCACATACACTTCTTTGAGGGGAGTGTGGAGCAGGCGAAGCGGGCCGAGCGCCTGGGATGCATGATTTCTGTGCCGCCACTAGAGTCAGGCAGGAGAAGAAAGGTTATAAAGGAGGTCTCGATAGATAATATAATGGCCGAGAGTGACGCGCCTGTTGCAGTGAAATCGCCTAGGGACGTGACCATCGCAGTCGGCATGATCGCAGAGGAGAAGAGGATAACATTCGAGCAGGCCGCCCAAGCGATAGTGGCCAACACAAAGCGGTATTTCGGAATAGAGGCAGGCAAACCGAAGCTTACATTGATGCGCAACTAAGGGCCCGTAGCTCAGCTTGGATAGAGCGACAGCCTTCTAAGCTGAAGGTCGTGGGTTCAAATCCCACCGGGCCCGTATTACATTCATACAAAGGCTACGATATGTTCCCATTTCATGTTTTAATCGGGGGCTGGGGAGTAGGCCTGCTCGAAGGCAGTGAGATAGGCATGATCGTCCTTGCCGCTGCAAGCAAGTACAAATGGAAAAAGGCGTGGAGAACAGCGTTTGCCGGCCTGGCTACCATAATACCGATACTATTGGCACTATATCTGTTCTTCACTGTCCTGCCGCTGAATGTTGTGTACCTCGCCTCCGGAGCCATAATATTCGCTCTTGGCGCCTACTTTTTCTATGAAGGACTAGAGCATAAGGTTGGAAAAGAGAGGGAGGAGGAGAGCATTGGGATAGGCTTGCTCGGGGTGTACACCGCGATCCTGATCGAGGAGTGCGAGGCCAGCAGCATAGTAATGTCAATAGGCGCAGTTACGCATGCTTATATGGCAGCTCTGATTGGCATGGCAGTAGGATTGGCAATACCGCTTGCGGGCCTTCGTTCGTTAAAAGGGGTCTTTGACAGGATCCCGGGCTGGGCCCTGCAACTCGCTGTTGGGCTGATAATGATGAGCGTCGCAATTGCCATAATCCTCCTTAGGTTTTAGATCCCACTTGCCCGATACTATTATATATCTCCGAAAGTTCAGCTCTTCCTGAAAGTGGGATGAAATGACAACTACCAAGACACCAGTTATGGTGAACGGTCTTCCGGGAAAGATGGCCACTCTTGTGGCGAATAAGATAAGGCAGTCCGACGAGTTTGAGCTGTATCCATACGCCCTTAAGGGCAGCAGCGAAAAGAGGGACTACCTAAATGTTGGCGGGACAGAGGTGCAGCTTTTTGGTCCTGATCAAAGGGAGGCATACAGCCTTGTAGTAAGGTCAGGAAGAGCTCCACCTTTCCACAAGCTGGATGGCATAGTGGTCGATTTCACAACTCCGAAATCAGCCCTTGAAAATGCGAGGTACTACTGCAATAACGGCTGGAACTTTGCGATGGGGACCACGGGAATCAACCCAGAGGATGCAAGGCAATCAGTTAAGATAAGCGGTGTTACCGCCTTGATAGCACCCAACATGGCCAGGCCGGTCGTGGGGTTCATGAAGCTCAATGCAGACTTTGCAAACGCCTACCCAAGCTCCCTTTCTGGGTGCACAATAAAGATAGAGGAGAGCCATCAGGCCCCCGATCCAAAGAGGCCCGAGTTCAAGGGGAAGAGGGACCCTAGCGGCACGGCGATAAAGCTGTCAGAGGCCTTCGGGAAGATGGGGATAGAGGGATGCCCATTCGATCCCACCGACATAATGGCACACCCCGAAAAGTACAGGGAGCAATTCGTAATGATAAGGGAACGCAGCTACCAGGAGAAGGTACTTGGCGTGCCTCCCGAATATCTGGATGGGCACGGCTGGCACACCTACCTAATAACAGATAACAGCATCAGCAAAGGCCACAACGAGCTTTACAAAGCAACTAGAGACTTTATGGAGAGGTCAGTGGCATTTGAAGGCTACTCAAAGGTGTCAAACGACACGGCCAAGGACGGTTGCAATGTGACCAGGGTCTCAGCGGACGGCAATGTGATCCTCAAGGTAGAGCTTTTGCTTGTGCTGGAAGAGAAAACCAAGCGCACAGTCCCCCAGCTCAAGACTGTCCACAACGTAAATGGAAGGAACATTTATGCTGACGGCACAATTGAGTGCATCAAGCTAATCAGGCGGCAGGGTCGTTCTGAAGCGGGCTCAGGCAAGCTATTATCCATGACAGACACCCTGTAATCCGAATCAGCCCAAGAAAAGCTTAATAAACGTCAATCCCATTTGGTAGCATGGCCGCTAAAAAGGAAAGCCCAAGCAAGAGAGCAGAGATAAAGCAGGGCATAGTCAAGAATGTGACCGGGCTAATGACGGCGGCGTTCGGCCTTGTGGCCGCGCTCGCATGGAACAGCGCGATACAGAAGCTCTTCACAATCGTTTTCGGGACCCAGGGGGGGCTATATGCCATGGTGGGCTACGCCCTTGTCGTAACTGTGATAGCCGTAATAGTCACCGTATATCTTGGCAGACTCGCAGGGAAGCTCGGCATATAATGATCCAACGCTGATGCAAATGAACAACATCTTGATAGGCGCCGTACTCGGGTTGGTCCAGGGAATCAGCGAGTGGCTTCCCATAAGCAGCAAGACCCAGGTTGGGATTGCCTCAATCGCTTTACTGCATCTTACGTTCTCGCAGGCCTACACATTCGGCCTCTTCATGGAGATCGGCACCATACTTGCCGCTATAATATACTTCAGGAGGGAGATATACTCCCTGATACGGGTGCTGGTGCTAAGGGGCAACCACGAAGAGAAGAGGCTTTTCACCTATGTCCTGATAACAACGATAGTCACCGGGGCGATAGGCGCCGTGCTTTACCTTTACGTTGACTCGATAAGCGGGGGAATACCGCTCGGCATCCCCATGGTGATAATAGGCCTGATCCTGATAGCGGATTCGCTGGTCATATGGCACTCAAGGACGAAGCAGAGATACGGCAAGAACACCAGGAAGTTCAAGGACCTCACAATAAGGGACTACCTCCTGGTCGGGATAGTTCAGGGGATAGCGGCGCTTCCTGGGGTGAGCAGGTCTGGAATAACGACAAGTGCGATGCTTCTGATGAACATCGAACCCGATGAGGCGTTCAGGCTCTCTTTCCTTGTAGGAATATTCGCGGCTGGAGGCGCCTTTGCCCTGACCCTGCTAGCGAGCCACACCAACGTTTCGTCAGCCCTCTCCAGCATAGGCCTAGCGGGCCTTGCTGCCGCGATAATCGTGGCCATAATAGTCAGCCTCTTCCTGATAGACTTCCTGATAAAGATCGCAGGCAAGTCGAAGATAGTGTACCTGACAGCAGCGCTTGGCATACTCGCGATAGCCAGCGGGGTAGTCGCCTTGGTGATAGGGCTTCCAGTTGGATTGGGCAGCTGACCAAAAGGCAGGCAAAAAGGTATAAATACAAGCACCCATAACCTAGTGGCGATTCGATAAACAAGAACACCAAGCTCACGCTGGGGATCTTTGGCGCCCTGGTGCTATGCGTACTCTTGCTCGGTCTCATGCTGTCCCACAACACCTCAACCGGAGGCAAGAATGGGAGTCAGCCCCAACCGTACAACATCACCAACATAACGAATCCTGCCACGACGATAGGGCCTACGACAACCGGCCAGTCAACAACCACGACAACGCAGCCGCAGACCAACCAGTCGGGCGGGTTCAACTACTCACAGTACATACAGCAGCAAAACAACCAGGGCGGTTCGGCAACGACAACCATACTGTACGTTTACTGCGTGGGTTCACCAACCCCCTACTTCAACCAGAGCTACTACTCGCAGATAAGCAGTACCGGTGTGAGACGGTGGGATTCCACCACGGGGTACCCAATACCGTTTTTGGATGGCGCATGCGCATCCAGCGGAAGCTATGTATACTGCCTTGGTGACTCGGGAATACTGTTCAACTCCAAGTCAAGGCAGGCTTACTACGCCCCAATATCCCAGAAAGGTATAGGCACATGGGCGCAGACAACAAGCTATCCTACCCAATTCAACTCGGGAAGCTGCTCGATATACCATGGTTACATCTACTGCGTAGGAACGCAGAACACCTCGAATTCCAACAAGGTCTTCTATGCCCCAGTCTCGGCGAGCGGGATAGGCACTTGGGTGCAGACGACCAGCTATCCAACGCCATTCTATGGCGGGCAGTGCAACGCCTACAATGGCTACATCTACTGCACCGGTGACACCTACATAAACGCCTCGGCCTTGGCGGGCCATTCGATCGGGGCGAATTCTACATTGAGTAGCAGCGCGGCAGCGGCCAATGCGCTTTCAAACGCGGCCACATCGTTCTTGGGCCAGATAAGCCCCAACTACTATGCCCAGATATCCTCGAGCGGTGTGGGCCAGTGGAAGGCGATGCCTACGGCCCCCCAGCCACTTAACGGGGGCAGCTGTACCATATCGAATGCCACCATATACTGCGTAGGCGGCAACTCTGCCTCACTGTCTTTGGGGGCGCTGTTCTCCAACTACAGCAACATAAATGCGCTTACCAACACCACTACGCTCGCCAATTCGGTTTCAGCATCCTCATACGCAAGCCTGATCAACGCGAGCGGCTTGACCGCTATGCTCTCTTCGCTATATTCGAGCAGCGCCTCATCTGTATTCTATGCCCCGATAGCGGCTAACGGCCTTATTGGGAAATGGAGCATAACAGCTCAATATCCAACAGAGCTGCAGGGTTCGCAATGCACCTCCAACGGCCGGAATATCTTCTGCATAGGCAACTCTTACGGGGACAATCCACAGCAGGTCTACTACGCCGGCCTTTCCAAAAACGGAATAAGCGGCTGGATTCCGGCAACCGATTATCCGATACCGTTCTATTCTGGCTACTGCTCCACTAACGCTAACGCCTAAGGTGATGGGATGAAGGGGAAATTCACGAATGAATCAACTTACAAGGGCTTTCTAGAATCTGGAAAGGAAGAGGAATTCGACAGGCTATTCGATCAGGCAGCGGAGCAGGCAAGGAAGGCATTCGGGGCTGAGCACCCCTTATATATCGGGGGTGCCCCGGTCACGACTGCAGAAAAGATCGTCGAGAGGTCGCCCATAGACAGCGCGATAGTTATCGGCACCTTCCAGAAAGCAGGGCAGCCGCAGATATCGTCTGCGATAAAGGCGGCACAGGGGGCATTCTTGGAATGGTCGCAGACCGACTACAAGATTAGGGCCTCGATATTCAGGAAGGCGGCCGGGACGCTCTCTCAGAGGAAGTTCGAGATAGCAGCGATACTGAGCTATGAGAACGGCAAGACAAGATACGAGTCGATCGGGGAGGTGGACGAGGGGATAGACTTCATGAGGTACTACGCCTACGAGATCGAGAACAACAGGGGCTTCGCAAGGAAAAAGTCGCTGCATGGCAAGTCGACCCACACTACCGGATTCCAGGGGGCTCCCTCGAGCGAAAAGGTTACGGTCTCGCTCAGGCCGTATGGCGTGTTTGCGGTCATAGCGCCGTTCAACTTTCCGATATCGATATCCATAGGCATGAGCACTGGCACGCTGATGACCGGGAACACTGTGGTATTCAAGCCGTCATCGACGGATAACCCGGCAATGCTTTCCGGGCTAAAGATATACCAGCTATTCAGGGATGCTGGAGTGCCATCAGGGGCCTTCAACTACATAACCTCCCCAGGATCCGCATTCGGCGAGGAGATAACAAGGAATCAGCTTATCAGGGGGGTCGCGTTCACCGGGTCAAGGGCCGTGGGAACAGAGCTGATGAGGAGTTCCATAGCAAGCGGGCAGCATGCGCAGTTCATAGTCGAGATGAGCGGTAAGAACCCCGCCATAGTCTGCAAGAGCGCAGACCTCGACGCAGCGGCGAACGGGATAGCCAGCGCGGCCTTCGGCTACTGCGGGCAGAAGTGCAGCGCTCTGTCCCGGCTCTACGTCCACGAGTCGATAAAGGAGGCGCTGACAGCCAAGATAATAGAGAAGGCCAGGGGTATGAAGATTGGAAACCCAATGAGCAAGGAGGTATACATAGGGCCCCTGATAGGGGAGAAGGCGAAGAAGAGGTATATGGAATCAATAGCCATAGCGCGGCAGACCGCAAGGATACTATACGGGGGAAGCGAGGTGAGGACAGGCTTAAAGGGGTGCTATGTGGAGCCGGCCATAATCGAGGCGAGGCATGACAACCAACTGGTCAAATCCGAGCTCTTCGTGCCCATACTTACCATAGAAAGCTTCAAGACGCTTGACGAGGCAATAAGGCTTGCAAACGACACGGAGTTCGGTCTGACCGCAGGGTTCTACTCGAAAAAGAGGTCGGAGGTAAAGGAGTTCATATCGAAGATAGAGGCAGGGGTTGTCTACACGAACAGAGAGGCCAGCGCGACAACCGGGGCCATGGTGGGAATACACACCTTCGTGGGCTGGAAGGCCAGCGGGCTGACAGGAAAGGGAACCGGAAGCAGGTTCTACCTGCCGCAGTTCATGAGGGAGCAAAGCGTCTCGGAGATGGCCTAGTGATGCAATGCTGAAGTTCCTCTACGGGCTCCAGAGATACACCACCAGGAGCATAATGATAAACAGGAGCCGGTACACCGCAATAATCGCAGACAGTTCAATAAAGCGGGCCATAGGCCTGATGTTCAGGCAGGAACTCGGAGCGAAGCAGTGCATGCTCTTCACCTTCAACCACAGTGGCAGGCACAGCATATGGATGCACAACATGCGCTTCCCGATCGATGCTGTATGGCTCGACGAAGATGGCGCAGTGGTCGACATCAAGGAAAGACTCAAGCCCTGCAGCTCGCTCCTCAATTGCCCGCAGTATGCCCCAGCACGTGACGCCAAATACCTGATAGAGCTCAACGCTGGAAACGCAAGGAGGGAGAGGATCAGAAAGGGTTCGAAGATTGTACTTTGACTGTTAATAATCAGAGTTAGGGATTATCTAAAACCATCCTCTGATTGGAGAAATAGAACTGTAATATACACCCCTATGAAACAGGGGGAAGGATTATCTCCTTCCGCGCCTGTTCATCTTTGCCCTTGCGACGTATCCGCTCTTGTCGATGAAGTAGAGGTATCCCTTGTCCCTTCTTATCCTCTCGCTTCCGACTCTCGACTTCCTTCCGCGGGAGTTCGTCTTCATTGGGGTCCTCCAGACATACCCGTCCTTACCTAGGTAGTACAGGTATCCATCATCCCTGGAGAGCCTTTCCGATCCGATTCTTTCTGCCATGAGATTCACCAATCCTACTACTCTGCATACATTTATATATCTATCGTCGTATTTTCGTCAGTAAAACGATGTATTTAAGGGTTGCCCCGTAAAATCCACATAAGCCTTTATAAAGGGGGCATCATTATCCTATCAGTGAGGCCACGAAGATAATAAAATTCTACGAAAGCACCGGCTCGATCAAGGTAAAAGTGGAGACGATGGAGGACCTCTGGTCTTTGCAGCGAGTGGTCTTCCAGAATGACGTGGTGAGGGGAGACAGCGAGCGCAAATTCAAGCCCGAGGAGGGTGGCAAGGGTGAGATGAAGAAGGTTTTCATAACCCTGAGGTTGGAGAAGAGCGAGCTGGACAAGAGCGCCGTGAGGCTCAGGCTGTCCGGCAAGATTCTTGACGCAAAGCCACTCGAGTACGTCAGGCTCAACACCTACCATACGATAAACGTGGCCCCGGGCGATGTGGTAGAGGTCGTCAAGGAAAAATGGCCGGGCTATGTACTGCAGGTGGTCAGAAGCGCGGTCTCGGACACCAAGAAGCCCAGGCTGGGCCTTGTGGTGGTGGACGAGGAGAAGGCGCTGCCCGCTTACCTGCTCGGATACGGTGTCGAGTTCAAGAACGAGATATACAGCGGGCTGAGCAAGCGGATGAGCCAGAAGGACTTCACTGAGCAGCAGAACAAGTACTACGAGAAGGTGCTATCCATAGTTGGCAGCATGAACGTCGACACCGTGGTAATAGCTGGGCCGGGCTTCGCGAAGGATGACATAAAGAAATACGGGGAGGACAAGGGGATCATGCAAAAGATGGGGAAAAGGCTGGTGCTCTCTCAGGCCAGCAACTCCGAGCGGTCCGGAGTCTATGAGCTGATAAGGAGCGATGCCGTAGCCAAGTTGCTCGAGCGAGAGAGAATAAGGACAGAATTCCTTCTTATGGAGAAGTTCCTATCGGGCCTATCATCTGGATCTTCGAAATACGGGATAGAGAATGTCAAGCGGCAACTCGAGGACGGGCTTGCAGATACTGTGCTCGTAAACGACAGCTTCATAGGCAGGCCCGATGTGCAGGAGACCCTGTCAGAGGCGGAAAGGATGAAGGTGAGGATAGAGGTATTCAATTCGGGGGACGAGGTCGGGACTCAGCTCCATTCGTTTAGCGATATCGCCGCGATTCCGGCATGAGATGATCAATTGCCACTAAACGTGATTGAAAACAGGCAGCTTTTGTACATAATAACGATGTTCCTGATAGTGCAGTTCACTGGCCTCCTTCTTGCAAGCCAGATATTCCCAAGCTTCAGTTTCGCCCCGCAACAGATCACAAGCCAAAATCTGGTTGAGTATTCTATTGTCGTGGTACTGGAGCTGACCGCGATACTCGCCATAATAATGGTGCTCCTAAAACTCATAAAGCTGGAGGTGTTGTTCCTCCTGTTCGAGATAGGGATAGTGGGCTACACATCGTTCATCTTCTTCCTTATCGTATCATCCATAGCGTCTGGAAACGCCTCGCTATCGGTCGCGGTATTGTTCTCCACTGCACCCTTCGGCAAGTCTGCCCCGATGATACTTGCCATTTCGCTTCTCTGCGCTGCCGGAATGGTCATCGCAAAGTTCAAGTGGCCAAAGATGCTAAACATGACCTCTATGATCGCCAGCATAAGCATAGGCCTGGTCTTGGGCCTGCTGGTGCCGTTCTGGCTTGCCTTCTGCTTCATGATAGGGCTGGCTGTATATGACCTAATAGCGGTCTTCGTGACCAAGCACATGATAGTGCTGGCAAATGCCGCGATGAGCAGGAACCTATCACTCATGATAATGGCCAGCGAGGTCGAGGCTGTACCATCAAGCTATCTGGGCAAGAAGGACAGGATCGAGTACTCAAAAGCCAAGAAGGAGATCTACTCAAAGAATCCGCTCATCAGACCCGTGATGGACAGCGGAATGGTGCCGCTCTCGGCGAGGACGGCGTTGGGAACAGGAGACTTGATGGCGCCATTGATGGTAGCGGTATCAGCCTACACGGTTTATCTTAACTTCACGCTCAGCATAGTGGTGGCAATCGGAGCTGTGCTTGGGCTCGGTCTGACAATGTACACGCTGAAAAAGTACAAGAGACCTTTACCTGCAATACCTTTCCTCCTTTCCGGAATCACAGTGGCACTTGGGGCGTTCTTCCTTATCTCTGCTCTGTAAAAAGCCTCAATATATTAGGGTTTGTTGCACGAGTAAGACTTTTTACAATAAAGCTATGGATATGGACTCGGCGGGAATCGCACCCGCGGCCTCGCCGTTGCGAACGGCGCGCTCTGCTACTGAGCCACGAGCCCTTATTATGTATTCTATCCGGAAAGGCTTTTAATCCGGGCAATTCAAACCTAATTGGTTAATAAAAGTGCTATCATGAGGAAGGTTTCTGATTTTGTCTGGGAAATCCCAGCCGAAGGGACAGAAGCAGCGGTTCCGGTAAGAATCTACGCTAATGAGAAGATAGCCCAGAGCATGACCAAAGACCGAACACTCAAGCAGGCCGCAAATGCGGCGAAGTTGCCCAAAATCGTAAAGAACTTGCTGGTGATGCCTGACGGCCATGAGGGGTATGGATTCCCGGTGGGCGGGGTGGCCGCGTTTGACGCTGATGACGGGATAATATCTCCCGGTGTTGTAGGTTACGATATAAACTGCGGCGTGCGCCTGATAAAGACCAACCTTACGGTAAAGGATGTAAAACCTAAAATGAAGCAGCTCATGGACAGCCTTTTCAAGAACGTCCCGAGCGGCGTCGGAAGCAGGATAAACCTCGGCTTTACCAAAACAGACCTGGAAAGGGTGAGCGAAGAGGGAGTGGAATACATAATAAAGAAGGGCTTTGGCTTCGAAAGCGACTTGGAGAGAATAGAGGAGCACGGAGTACTTGAAGGTGCCGATATATCAAAAGTAAGCGAATTTGCCAGAAAGCGCGGCGTCCATGAATTGGGGACCCTTGGTGCCGGAAACCACTTCCTGGAGGTCCAGCGGGTCGGACAGATAATGTCAAGTGAACATGCAAAAGGATACGGCCTGGAGAAGGACATGGTAACGATCATGATACACAGCGGCTCGCGCGGCTTCGGGCATCAGGTGTGCAGCGATTATCTTAGGGTATTCTCCGAATACCAATCAAAAAACAACATAATTCCGCCTGACCCAGAGCTTTGCTACGCATTCGTCAACACAAGACCAGCCCAAGAGTACCTAGCCGCAATGAAAGCGGCTGTCAACTTCGCATTCACCAACAGGCAGATAATGACCAACTCGATCAGGAAAAGCTTCCAAGAGGTATTTAGCAAGAGTCCCGACGAGCTAGGCATGGAGCTCCTCTACGATGTGGCCCACAACATAGCCAAGCCGGAGGAGCACGAGGTGGACGGCAAGAGGAAGAAACTCTTGGTCCATAGGAAGGGCGCTACACGGGCCTTCGGACCGCATCACCCTCAAATACCAGGGATTTACAAGCAATATGGCCAGCCCGTGATAATACCAGGGAGCATGGGCAGTGCAAGCTACGTGCTTGCCGGCAGGGCGGAGGCCATGAAGGAGACCTTCGGATCCTCATGCCATGGGTCAGGGAGAGTGATGTCGCGCCACCAGGCGATAAGGGAGATCCCGGCGTCGAAAACGCTCGGCGACCTTGACAGCAAGGGCATAGAGCTGAGGGTCAGGAACAAAAAGCTGATCAGCGAGGAGGCGGAATGGGCCTACAAGAACGTTGACGATGTGGTGCAGAGCATAGAGGGGGCCAAGATATCCAACATAGTCGCCAGGCTCGCCCCGCTCGGGGTTGCAAAGGGTTAGCAGCAATGTTACCTCAGTTGGCGCGTACAAAACCCCAAAATAAGGCAAGTATAATTAAACCGCTCAAACCATCTGATAATGGGTGGGATTGTGATGGAAGAAACCATGCAGTTCAAGGATACAGGGTGGAACCTGAAGGAGCTATCCGAAGAGATGGTGCAGAAGCTGCTGAGCGAAGGGTATGATACGCACTCCAACTCTTCCGGAAGCAGCATAGTGATACAGGCGAAGAAGGATGGAATACTTCGCGATATCATAACTGCGAACAGGGCATTCACCATAGTTATAAACGGCGAGCCCAACGACTTCTCAATCAGGGTCGGGGTTGGAAAGCTAGTCCAGAACCTCGGAGTTGCGGCTGCAGAGGCGCTTCTGCTCTCTGAGCTCTTCCTGGTGGTAGACGTACCTGAGATGCTCTGGACACAGTATGTCCATAATGGCATAGTTAAGGACATCGAGACCATCGTGGGAGGCAAGCCTGACAAGAGGACAATGGGCAGCGGAAGAGCGGCAATGCACCATCTTGGCGCAGCTGGAAGGAGAAGCAAGCGTGCTGTCGTTGATACTGGAAAAACAGTAGTAAGGGGAACGAGAAAGGGCATAAGGAAAGTAAAGAGAAAAATCACAGCCATGGCAAACTAACCAATTGGTGATCGCTTGGTCGCAGGAATATTAGCTACCGGATTATCCGAAGTTTTGATAATCGTTTGCATATTCCTGGTAATCTACATAATCTTCGCATTGGGCAAGCTGCTCTTCGGGCTCCTTATCAACCTGGTGCTAGGTTTTATCTCGATATTCGCGCTGAACGCGCTCTTCGGTTTGGGAATCGCCTTCAGCCTGCTGACCATAGTACTCATTGCCATATTCGGCCTCCCTGCAGTTGCAGTGATAGTTGCCCTAAAGCTGCTGGGGATCACAATCTAGGATTGCAGAGCCCAAAGCTAAAACCTATTACCCTTTCCTTTTCAACGGGTCGCTTTTGGCGATCTCTATAAGTCGCAAAATCTCCTGCTCGTCTAATTTGATTGCTGCAGAAGCACCAGCAACAGTGGTCCATTCCCCTGTCTTTATCATGGCCCTTACCAAACGCAATCCCTCCTCCCTACCCAGCCTATTGGCGAAGTTCTTGTAAACGATAGAGGCCTCCATTACCAACATATCAAAGGGGACCTCAGCATCCATTCTGACGACCTTCTGGATTGACAACAGGGCGTCCTTGACTGTCTTCGGCCTCTCCAGAACTCTTGTTTTCATCCAATCAATTACTCGCTAACTTTTTCAAATAGGACGCCTTGGCCGGGATTTGAACCCGGGTCACAACCCGCTTTGCAGGTGTAATTTCAGCCCCCATGTATATACCTTGTTTAGCATCTTCGAACCCACTTAACATCATTCTTATGGTAATAAGAATTTATAATAGCCTCGGGCGCGATTTTGTTAGAAAATCAGCACTTATCTTACGAACTTTGTAGCGGTGGTTCCAATAACCCAAGGTCCACTTCCGCAAGAAGTTCCGTTTAACCTTTGTATGCTAAGCTCCGAAGCATTTGTCATCTTGATCGCAATTATAACTGTTGGTCCAGGCGAACTATTTCCTGACAAATAATATTTGCCTAAAGTCTGGTAGCAGTAAACCCGACCTGGCGTGACGTTTGCAAAGCTCTTGTTGACAAGGCTCGATGGATTTGGGTTGGGTTTAAACGAGTATGCTCCTGAAGTCAGTCCAGCCACAGATACTCCAACAGAGAATACCTTTGAGGTTGTGCTCGCGGTGTCGTTGCCTAGGAAAATGTAGGTTGCTTCTGGCGAAATCGAGTTCGCGCTGTTATCTGCAGGGAACCAATAGCCCTGAGCAGTACCATTAACATCCTGATAGACAGTGCCGCATGAAGCTATTGTGCTGCCATTAGGATAGAATAAGCGAGACTGTTGCTTTATGCTGTTGGCGTAGTAATTGTAGGGGCAAACCGCATAGCAGCGGTCGAAAATATTTGGCTGGCCGGATTGTAGCGGGCATAGCCTGTTCGGATCCACAAATGCACTTCTCCCGGTAGCTAATCTATAGTCTCTTGCTCCGATATCAACGCCCTGTATTCCGGCACTGCTATTACCGATTGTCCCGATAACTTGTCCTGCGCTTATCCGTATATCAACAGGCATTTCGCAATAAATCTGATTGTTGCATTCCTCCATTAATTGCAAAGAGGCTTTGATAAACGGCTGATAGGACAGAGAGGCAACATTGTGAAAATAGAGGTAAAATTCTTTGCACGGCTGGAAAACTAGCGTGTAATCTGTAGCATTTTTGTAAACTCCAAATGTGTTTCTCAGATTTCTTATTGCTATATCCGTAAGAACCATGTTTGCAGGGGCGTAGAGCAGGGCACCGTCTTTGCTGATGTTTGCTGTTATGTCTGTCGTGTAAACATATGCATGAGGGGTAGGAAAAACGTGATCGGGAGGAATGAAGTCTGCAATTGGCAGGACGCTTACAACAGAGTTAGGATTGAAGATGGGTGTAGAGAAGAGGCTATAGTTAGAACCGCATGACCGGAGTGCAGTTTGACTTACAGTTTGTGGTATCGTTGTGCTTGCTTGGGTTGTGGTTACAGTTCTTTGCACTACTGGTGCGTTCCCTTGCCTCGAAACAGACCCCACCGCAACAATAACTATAGCAATGATGATTCCTGCAGCAATTAGGGTTCTATTTACCATCTATTAAGAATAGGATATAACTATTAATAAAGAACGCCTTGGCCGGGATTCGAACCCGGGTTACAAGCGTGACAGGCTCGCATGCTAGACCACTACATTACCAAGGCACAGAAATGCTCTGATTTTCAGCTAGTTATTTCTTTCCATACCGCTTTTAACTCTTCCTCATCCGCCCTGGGCCCCACGGCGCTGGTCACATAACCAGGATACTTCTCGAACTTCTCTGGTGTGTAACCTGGTGGGTTGGGGCCCTTCCCATATCCCATTGCCGGGTAGAGCTTGATATGGAGGTGGTTGACCCCTGTGCCCTCGGATATCATGTGCACCCTCTTGACCGCGAGCTTTTTCTCGAGCAGGTTCGCTACCTTCTTTGCGGCCTTCATGATCTCAGCCACCCTTGCCTCCGAAAGCGCGAAGAGGTAGCTGTCTATGTGCTTCTTCGAGATGACCAGGCTCTGCCCCTTTATGTTAGGGAATGCGTCCAGTATCGCCACGAACTCCTCGTCTTCCCATATCTTGTATGAGGATATCTCTCCGGACATGATCCTGCAGAAGATGCAATCAGTCATTTACACCACCGATCCCGTTGGGGTGAGTTGAACACCCAACCTCCCGCTCTCCATATGCATGGAACACAAACTACAGGCGGGCGCTCTGCCATTGAGCTACAACGGGATAGATATTATTTAAACCCAATCAATATATAAATTAGTTAAGGCGGGTATTATATTGATTGGGATGGCTGGGAGTGGGACAGGTGAGGAGCGCGAGGTAAAGACGATAGTCTCCCAGCAGGTCATCCGCAAATACCACACGACTCCGCTCTTCCTGTACCGCTTAAAGGACTTTATTGTCGACATAAAGACAAACGACAACTTCATAGACGCCCTGCTAATAGTGACGGCGTTCATATCCATGTGGGCGGCCCTACCATCCTACCCGATAATAATAGTCGTGATCCTCTCATTGGTGATATTCTTTGCATGCCTGAGACATGGATTCATGGGACTACTTGTAATGCTGCTGCTCTCCCTGCCGATGGTGATGTACCAGGTCCCTGCGATCAGCGAGATATACGTCATAATCATGTCCATGGCCATGGTATATGGCTTCATGCACCACCGCACGATAGCGTTCCTGTATATCCTGGTAACGCTCCCATTTTCGGCGCTTGGGGCCTTCCTCAGCATACCGTTCTTCATCCTCTCTATATTGATAGTCGGGCACAAGAGGGCTGCGGTCATAGGAGTGATCGCGGTCCTGGGAATAGTCATGCTATCCGGGCTAACCGGGTACCACAATACTGGCTACATCCCATATAATCCGAACGTTCCACATGAGGCAGTGAATTCGACCCCGATAGCGCTCTATTCCACACTGACCCCTAAGAGGCCACTCCTTACGATCTTCAACGCCAACGGAATAATATCAGGATATGCGAGCGCAACCAATAGCAATCTGATAAACAACGATGCCTATGCCTTCTACGGCATGTTCTCGCCCCTGGGATACGAGCCCGCTGGATATCTAATCTTCATCGGTTTCCTGGTGATGACCACAATACTCACCGACATGGTTGCGATAGGAAGCAGGTCCAGGTACCACGGGACAGAGGCGTCCCTGGTGTGCTCAATATACCCATTCGCCTACATACTTGTGACCTACCTTTATGGAGGGAGCATAACCAGCATGGTATTCCTGACCTCCATAATCAGCATGGTGTTGGGCCTCGGATTCATATTCGCCCTTGAGGCAAGCGGCATTGACATCGTGTATTCACTTGACGTCAGGAAGGAGGATCTCAGGATGAAGTTCGGTGACGCGTTCGAGGACCTGGCATCTGAGACCACCAGGGAGAGATTCGGGGACATAGGAAACTACGAGTCTACCAAGAAGGAGCTGCAGGACGCGATAATATTCCCGATAGAGGAGAAGGGGGTGTCAAGGGCCTACAACGTGAAGCCGGTGAGGGGCGTTCTGCTCTTCGGGCCCCCCGGAACAGGAAAGACGATGATAATGAAGGCCCTGGCGAACGAGATACATGTCGGGTTTTACCTGATCAAGGCATCCAACCTGGTCTCGGCAATGCCGGGGGAGACCGAACGCAGGCTCGCCAATGTGTTCAAGATAGCCCGCAAGAACCAACCGTGCGTGCTCTTCATAGACGAGATAGACTCGATAGCCCGCAGCAGGCAGCGCGCGATGGTTGACGAGTCGAGGAGGGCGATGCTGACCCAGATACTCATGGAGATGGACGGGTTCAAGAGAAGCGACAGGGTAATAGTTGTCGGAGCAACCAACGCACCGCAGATACTTGACCAGGCCCTCATGAGGCCAGGCAGGTTCGACAGGATAATATACATGCCGCTTCCCGATTACAACGGCAGGAAGGAGATATTCAAGAAGTATCTCTCCAAGCTTCCCGCTTCTGCGAAGATAAAGATAGAGGAGCTGTCAAAGATGTCGGAGAGGTACTCTGGCGCAGACATAAGGAACGTATGCGAGAGCATAGCTCAGGAGGTTGCCCAAGAGGCGGTGCACGAGCACAAGGTGCTGGAGATAACCCACGAGGACCTTGTCAGCGCCATAAAGAGAGTGAAGCCCGCGACCAGCATGGCGCAGGTCAAGGCATACAACACCTTCAAGATAGACTTTGAGAGGAGAGTGCTGGGCCAGAACGTCGTGGAGAAGGGCAAGGTAACCATGATGCGGGACGTGGTCGGACTGGAGGACGCCAAGAGGGCGATAAAGGATGCGGTGGAGATCCCTCTGGTGCACCCCGAGCTTGTCAAGAAATACGGGGTGAGCCCGATAAAGGGGGTGCTCATGTTCGGGCCTCCAGGAAACGGAAAGACCATGCTTCTGTCCTCGATACTTAACGGTATGAGTGACGTTACTGTGCTGCAGATAAGCGCCTCGGAGCTGGCCAACGAGGACCCCAAGAATGCGGTATCTGCCGTAAAGAAGATATTCAACAGGGCGGCTGAGAACATCCCCTCGGTAATACTCATAGACGAGGTCGACAGCATAATACCATCAAGGAGGCACGCCAGCGAGCAGGGGATACAGGTGACAAACGAGATCCTGCAGCAGATAGACGGGGTAAGGGAAAACGACGGGATCGTGATAGTCGGGGCGACCAACAGGCCAGAGGCCCTGGATCCGGCGATGCTCAGGCCTGGAAGGTTCGACAAACTCATATACGTGAGGCCGCCCAACGAGGCAGAAAGGGCAGAGATGTTCAAGCTGTACCTGAAGGGCGCGCCTGTAGACACGATAGACTTCGTGGAGCTGGGCAAGGAATCGGAGGGCTTCACAGGGGCCGACATCAACAACATTTGCAGGGAGGTGAAGACCGAGGCCCTGAGGATGGCTTCGGAGTCTGGCAAGGACATGGTGATAGAGATGTCAGACATACAGAAGCTGGTCAGCCAGTTCAAGCCGTCAGCCCCGGAGTCAGAGCTCAAGGCCTACAAGGACTTCCTGCAGAAGTACGGGGAAAGATAGTGGCTACGCGACCTCTGCAGAATGCTACGCCAATTGAAGAATGCCATACATATTGATTTATAAACCGATGCTGTGATATTAAATCATAATGTGTGGTATTGATGGTAAGGAAGTCCACGTTTAAGCAGCTTGCCATTGGCGCATGGGCTGGGGTATGCTTCGGCCTTGCATCTGTAAGTCTTCTAATCGCTTTCGGGGCCAGATTCTTCTCCAATCCCATCCTATTCTCTTTGATCGCTGCGGTTGTAGATGCCGGGCTCCTGGCCGGCGGGATCATAGGCTTCGCGATCTCAAGTGCGATTAGGCGATCCCGGCACAAACCAAGGAGGTCACGCAGGAAATAAACCCCATCCGAGCAAGCTATTGGATACCTCAGGCGAACAGTTTTATTGCTTCCCTGAGAATAGGCATCGGTGCTTCGATTGCAGAAACGTGTCTTTGATGGCAGCGTCGACTATGTCCAGGTGATGGACGAGAACGGCTCGGTCGACCAGGCCCTCATGCCAAAGGACCTCGCCGATTCAAAGATCGTTGACATGTACCGTTTCATGTGCCTTGCACGCGCCCTGGACGACAAGACCCTAAGTCTGCAGCGTCAAGGCAGGGCGGTCACCTATGCCCCATTAACAGGCGAGGAGGCAACCCAGGTAGGAAGCGCGCTAGCGATGAGGCCAGGCGACCTATTCGTTCCGAGCTTCAGGCAGCATGGAGTGTTCCTTGCAAGGGGATTGCCCATTGAGATCTTCTTCCTATATGAGATGGGCTTTGAGGATGGTAACCATATACCAGAGGGCGTTGGCGGCTTTCCGGTTTGCATACCTGTAGGATCGCAGATGCCGCATGCCGCAGGAATCGCATTCGCACAGAAGCAAAAGAAGACCGGAGCTGCTGTAATCTCCTATGTTGGTGATGGGGGTACATCAGAGGGTGACTTCTACGAGACGATAAACTTCGCTGGAGTGTTCAAGTTGCCGCTAGTAGCGATAGTGGAAAACAACCAATGGGCGATATCCATGCCTAGGTCGAGTCAGACCGCCGCCATTACGCTGGCTCAGAAGGCAATCGCCGCTGGAATTAGGTGCGTCCAAGTTGATGGCAATGACCCAATAGCTGTTTACGAGTCAGTCAAGGAGGCGATCCAGCTCTCCGGCGATGGACCAACAGTCATAGAATGCGTTACCTATAGGATGAGCATGCACACCACCGCAGACGACCCTTCAAAATACAGGAGCGACGACGAGGTGGCTTCGTGGAGGGCAAAGGACCCAATAGAGCGCACCCGCAAGTACCTAATATCAAAGTCTCTCTGGAACGACGATATGGAGCAGTCGATGCGTGCCGATCATAAGAAAACCATCGATGCGGCTGTTGAGAAGGCAGAGCAGTTCAAGCCGGATCCCAAGAGCATGTTCGAGAGCGTATACAGCAGCGTGGAGATCAGCCAGATACTCAAGGGCGAGCTCGATGATGCCGTCGAGTCCAACTTTTACCAGGTGTGAATATGCAGATGAACATGGTTAGCGCATTAAACAGTGCCCTTGAAACAATACTAAAATCAGACCCAAATTCCATACTGCTGGGCGAAGACATAGGAAAGGATGGCGGGGTATTCAGGGTTACTGACGGACTCCAAGCGAAGTTCGGGGAGGAAAGGGTCATAGACACCCCACTCGCAGAATCAGTCATAATAGGATCTGCGATAGGCATGGCGATATCCGGAATGAGGCCGATACCAGAGATACAGTTCGCCGGGTTCATGCTGATGGGCTTCGACCAGCTGGTGAACCACGCCGCCAGATACAGGAGCAGGTCCAGGTCGAGATTCACGGTGCCGATGGTGGTAAGGACACCTGTCAGCGGTGGCGTAAGAACTCTTGAGCACCACTCCGACAGCCCTGAAGTGTACTATTCGCACGTAGGTGGACTGGTTGTAATAGAGCCGTCAAGCCCATATGATGCAAAGGGTCTCCTGATAAGCGCAGCAAAAATGGACGATCCCGTGATATTCCTGGAGCCCACCAAGCTCTACAGGCTCTTCAAGCAGGATGTTCCCGAAGACAGCTACGAGGTTCCAATAGGAAAGGCAAACATCGTGCAAGAGGGTGACAAGCTCAGCATAATAACATACGGCACGATGGTTCCACTGGTCAAGGACGTCGTTGCAAAGAAGGGCGTTAAAGCTGAGATAATAGACCTGAGGACGATCAACCCACTTGACGAGGCTACAATAATAGAGAGTGCGAAGAAGACGGGCAGGGTCGTGATAGTCCACGAGGCGCAGGCAAGCTTCGGAGTAGGGGCAGAGGTCGCGGCAAGGATAGCTGAGAAGGCGATCTTCGAGTTGCAGGCCCCGATAGTCAGGGTCGGGGCGCCCAGCCTCCCATACCCGTTCCCGGGATACGAGAACTACTACGTGCCGAACGCGGTCAAGGTATCGAAGGCGATAGACAAAGTCATGGAGGCATGATCATGAAGGAGATAAGATTCGTCGATGTAGGGGAAGGGATTACAGAGGGACACATAAAGAAGTGGCTGGTCAAGGACGGGGACGCGGTCAAGGAGGACCAGCCCCTCTTCCAGGTGGAGACAGACAAGGCTGTGGTCAACATGCCCTCCCCGATAGACGGAATAGTCAGGATATTCGCGAAGGAGGACTCTACAGTAAAAGTCGGCGACACCATAGCACAGGTCGGAACAAAAGAGGAGCTTTCCGGAGCCCAACCAGTTCAGGCATCGCAGCCGCCCAAGCAGCAAGCTCCAGTTCCTGAGGAGCACAAGACAGTTCCAATACTCCATGAGGGCGTCATGGCAACCCCGTTCGTAAGGAAGCTCGCCCATGACCTCAAGGTCGACATAACCACGGTGACAGGGACCGGGCCTGGTGGAAGGATACTCGAGAATGACGTCAGGTCGCATGCCCAGGCCGAATCGCCCCAGAAGAAGGCCGTTCCGAAATTCTCCGAAACGCTCGAGCAGCAACACCAGAACGACATCGAGAGGGTGCCGATGAGCCAGACAAGGAAGGCGATAGCGAGGAACATGGAGGCCTCCCTTTCGATACCAAGTGCGGTGCACATGGACCTTGTAGATGCGACCGCGCTCTACAATATAGTGAGCGGGGAGAAGGCCAGGGTACAGGCAGACACGGGAACGAAGCTGACCTTCCTGCCCTTCATAATGAAGGCGACGGTGGAGGCGCTCAAGGAAAACCCCAACTTCAACTCAAGCTACGACCACGAGACAATGGAGATTATACTCAAGAAGTACTACAACATAGGGCTCGCGGCGGAGGCGCCTGACGGGCTGAAGGTCGTGGTCATAAAGTACGTCGACAAGAAGAGCATCATAACACTGGCGAAGGAGCTGCAGAACCTGGCCGACAAGGTGAGAAACCAGACCATAACCCTTGACGAGATGAGGGACAACACCTTCACGATAACGAACATAGGAAGCCTAGGTGGTGGATATCTTGCAGTTCCTATAATAAACCACCCTGACGTCGCGATACTTGGAATAGGCATGATCAGGGACACCCCGTTAGTCAAGGACGGTGTCATAAAGATAGGGAAGCAGATGCCCATCTCGCTGGTATTCGACCACAGGGTCGTGGACGGCGCGGAAGCTGTGAAGTTCGGCAACGCCTTCAAGAAGTACATAGAGGATCCCGAGTTCCTGGAGATGCTATAGGGGCGGTAGCTTGGAAAAGGCGATCATGAAACTAGTCGTCAAGAAAGCCTCAAGGGCGGGATTCCCCTTCTTTTCTGCGATTGCCAAGGGGGACAAAATAATAGCAAGCAGCAAGGGCAACGGTATCAGGGATCCAACTGCACATGCCGAAATGCTAGCCATACAAAAGGCACTCAGGAAGCTCAAGACAAATTCCCTTAAGGGATTTACCTTATACAGCACCTGCGAGTCGTGTCCGATGTGCATGGGTGCAATACACTGGGCTGGCATAAGCGAGTTGGTGTTTGGAGCGCGGCTAACCGATTCGCGCCGCTTCGGTTTCGACGAAATAATAATACCGCAAGTCGGGGCGACCCTGAAAAGGCGAGGGGTTAAGATTAATAACGATGTGATGCGTAAGGAATGCATAGGACTGTTCAAGAGCAGTAGATGGTAGCATGGTAATGGGATCGATTCCGGAACAGGTGGACCTTGCAGTGATAGGCGGCGGGGTTGGCGGATATGTGGCTGCTATACGTGCGGCGCAGCTGGGGCTTAGTGTGGCTTTGGTCGAAAAGGAAAAGCTGGGGGGCCACTGCCTCAACTATGCGTGCATACCTTCGAAGACACTAATAAAGATAGCGGACATCTACTATGAGGCGACCCACTCCGACCAATTCGGGATATCCTCCCCTTCCGCCTCCGTTGACCCTAAGAAGATGAATGCATGGAGGATGGATGTATCAAAGAAGCTTGAGGAGGGAGTGGCTTACCTCTGCAAGGCCAACGGGATTGACGTCTTCAAGGGAACGGCAACTTTTCTGACAAGCAATTCCGTGCAGTTGACCGATGGGGTGACGCTAGAATTCAAGAAGGCCCTGATAGCTACGGGATCCCAACCGGCCCCGATGAAGGGATTCGAGTTCTCTGACTACATTCTGGACTACAAGAGGGCCCTCATGCTCGATTACATACCAAAATCAATGGCTATAATCGGTGCCGGATACGTGGCGGTTGAGATTGGAATGCTGTACGCAAAGCTCGGCACGAAGGTCAGCATAATCGCCAGGAGCGACATACTCTCAAGGTTCGATCGCGAAGCGGTAGAAGTGATAAAGGACAAGATGGAAAAGCTCGGGATCGATGTTTTTACTGGAGCAACACCATCATCGCAGACAAACGGCTCAATCACCCTATCGAATGGCAAAAAGATAGACTGCCAACTGATTGTTGTAGCGATAGGCCTCTCCCCCTATACGGCGGGCCTGGGGATCGAGAACACGAAAGTCAAGCTTGACGAAAAGGGATTCATCATGATCGACAACCAGATGAGGAGTTCTGACCCCAACATACTCGCGATAGGCGACGTGGTTGGCGAGCCCATGCTTGCCCACAAGGCGATAAGGCAGGGCATAGTGGCGGGCGAGGTCGCGGCAGGGCAAGACTCGTCGTTTGACAACCTGGTGATACCGGCGGTTATATTCTCCGATCCGGAGATAGCGATAGCGGGCAGCGTAGAAGAGAAGGAAGGCATAAGGGTGTCAAAGTTTCCATTGACAGGGCTCGGGAGGGCGATCGCCCTGGACTCTAAGGATGGATTCGTAAAGATCGCCTGCGACGGATCCGGGACGGTAACTGGGGTCGAGATAGTCTCGGACGAGGCCAATGCGATGATAGCCGAGGCGGCGCTGGCGATAGAAATGGGGGCAAACATCGAGGATATAGCAGACACTATACACCCGCATCCAACATACGGGGAGGCTGTCCAAGAAGCTGCCGAACTGGCGCTCGGCAGGTCCATACACTTCTTTGTGGGCAAGGGCAAGGCAAAGAAATGATTGGATGGAGGGCTTCGAGGATTTCGAAGAGAATTTCTCCGTAACCCGAAAGGGCAGGCTCTTCTTCCTCCACAGGGCTGGGGAGGGCCAGGCGATAATATTCCTGCACGGGGTTGGCGCGACTGTCAGGACCTGGCGGAAGCTCGTACCATTCATCCCGGCAAACCTTGACGTATACCTGGTTGACCTGCTGGGCCACGGCAGGTCTGATTCTCCAGTGATCAGCTATGACATAATGGTGCAGGTGAATGCGCTAAAGGACATGACCTCAAGTCTCGGTTTGCATGAACCGGTTCTCTTCGGCCATTCCTATGGCGCGTGGCTGGCAACGCACTACGCTGCAACGAGCAACACCAAGGGTGTGATACTGGAGGACAGCGCAGGGCTCGAGGCGCAGGCAAATGAGATAATAGATTCAGGGAAGAGGGACGAATACCTGAACGGGATCGTGAAGGAGTCGCTGAAGATCGGAGCCAACGAGGCGGTGATGCGCAGCATAGCCTCCAATTTTGACAAATACATGTTAAACAAGGAAGTGCTCTCAAAGGTGACGACAAAGACGCTGCTGATATGGGGGTCAAACGACGAGGTGGTGCCTCTGAGATTCGGCGAGTGGGAAAGAGGACTCATACCCCACAATAGGTTCATGGTGATCAAGGGCGGCGGCCACATACCCCACTGGACAATTCCAGTAGATACGGGCAGGGCCATAGCACAGTTCTGTGGCGAGGTCTAAGCATCCTCCACGTGTATGAACTCCCTGCCCCTGTTCCAGGAGTCCTTTGTGTACTTCTCTGAGTAGAGCCTGTCGGTCAGCGCCCTCTCACGGTCGGTAAGGCTTCCTGGAGCGTAAGAGAAGCCGAGCTCCTTGGCGTAGCCATCAAGTATCGCCTTCCTCACGTCCTCTATGTCCTTCCCGCAGAGCTCCTTTATGTTGGCGACCCTCTCGAGTATCGTCTGCACCCCCTTGTCCTTGAGCTTTATCCCGGGAACCTTGAGAACTGAGGCAAGCTCATTCAGGTCTGTATTAACGAGAAGGGCGGCATGGAAAAGCACGACGCCCTTCTTCAGGGTCGCCGCAGCACCCATTATCTTCTTCTTGCGCGAAGTGACATCGTTCATCCCCCATGCGAGCTCAGGCACACCCGCAACGTTAAGCGAAGCCACGGCGCCCGACATCATGGTCTTGAATAACCTCTCCACGTTGAGGCCTATCCCAAAGCTGTCTTTTGATATTACCGAGAAGTTGAGGTCTCCCATATCATGGTAGACAGCGCCTCCACCTGTGAATCTCTTGGCTATCTCTATCTGCTTCTTCGCGGCATAGTCGAGGTCAAGCTCCTCCTCCGCAAGCTGGAAGCAACCCAGTATCACAGCATTCCTGTTCCTATAGAACCTCAAGGTCGTGGGAGACCTACCGGCCTCCACCTCCCTGAATACCGCCTCGTCAACGGCGAGGTTCCTGTGCGGGTCGTCGGGATAATCCTCCTCTACGACTCTAACTTCCACTGCTAACACCCATAACCGCCTTGACCATATCGTCCCTGCCCAACATCGGGGTTTCGACCCCAGAGCTATAAAAATCATCTATCGCCTTTGAAACCGATCCCTGGTCAAGCCTTACACCCTCCAGATGCCTCTCCAGGGCCGAAATCGACTCCTCTGGAACCATGAAAAAGTCTCCGGTTATTCTTACAGATGCAAGAACTCCCGAATCAAGATCAGCCTCTATCCGTATGAGTCCCTTCGGAGCCTTGTACAGCGAATGAACTATCATGATAGGATTGTCTCGCAAGGATTTAAATTCGTTGACAACAAACGAGTATCGGTGTTTCTATAGCTGCTATACCCATAACTGACAGGAAATACAAGCTTGTTGAAAAAAGGGACGAGACCCCGGAGGTGCTGACACTGAAGTTCATGCCCGAGGACGGGCAGCCCTGCCCGTTTGACCCGGGCATGTTCATGATGATATCTGGTCTGGACGGCTCTGGGAAGAGGTACACCGCCAGGGCGTTCTCGATTGCATCTGACCCCTCAACACCTGGGATGGAGTTCATGGTGATAAAAAATCCCACCCACGGGGATCACGTTGGCAAGTCGCACTTCATGGATTCCAATGTGGGCGATGAGTTCATGCTCAAGGGTCCCAACGGCCAGTTCAGGTTCGATCCTAGTACCGACAAGAAGGTATGCTTCGTAGCCGGTGGAACAGGGCTGGCCCCATTCACTTCCATGCTAAGGCACATAAAGGTCACAAACTCCCAGAACGATGTCGTGCTTCTCTACAGCACAAAGTTTCCAACTGAGATAATCTGGAAGGATGAGCTGAACAGCTACGTCAACGACCTTAAGATAAAGCTCGTGATAACTGTCACAAGGCCGCAGCCGGGAGACGGCTGGGCGGGGCAGACAGGCCACATAGACGCTGAGATGATAAAGAAGTACTCCCCTGACTTCATCGAGAGGGGATTCTACATATGCGGACCGCTCGCCTTTGTCAAGGCAGTTAAGGATGCACTTACATCGTTGGGCGTGCCCGCGAACAAGGTATCTGCTGATGTTTGGGGATAATATGACGAAATCAATGGGCAAAGAGAAAATGCTTTGGGCAGTCTCCAATCCTGCCGATTCTATAAGTAGGAATATCGGTGCAATCATAAGGAACAAGGGTGAAATTGTTTTTGAATTCAACCGTGCTCTCGGGGTCATAAAACCCAATGGCAAAGACCTCGGTATTGCGTTTGCACAGATACACGATTCGGAGTCGCACCTCCATAAAAAGACCACCGAATATTATTTCGTAACAGAGGGCAGCGCAAAACTCAAAGTGGGCAGTAGCGAATTTGAGATAAAACCAAACAGCATGGTAATCATATATCCCGGAACGGTCCACGCCGTTTCTTCCATATCTGGGGTGAATTTGTTCGTGCTATCAAATCCTAGGTGGAAACCAAGCGACCACTTCAAGGCAAAAGGGTTATCTCACCTCAAGAGATCCTGATAAACCAACTACTAAGCGCAGTTTAACAAGGTTTCATATCCTGCTCAGCCTGTCATAGAGCTTGTCTATGTCTAGCTTGGTGGTTATGAGCGGGATCTTCTCCACCTGGGCGATCTTGACCGCCAGCTTGTCGATCGTAGGAACGTTGTGGAGCACTATTATCTTGGGCTTGATCGGGGCTACCCTCACCACCACCAGGGGTGACCTTCCGGTTGAGACCTTCTCGAATATGAAGGCCCTCTCTGTGGTCGAGCCGAAGAGCTTGGGGTACTCGCTCGGGGATATCTCCAGTATGACCCTCAGGCTGTCGAGCTTGGTGTAGCCGAAGAGCTTGACCGAGTCCAGGTAGCTGGCGTTGGCCACAACCTTCCCCTCTATTATCCTGTTGAAGTCACCGCCGCTTATTGGGGCTGCGAAGTCGTGGATCTTGTAATATGGATCCTTCTCTTCGTTCTTTGGTGAGAGCCTCGCAAGCCCGCTGACCACCGTGCCTCCTCTTTCCCTGTCAATCTCAAAGAGAGCCTCGACGAATCTCCGTATGACGCCCACTCCAGGGCTCATCCTCCTGTTGCTCTCGTAGTCGCTGACAGTAGAGGTGGATATCTTTATCTGCTTGGCGAGGTCCATCTGCGTTATCCCGAAGAGCTCGCGCCACTTCTTCATTGCGCTGCCCGGGCTCTCCGATAAGGTAATCTCGCCTGCAATCCTCTCCATAAGCTCGTTCATCTCTTTCTCCTCCTCTTGGGTTTGGCCGCCTCCGCAGGCGCTTCAGCTACAGGTGTCGCAGTAGCAGGGACTTCGGGAGGCTTCTTGACCACACCATAGATCAGCAGGGCTACACCAACTATAAGCGCAATAATGGCGGCAAGCGCCTCTCCTGAGTGGTTCACCCAGTCGCTGTAGCTGTACGACTTGTAGACTACGCTGGCATTGACAATCGTGTTGTAGGACTCGCTTCCCGGAGTGCTGTCAACCACAGCATAAACGTAATAGTTCGATGAGGTGCCGTTGGAGTAATGGCTTAACTCCTTAACCGCTGTTGAGTTGTTCTTGAACACGTCAGAAGCATTCTGGTCGTGCGCCGAAACATATGCATACGCGCTCCTGAGCGAGTTGCCGGCAAGGTAGGACGATAGTCCCTCGAAGACAGACTGGTTCAGGAAGTATATGTTGGTTGGCGTGTCAGTGAAAACGAAGAGTATGGATATACCAGACGAGTTGACGAGCTGCCTCACATCCTGCATGCCGCCCCTCTGCACAGTAAGGTTCGTAATCATTGTTGGCGTGCCAGCGGTTATGTAACTTGCCACCAGATAGAATATCACGATCGCTACTACTATGAGTACGACACCTGCGTACAAGTAGTTCCTTATCATGAGACCCCAACTGATTGGTCCTTATAAGTATATAAAATGAGAGCCCCGGTTCAGCTCTTCGAAAGAGAAAAGTGGGATTCATTGCCGGTCTGTTCCTCATCGATGAAGCCAAGCGAATGCAGCAATCTTATGGACGATTCATTGGATGAGTATGATGAAGCCCTCAACCTGGAAATCCCCAACCTCTCGAACGCAATCTTGGAAAGAAGCGAAACCGCCTCCCTTCCATACCCGCGACCCCTGTAGGGCCTGCTTATCCAGTACCCTATCCTGCAGCTGCGGTCAAGCCCGCCAAATTCGTATAGGGCGCACATGCCTATGACCTTCGTGTCCCTACCATTCAGGCAGACCGCGAAATGGAACTCTGCCCCCAAAGCAGCCCTATCAATAAGCCCCTTGACCATGGCTTTCGCCGCGTCCAAGGTCTTAACCCCATCGGATCCGGGTACGGCCGCCGAGAGCCCTCCCTCCCTGAGCCCTTCAAATATGTCTGTTGAGTCGCTGATAGACACCGGCCTAATAGAGACCGACTTTCCCTTGATTTCCAAGGTTACCAAACCATCCCCAAAGACTAATGAAACGAGAAACTATAAGATACACCAACACAAACACTTTTGCCCCTCTCCGTCAGGAAGCCTTTTAAATCTTACCATAGTATAAACTACAGAAATGGTGAAGTTCCATGAATGGAAATAGAAAATCCAGAGCGCAAAGCGCTATGGAGTACCTAATGACATACGGTTGGGCGATCCTGATAATCGCTGTCGTTCTCGCGGCACTGTTCTCGTTGAACGTCTTCCACCCGAGCCTCGGCAACTCATGCATAGGCCAGCCGGGATACTCTTGCACTTCGGCAACAATTACACAACAGGGCGTACTGACGTTCACTCTAGGCCAGGGCACCGGCTCAACGCTCTACAACGTTGCGTTTGCATGCACGGCAACCTCAAATGCAGTGTTCACTCCTAACAGCGCCACATACCCATTCAATGCAATAACAAGCGCCGGAGTAGTGCAGGCGGCACAATACTCGACCACAGTAGCAGCTAGCAACAGCCTCATATCCACAGGACAGCTCACAATAAGCGGCCTTGGATGTGGAGGTCCGTACACCGGAACTGGGAGCCCAGGACCACTGAGCCCGATAGGCACATCGTACAGTGGAACAATCTGGATTGCGTACTCCACCAGCTCTACAACCGGTGGAACACCACTCTTCGCGAGGGTAGCAACCTTCACAACGGCGTCGTCCTCATAATGAGGGCGACTTTTCTTTTTCTTTCTTTTCCTTCTTTTTAATTTTCATCCCAGCTATGGCCCTGTACTATCCAACCTGACCCAGCACCCATGATAAACTTAAATACATTGGCATCCCACGAATCAAGCGGAATGGTTGGATGATCTTCATTGACGAGCTGAAGAAGGCGTTCGGCATAATGCTGAAGCCGGGAAGCGAGACAAAGGAAAGCAAGAGCATCGGCGAAATGGTAGCATTCTACTACAAGGTAACTGTAATACCCGCGATAATCGCGATCATCATAGGCGCGATCGGCCTGGCATCAAGCGGCTACGGCGTAATAAACTTCGTACTGGCACTGGTGGGGCTCTGGGTGGAGGCCCCAATAGCGTTCTTCGCAGGGTCGGCCTACCTGCACCTCTTCGGCAAGATCATCCTGAAGACCTTCAAGGGCAACTACAGCAACACGTTCACGGCAACGGTATACACATACATGCCATCGGTAGTGCTTTTCTGGCTCACCATGCTACTCACGGTTCTTGCGACCGGAGCAATCTCCCTTGGGGCCGCGGGCCTGCTCTCCCTGTTCAGCCTGGTAATAGCGCTCTGGGCATTCATAATATCCCTTTTCGCCCTTGCGAACCAGAACAGCACGACCAAGCTAAGGGTCTTCCTGACCCAAGTGGTTGCAGCGATACCGCTCATAATCATCGTGGTGATAGTGGCGCTATTCTCCCTAAACCTATTTAACACAGCTGGCCCAAGAACCCTCTCCGCATGCATAGGGCAGCCCGGGTTCTCGTGCACCAATCCCTCCATAAACCAGAACGGCCACCTGACAGTCGAGTTTGGACAGGGAACCGGATATACCATGTACAATGTTTCTGTCGCGTGCGTATCCTCGGCCAACGCAACCGCACCCCAGAATCTGCTATACAACCAGATTACGGCCTACGGCAGCACAGTGGGCAGCCCTGAATCGGCATCGCTGGCCTCCACGACATCACTCGGCATAGGTTCCCAGACCATGCTTACTAGCATACAGTGCTATCCCGCTTCAGGACCGACATTGGGAATGCTTAGCCCCCTGGGCTCCTCCTTCACCGGATTCATCTACATAGCATACGCGACGACGCCAGGAGGGACCCTGCAGTTCGTCAAGGCGGCAACGATGAGCGTAGCCTCATCTACCTGAATCGTGCAGTCCGCCAGCCCTTGTTTCAGCCTTAAGCCTGAGAACCTCCATCAGCTCGTTTGCGCTGAGGAGGGGTTTCCTTATCCTCTTCGGGTCATCGACAGCGATCCTAGGGCAGGCGGTGTTGACGAAGGCGTCGAACTCGAGCATATTGTCAAGCGACTCGAAGTCAAAGCTGTTGGCGACTATTATGCCGGCCTCAAGGCCGGCCTTCTCTATCTTGGCCTTAAGCAGCTTGGCCAGTTCCATGTTGTGCTGCCCGTTCTTCGTGCTGGCCATTATCGCGAACCTTTTTGCGTTGAGCGAGCCGAGCACCTTTCCGCGGCTCTGCCCCCTTACCCTATCCCTGTAGCTGTCCATCCTCTCCACCTTGCGGGTGAAGGGTTCTGCCACCACGAAGGGCTTGGTGGTCGCCATCACGGCGCCGAGCGGGTGGAATATCCCACCGCCAAAGTAGACGAAGGCGTCGACCTCCCGGTCTATTGTGGAGGCGCTGCCTATGTCGCAGCCTAGTATCTGCCCCCTCTCCTTCGCGAACCCGTAGGGCTTCCCTATCAGGACCTCCTTTCCCGCAGATTCGTAGAAACGCTTCAGGTCGCCCAGCTGGTGTATGTGCTGTATCGTGGTCACGATGCCTATCTTCCTGTAATTCTCAAGGAGCGGAAGCGTATCCTTGAGTATGTCCAGCTTGGCGGTCATCTCATAAGGAATGTACTCAACGTTGAAGTCGACCTTGTGGAACTCCCCATGTCCGAAGTGGACCAGCTTGTCTGCCTTTATGTTCTTTGCCTCGTCGAGCGCAAGGTCGCATGCCCCGAAGGTCGGCGAGGCAGATATGAAGACCTCGTTTCCCTGCGCCTCAAGCATGCTTGCATGCTCCAGCGCCTTCTGCTTTAGCCCTTCCGGGAACTGCAGCAAAATCCGCATCGGATCATCAACCAAAATAAGCAGAAATCAGGATGCCCTTATCTTGTACGTGCCTGAAAGCTTGGAGGCAGCCCTCCTAAAGGCCTCCACCGCGACAGGCCTGTTGGCCTTTGCCGTCCTTATCACAAAGATCGGCTGGCCCTCGCGCAACCTCGCGGCGACAGAGACCGGGCGTCCGAACGCCTGGCTCATTCCCCTTGAGATACGGTCAGCACCGGCACCGGTTGCCATCTTGTGCTCCCTTATCACGTTGTGCGGATAGACTAATACCTTGAACATGTACTCGTTTGCGATCTCCCTCTCGAGGTGCTTGTTGGCAACCTGCCTGGCAGCCTCGAGCGCGTTCGACCTCAGCTGTATAGGCTGCTCTGGCCTGAGGGTAAGCTCGAGGTCGTAGTGGCCCTTCGCGTTGCCCATGTTGAAGACTATGAGGCTCGTCCTCGGCATCGCCCTGACGTAGTTCTTCTTGGGCTTCTTCAGGGAGTACCTGGCCCACGCCATTGAGTTGGGCGTCCTCATCGTTCTCGCTGGCCTGATTCTTGCCATCGCTATCACAAACAAAATCCGGAAAAACCGGCACAAGGATTAGGAAAAACAAGATATAAAATACCTTCCATAAGACAGCGGTATGGAAGTGCGCCATACCTTTTATATATCTGAAATGTGGACAGATGCTGGGTGATTGCATGGGTGCGAAAGGAAAGAAACTGGTCAGCGCAGGCATCGGATTGGCCACTGTCGGAGTTGGCGGGTTCATGGCCTATGCGGGCTTGCCGCAGAAGGGGATGACCTATCCGGAAGGTGCGATGGGCTGCGCCGATCTCGTGGTGGGGGTGGCGCTTACCGGTCTCGGAGCGGTGAAGTTGGGCAAGGCGCTAAAGGATCTACTAAGGAAGGACAAGAACGTGATAACAAGCCCACAAGACTGGAGCAGGAACTAGACGCAAATAGCGTAAAGCGTTGGTACTAAAAGCTTATAAATTAGGGCTGAGATATGGCAGCGAGGTTGATGGCATGGATCTGGTTGATAGCGCTCTGAGCTACAATCCTGCTGATGCGGATATGTTCAAGGCTAGGATAGCTATATGCGGGGTAGGCGGAGGAGGATCTAATACGATCCAGAGGCTGGCAAGGAGCGGGATAAACGGGGCAAACATGATCGCCGTCAACACCGATGGCAAGCACCTCAACACGCTCGATCCATCCATAAAGAGGGTCCTTATAGGGGGCCCGTTGACCAGGGGTCTTGGGGCAGGAGGATTTCCAGAGATGGGGGCCAAGGCGGCCGAGTATTCAAGGACAGACATAGAGAATGCGATAGGCGACTGCAACCTCCTCTTCGTGACCGCAGGAATGGGCGGCGGAACCGGAAGCGGTGCTGCACCAATAGTAGCCAGGGCGGCGAAGGAGAAGGGCGCGCTTGTGGTCGGAGTTGTTACCTATCCGTTCGCGATGGAAAGGGTCAGGCTCAAGACCGCTCAGAAGGCGATCCAAGAGCTTAGGGGCTATGCCGACACCGTGATAGTGATAGACAACCAGAGGCTCTTCGACGTCTATAGGAACGTTGCCATGGAGCAGGCCTTCAAGATCGCTGACGAGGTGGCGGTCAGGGCGGTAAAGGGAATCACCGAATCGATAAGCTCGCCGGGGCTCATAAACGTTGATTTCGCTGACATAAAGACGATAATGTCGAACAAGGGGCTGGCGATGATAAGCGTCGGAGAGGGGCAGGGACCGAACAGGATAGACGACGTTGTCAAGAGCACCCTTAGGAACAAGCTGCTTGACGTAGACTACGACGGCACGACAGGAATAATGCTCGCAATAAAGGGCGGAGAGGACCTGACATTGGGAGACGCGAACCAGATAGCGACAAGGCTCACTGAGTCGGCCGCGCCGAACGCCAACGTGATATGGGGCGCAAGGATAGACCCTGCCTATGCCGGAAGGGTCGAGGTGCTGGGCATATTCACAGGAGTCAAGAGCCCGATGATACTGGGAGGCTCCTCAAGGGAGGAATCCAGGGACAGCCTTGACCTCGGAGAGATGTAACCCGCAAAGCCTCGGCTAGTCCAAGCATAAAATCAGGGCAAAGCCCGATCAGGGATTTGATCTTATCTTCGGCCTTTCAGAGAGCTTGAGTTGGGCCGCAGGCCGCGCAATTGCGCTGAACCTCTGGTTCCTCTGCTCGAGCATCCTCCTATATATCTCCAAATGGGTTGGTATGTGCCCATTCGCCGTGCGGGTTCCATCAGTGCTGGTCCTAAGGTTGGGCATCTTTGTCTCCCCCTCCCTTGCGTCCAATTTGAATTTGCTGGCCATAGAGAAGCTTACGAGTCATTAGATATATAAAGATATCCTCCTGCGGTTCAGAGTTCAAGTAGGGAGGTGGGCTCGTTCTTGGACTTGTCCCTCCCAAGCTGGTAGACCCTAGCACCTCCTATGTTCTTGAGGGCGGAGTCGTGCGTGATTATGAACACCTGGTCAACTATCCTGGGCAGGGACTCCCCGAGTATCTGGACGAGCTTGCCTATCCCATTCTCGTCGATGTTGTGCGTTGGCTCGTCGAGTATCAGCCATCTAAGGTTGGGAACTATGACCATCGACATCGATATCCTCATCGCTAGACAGGCGATGCTCTTCTCTCCCCCGCTCGCTATCCCGTTTATGTCGACCCAGTTGGCAGAGCCCTCAGGGCCAGTGCCTGTGCACGCCTCAAGAAGATAGTCGTCGTTGGAGGCGTTGAGCCTTATCGCTGGGTAGTCGCCATATGGATAGACCTGCAGCCAGACCTCCTGCATCAGCGCATTTATCGAGCTCACCAGCCTGCCTCGCAGGGAGCTCTCCGTCTCGACAAGCGCAGACTTGAACCTGTTCATGCTGGAGACCATGCCCCTCATGCGCTCCACCTTCTCCTCCAGCTCCACCACCTTTGCCACTGACTTTGCCCTCTCGGATATCTGGGCGTCGAGGCTCTTTAGGTAACGCGAGTTGGACTCGCTCTTGGACTCGGACTCGCTCAGCGACTTGCTTGCTTTTATCAAAGCTGATTGGAGCAGCTCTATTCCCTTGTCGTCAACCTTTATCTTGGCGAGCTCGGAGGACTTCGCAGCCTCTGATTCCTGCAGCTGGGAGACCTCCTTGGAGTACCTCTCAAGCCTTCTCGCCGAGTCCAGCTTAATTGCGAGCCCGCTGAGCTCCTTGGAGAGCGGGTCTAGCCTTGAATACGACTTCTCGTAAGAGGCAGAGGTATTCTCGTGCAACTTCCTCTCTGCAACAGCCTTCTCCTTGATCCTTGGCAAGGCTTCCACCAACTCCTTGTACCCCTCCACGCTCTTGGAGTTGGTCAGTGCCTTCTCATGCGCCTCTTTGGCCCTCTTCACCTCATCCCTGAGGGCGGAGACACGAACCCTCACGGTTTTGATGTCGTCCTCGGTCTTGGCAAGCATCTCCTTCTTATCGCGCACAAGCCTCTCCTTCAGCTCCTCCCCCAGGTCCCTCTCACAGACAGGGCACTTGCTGATGTGCTTTTCGAGCTCTGAGAGCGCCTTCTTGGCCTCCGATATCCTGCTGTCCGAGACTGCGAGTTCCTTGGTGTGACCTTCCAGGTCCTCCTGCAACTTTACAAGATCACGCTCTGCCTTGGATAGCGGGCTCGCATCAAGCGCGCCCTTGATCTTCTCGAGCTCCTTGACCTTGGTTTCCGAAGAGCGCATCTCTGCCTCGATTTCCGCGAGCTTCTTAAGCGATGCAGACTCCTTTGATTTCAGCTCCCTGACCTCCCTCTCGAGCCTCTCATGCTCTGACTTGATCTCGGATATCCTTTTCTCGATCATTGCCGAACTGTCCTTCAATTCACCCAGTTTTTCTATCTCTGCCTTTATGGTGTTGATCCTACCCTTCGTTACCTCCATCTCCTTTGCCAGAGAGTTGCGCCTCTCCTGTTCCTTCTTGGACATGGAGAGTCTGGACTCGATCTGCTTGACTTCTTTTTTAGACTCATCAGATGCTGTAGAGAGCATCTGCTGCTCCTCAAGCAGCTTCTCCCTCTCGACGCCAAGTTTCTCAAGTTCTGCCTTATAATGTTTGACGTCAAGTTGCGAAAGGTTGGCCTCATCGTCCTTGACCCTGTTCCTTATGCTGTTTATGAGCGAAGTTGAGTTCTCCTCGGCCCTTGAGAAGTTGTCCAGGCCAAGCATCTGGTCTATCTGGCGCTTGCGGTCTCCCTTAGCGAGCTCCAGGAAATAATCAAGGCGGTTCTGCTCGGCATATATCGCCCTGGAAAAGGTGTCGTAGTCTATCTTGAGGAGTCCGGAAACCTCCTCGTTGACCCGCTCGGCCTGCGTTTGGATGTAGTTGCCGCCCTTCTCCAGGCGAGCGAATGTGCTCTCCCGCTTGGAAAGTTTCCTATAGACAGTGTAGCGCTCCCCCCCGATCGTGAAGGTCAGCTTCACCTCCGCGCTGTCCTGAACCTTCGGCCTGGTAGATATCAGCTCCTTTGTTGAGACGCTTTTTGACTTGAGGGTGGGGAAGGTGCCGAAGAGCGCGAACGATATCGCATCCATGACAGAGCTCTTGCCAGCGCCCATGACCCCTATGAGCACGTTGACACCGCGCTGGAAGCGCATCGTTGTATGGCTATGCGTCTTCCAGTTCGTGAGCTCTATCGACTCTATCATCAGACCCCCAGAGATAAATCTGCAATCGTACGTTCTATGGAATTTTATCTATTTAAGCATGTAGTGGAATTCATCATCAGTTAGATATCGCTCCAAAGCTCGTACTCGGCATGGTACCACCTGGTGGCACAATCCTCATCTCATCGCGCCAGATGAGTAAAGCTGCAGACCTGTGCACTGCCATCCGGACAGCGCAACGCAGGCGGACGCGCCTCCTGATCCAGTGCCGTTGAAGACTCCAAGTACGAACAATGCCGCAATCACGATCGCGATTATTAGTATGCTCCAGCCATATGTCATCAGGTATTCCATGGCGCTTTGCTGCCTAAGCATTGGCATATTACCCTCTGAACTCGTAAAATATAAAGACGTAGTAGTATGTAGTCTGAAGTTCAGAGAAGAGTCTCTTCCTCGACTTCGACTTCTCCCACGCTGTCGAGCTTCTTGAGTGCATCCTCAATCTTGGACGATCCCATCTCCTTGTCCTCGAACTTGAAGGCCGCCCTTATCAGCTTGATCCCGAAGGCCACCTCCTCCGACCTTATGTCAGAGGGCTTGTACTCCATCTTGGTCTTTATGTCGTCCAAAGTCTTCGCTATCTGGTCCTGCTCCTTCGGATATATCCTGAATATGGTGACTACTGTGGCCATCGAATCACGGCCCCTCGAATCCGCAGTCAGGGCACTTGTAGGCGTTTGAGATCTCCCTGCAGTGCTTGTCCCTGACTATCTCCCCCTTCTTGCATGAGGGGCACTTGAACTCGGTGTATTCATGAGTAAGATGTCCGCACGAGATACACCTCTTTCCTGGTAGAGCTGTTATACTATCACCTAGAGTTAGAACAGATAACGTTAAGGCGAAAAGGTATAACTACCTTCCCCTAACCCTACCTCCCTTCCGCTTCACCGCGGCGGAGAGCACAAGCACCTTGTGCGCAAGGATAGCCATCAGCACTATACACCCTGCAAGCAGCGCCAACGATACAGAGACCAACATGGTGAGCTGGCGCACCCTTGCCGTGAGATCGTTGACCGCAGAGAGGGTTTCTGCCCCGTAGCCGTTGCTGGACCCTGAATTAGGCTGCACCGCTGTAGGGGAAGTGATGGGAACGAGGCTCTCGTATATGGACTTCGTGTCATTGCTTAGCTGCGAGGCCAGCGCAGCAGAGGCATATGCCTCATCAGCATAGTAGCCTGCAAGCGTTGAGTTCCCGGCCGCGGCCGATTCATACGTATAGAATAGCGCCTCCTTGGAGAATTGGGTTGCCCATACCCCGTAAGTGGAGTTGTCGGCAATGGCAGAGGCTACCGCGTCAGCCTGCGAGACGTTGGCCGGTGTTGCCTGAGCGGCCGAAGACAATGAATACGCATAGTCTGCGTCCAGTATGGCCACGGGGTAGTTCTGTTCACTGTATGCCTGCCTTGCAAGCAGGAGGTACATCCCGGGATACTGGGCTGCCCTGTTTATCCTCTTGAGTGCAAGCTGCCTCAGAGATATTGAGAAAGCTATGGGAGACCCCCCATAATCATAGTTATAAAGAGTCGATGCTGCACCGCACCACGCCTGGGCCTGCCCGGCCGTGTACATCGAGGTTATTATCTCATCCCTGGTGGAGCCTGTGGCGTTGAATCCCGCAATGGTGCTGTTGATCGTGTAGCCAGCCCATCCCTGCCTCAGCTCTGCACCTATCACATACTCATAGTTCTTGGCAGTAAGCTGGGGCATGAGCAGTCCGGAGCACCCGTTCTGTACGCCCTGCATGTAAGAGAGTGCCTGGTCCCGGCTCGTGTTGTAATTGGAGAGGTAAAAGGCATCAAGATAGCTAAGGAACGATATGTCCGCGGATACGTAGAGGTATCCTTTGTCCCTGATTGCGGTTGCCTGGTCCACTACGCTTGATAGCTGGCCTGCTACAGTTCCGCCGCCGAAGGAGGATATGTTGTTTATCTGCGATCTTGTGGCATTTATGGTGTAATTTGTAAGAGCCATGAACGGAGCCTCATTGCAGGCGTTCGAGCAGTTGAGCTGACTTGCCGGAAGGGAATCCACATTATATTTGGTGCTGAAATTCAGCGATACCTCGTGCGCAACCCCAGACATGTTGCTGAACGCGTATGATGCGGCTTGCGTTATGTTTGACACCTCGACTATGGGAATTCCGTACTCCTTCTCACCTATATAGTATACACTCTGCTCCAGGTCGCCCTGCGGCACCCATGGTACCAGCACAAGGTCCAGTCCGGCCCCTGATGCAGCAGATATCTTGTCTAGGGCCCCTCCGATCTGTCCTATCGTGCCATCCGGGTTTATGGTCCCTGTTATCGTGAAGTCATTCCTTAGGGGCTTGTTCTGCAGCGCCGAGATGGCGAGCAGCGTCATAGCAGCGCCTGCACTGGGTCCCGAGACGTTCGTGCCTCCATCGTTGATCGAATAGGTGAAGTTGTAGTGGGAGAAGTCCTTGCCTGTATAGAGTGAGGCATAATGGGCAGCTGTGTCTGCCGATTCATGGGTGTCGTTCGCTACCTCAGAGGCATTGACAAAGTTGACATTGCCCGCCCCAGTGGTAACGGTCAAAGTTATGGTGGTAAGGCTTCCTGTGTTGTTGTAGAGTATTACTGCAGGCGCCTTTATCTCAGACGAGCCGACAAAGGCTGCGCTGGAGATCGAAGCCAGCATCACGGCAAGCAGAACCGCGGGGATTATGCAGACTGAGCCCCTCATATACCCTCACCATAGGATTGTGATATAACCTATAAAAACCCATAACGTATGTTTAGCAAGGGATTTTGATGGGGCATCAAAGCGGCATCAATAAGGCTTATATATATGAAACCGAGAAAGAGAATAAAGTGATCATGGTGGCAAAATCTCTCTCTGCACTGGTATTGCTGGTGTCTGTACTTTCGCTTTTGGGACTGGCTGCGAACGCGGCTCATACCAACCAAGCTCATAACATGTCTTCTATAATTCAGAATAAGCATATGCATGGGGACGTGGTTGTTGTGCAAAGGAACGGGCATGTGATAGTATACGACGCGAAGAACAACACAGACCTGGCAAGGGGTCAGGCGCTTCTTAGCGCATTTTCCAAACTCCGCAGCGGAGATACGGTCTATCTTGCCGCAGAGAACTACAGTATTGCAACAGGTCCATTCAACGTCACCTACCTTAGCGAGGCCGGTGCAGGGGGAATGCTTACCGGAGTGAAGCTCCTTGGGGCGGGCAAATACAAGACAAGAATATACGACACATACCTAAATTACACATTATCCTACCTCGCCCTTCCGCCGCTCGTAATGACTGGCTGCAACTCTGTCACTGCGAACCTAAGCCTGGTCTCGTATGATGAGCCGTACTCCCTATGGGGAACAAGCGACGGTTATGGCGGATGCCTGGGAAATGCAACGCTCAGCAACGTTTACCTGCAGAGCGATTCGTTCTCCAGGTTCGGCATATACGTGAACTACACGCCCTCAGCAGAGATAGTTGGGAACATAATAGTTAGGAACGCCACGATCAACGCGACCGGGGCCGCGGCATACATAAAGGCATCACCCTCACTCAACGCATATTTCTACAACACCAATGCGTCAGCCTCATACCTATACGGCATGCCCTCGACAGGGATATTGGCATCCCCATTCTCTACGGGCGGCAACATCTACCTGATCGATACCACGGTATCCATATCGAACGGTTATCCGGGCGGGGTTGCAGTCTATGATGGTGGCAGTGCAAGCACCTACCTCTACGGGAGCTCGGCGCTATGTGGGAGATGCGCGGGCCAACTATCACTCTGGAATGCGGGCAACATGATCGCGGTCAACTCGACTTCGGTGTATAACTCGCTTCGCTCCGTAGGTGTCATAACAAACATCGGGCCAGCGAAATTCAAGGGCTGACCTAGGCGATCCGTTGAAGCAGACAAGGACGATGGTAATTAGCCACAACGCAGACATAGATGGCATAGGGTGTGCCGCACTGCTCCAGATGAGGTACAAGATCAAAGACAGCGACATATTCCTGATCGACTACAGCATTGAGGCGCTGCAGGGTGTTGAAAAGGCGATAAAGAGGATGAAGCCAAAGGATGTGGACCTCTTCATAACCGATCTGGCTGCAAATGACCAAAAGGTCGGCCTATTCCTGTCCATAATAAAAACCATAAAGAAGGGCGGGGGCAAAGTCAGGTGGTTCGACCATCATCCATGGAGTGAGCAGGCAGTTAAGAGAATAACCCCAGAATGCGAAAGGATAATATGCGGAGAGCGCAATGAATGCGCCACGGAGATAACCTCAAGGGAGCTGGGCCTCGAGGGCAAATTCGTAGGCAGATTCACTAGGATATGCCATTATTCCGACTTCAACCTAAAGCCTAAAGACAGTAAGTCAAGATCCCTCATAAAGACGTACGCGATAGGTATAACCAAGTACAACATAGACCCGAGGCCTTCGGCGGACAAGAATCTTAAGGCGCTTGCAAGGACTCTGGCCGGAGGCGAGCTTTCCAACCCTGACATAGTCCATGCAGCGAGGGAATTTGACAGGATCAGCAAGGCCAGGATAGGGGAAATGAAAAAGGAGCTTGTTCCAATAGGGAGCAAGATAGCGGTTGGGTTCGCAAGGACGCTGAACTCGACAAATGCCTGCTACCATATAATAAAGAAGAGCGGCAGGGACATAGGGATATTTGTAAACCTGGATGCAAAGAGATGCAACATAAGGAGCGTAAAGAGCAACATAAATCCGCTGGCGGCAAGCCTCGGCGGAGGAGGTCATCCGCATGCATCGGGATTCTCATTCGACCCCAAGAAATACCCGGTCAACACCCAGAAGGGAAGGGTGCTTCTCCTAAAGAGGATAGAAAGGGCAGCAAAGAGCAATGGCATCCTCTGAATCAGATATCCTTCATCATTGCGTCGTTCAGCGCGTTGTCCACCTTGAACTGCCTGTACCTCCTCTTCATGTCCTCAACTGCATCGTATCCAAGCTTGATAAAGAGCAGGAATATGACCACGGCGGACCACGCCCTGCCGAGCCCTGTATTGTAGTAAAGCAGGCCGTAGACCACTAGGCTGGTGGCGGCGATGAAGGAGAGCAGAAGAAGGCTGAAGTATATGGTCAGGTTCCTCCTAAGTTCGATGTAAGCTACCTCAACTCTCACATCTAGGTTTTTCACCATGTACCCCGCCTTAAGGTATCTACAAAGCTAATCTTTAAAAGGATTATGAAGCGAATTCATAATTATACCGCAAGCAGGCACCAATGCGACAGGTCAAATGCCGGATGTTTCGGCATATCTCAACCAGAAGTAGTATATTTACCAAAACCACAATTTCTACGAATTGCTTCGTCACACATTTCTATCGAACTTGATACGAGCTCTGCTATCCTCTCCGATGCAGGGAAATCGCGTGGTAACCCGACATTTCTTAGAAATATGCCTGCATCTGGATTTGATGCAAATGCCCTCCCACTTATTTTATCAACAAGAACGAATTGACCATCTTCTATTATACCCAAAGACATGGTTCCTAATGAAGCGCGTATTTGCACAAACTCTTCACGGAGCTTTCTCACAGTCTCATTTGGTATATCTTCTCCTTCCATTTCCAGATAAGAGTGTATTGTAGGAAACCTGCTTGCCTTTTTACCACCTTCCGGACCATTTATAACACTATCACGCAATACCTCCAATATCTTTGCTTGTGGCACCGCTATTGGCCCTTTAGGAATAACACGCGTCTTTATCTCCTCAGCAGCTTTCTTTGTTACGCTGTTCATCTACTCACAATTTTAATTGATTCGTTATAATATAAATTACTTGTGTTTGATTTGACGTCGATTTGTCGTCGTAAAAATAAGGATGCCGCAAGCAGGATTTGAACCTGCGGCCTGTCCGTCTTCAGCGGACCGCTCTCCCACTGAGCTATTGCGGCGTGATTGATAATTAACTTGCATATAAGTATAAATAATGTGGGACTAGTCACTGATCTTTTACATGCAGAACAATGCCCAAATGTTCTCTCTTCCTACTCGGCCTGCGAAGTAGCCTCTTCACCGGACCGTTGTACACCCTGTTTACCTCTCGCTCTACGTCCCTCAGCGTCAGAACCCCATCAGGTTTTGTTAACTCAAGAACCACCGATGGTTTTCTTGCTTCGGACCTTTCCCTTACCTCAAGCACGAAATGCCTGTGTGCCTTGTCGGCCGCCCTGCTTACGACATTCCACCAGTCATTGTTCTTGGCACTTATGAAAAGCTTTTTGCTGCCTACCCATCTATTCACTGATGCGTAGAACTCTCCTTCCCTGTCATCGCGTTTTACAACCCGTATCAAGGCCGTGTCGTCGCTAGGCCTTGTCCCCTTGTCCTTAGTGCCCCCACGGCCCCACATAATATCATTAATAATTATGTATAATTAAAGTATTAGGTGAACAGATATAATAAGGTTGCTATAATCTCTTTTCGGGTGCGTAAGCCTGATGGGAATGGGGCATAGACGACATGGGCAAGCAAAGATGGCATATATAATAACGCATCCTGAGAAAGCTTACCATGCCGCTCTCATGGGGCGATCTTGCGCCATACGATAGGCTGGTCAATACCTCCATCGTGGAGCCCAGGGCATATCAGATCAACATCATAAAGAGCGTCTACAGCGGCAGGAACAGCCTCGTCGTACTCCCGACCGGTCTTGGAAAGACCATAATAGCCGTGTTCGCCATAGCAAAGGCCCTTAGCGAGGGAAAGAGGGCCCTGATAGTTGCCCCCACGAAGCCGCTAAGCGAGCAGCACATGCAGTCGCTCGTCAAGACGCTCAATGTTGATAAGGACTCCATGCTCCTTCTCACCGGAAGCATAAGCAGGTCAAAGAGGGCGGAGATGGTCGCAAACTCCAGGGTAATCGCTGCGACGCCGCAGACCTTCTCAAACGACATGAAGAACGGGCGGATAAACCTGGAGGACTACGGGATAGTGGTTTTCGACGAGTGCCATCGTGCCGTTGGAAGGTACGCCTATACCTACATCGCAGACGAGTGCAAGGTGCGCGGAGTCCAGATGCTCGGCCTCACAGCATCTCCGGGCAGCGATAGGAAGAAGATAAACGCCCTAATCGAGACTTTAGGCATCGACAACATAGAAATAAGGATAAGCACGGATTCCGACGTCGAGCAGTACGTCATGAAGAAGGACACCAACGTGGTACCGGTCGACAAGACCCCCACAATGAATGGCATACTGAACCTCCTGAAGCCAGTTATAGACAGGCATCTGGGCAGCCTCTACAGCCACGGCCTAAGCCCCTTCAGGAACTTCGAGACCATGCCTAAGGGCAGGCTCCTCCAGATCGGGGACTCGATAAAGAAGATACAGGCGGCGAATTACAAGTTCATGGGCATCTTCGACTATGTTTATGTGCTGAACCTGTCGCACGCCTACGACTTGCTGAGCAGCGAGGGGATCTTCCCATTCGTCAATTACATGGACTCCCTGGAGAGCAGGGAAGAGAAGAGCAGGGTCGTGAAGAACATACTCTCAAATGAGTCGGTCATTGCAGCGACAAAGATGGCTCGGGAGGCGCTGGAAAAGGGTGACGAGCATCCCAAGGTCGGGGCGACGGTGGGCCTCCTCAAGAGGGAGTTGACGGGCCAGCACGTGATAGTGTTCACGCAATACCGCTCAACAGCTAACATGCTGACTAGGATACTCAACATGAACGGCGTGGCGGCGAAGGAGTTCGTGGGGAAGGGCAAGGGGCTGAGCCAGGCCCAGCAGCAGTCGATACTATCGGCATTCAGGGACCGAGAGTTCAGCGTCCTGGTTGCAACCTCAATAGGGGAGGAGGGGCTAGACGTGCCTGCGGTTGACGCGGTGATATTCTACGAACCGATACCCAACGAGATAAGGAACATACAGAGGAAGGGAAGGGCAGGCAGGATGAAGCTCGGCACAATCTACATACTCATGACAAGGGGAACCAAGGACGAGACCTATCTCTTCATATCTCGTATAAAGGAGAAGAGGATGAGGGACAACATAATTAGGATAAAGGACCGCATGGACAGGAACCCGAGGAGGTCCGATCCTCAGAGAACCCTTTAGCAAGCGATATTAATCTTAACTTCGCTGATAATCCGATGACCCGTTATCAGAAAGGCGCCAGCGCGGAGCGAGAGCTGCTCAACTCTTTATACGAAATGGGCTACGCTGTGATCCGCGCCGCGGGATCCGGAGTCAACGCCCTCGGCCCAGACATAGTCGTCCTGAAGAATAATGCCGCGATAGCATTCGAGTGCAAGTCCGGTTATGAAAGCGGGCTCTCGATAGAGGAGGAGCAGTACAAGAAGATAACCGAGTGGGCGGAGAGGACGGCCTTTCCGATATATGTTGCCTGGCGGATAAACCGCGAGGGATGGTTCTTCATACTACCCGATGAGCTCAGGAAGACGGAGCGTCATAGGGTCATAACGCAGCGGGAAGCCAAGGCGACCAACAGGAGGCTGGAATCTGTGCTCTAGGTGCATGGATGGGAGTCCTGCTAACCTCTTATCTTGTATTCATCTCCCTCGTATGGGCTGTGCTTAGCATGGGTGGGTTGCTCGGCATGCCGCGGAAGGAATTCCAGGCCAAGAAACCGCGAAACAGGCCCAGAATACTGCTCATGGTACCGTGCAAGGGCACTGACATAGATCTCGAGCGCAACCTAAGGAACGCGATTGGTCAGGATTACGGTAACTACAGGGCGGTCGCGATACTCGAGAGCAAGAGGGATCCGGCCTTCAAGGCAATCAAGAAATCTGGGATAAGCTACATGATAAGCGACCCTAAATACAAAAACTGCAGTGGCAAGGTGAGGAATCTTGCAAGCGCGATCAGGAGGTTCAAATCCTGCGAGGCTTACTGCATACTGGACTCTGATGTGGATGCATGGCCATCATGGTTAAGCAGCCTTGTTGCAGCACTCGGTGAGAAGGACGGGATATCGACAGCATTCCCCACCTTTAATCCAATAGGCGGATTCTGGTCCAAAGCGAAGCACGTCTGGGGCTTCGTCGGCTTCGGCCTCATGGAAAACAAGAGGACCAGGTTCGGATGGGGTGGCAGTCTCCTTTTCAGGAAGGAGTTAATGGAAAACGGCGGTTTCGAGAGGTTCAGCACGAGCATCTCTGACGACATAGCGCTTACAAGTCTCTGCAAGGAGCGGGGTCTTGGGATTGCGTACGCACCTGCCGCAAGGCCAGTTGTGGACTGCAGGGAGAGCGCTGCCAGCTTTATCGAATGGTCTAACAGGCAGACCGCCTTCTCTGTCTTGGGCAATAGGGCCAATCTCTACGTTGGCCTGGCATATTACACCGCAGGCGCCCTGCTTCTTGCATCAGCGATAGCACTATCCATCTGGTACAGCCCTATTGCAGCAATACTCTTTCTTCCCTTCCTGCTGTTTGTTGCGAAGAGCTACCAGCGCTCGGGCGGCCATGACCCCATCACATTGCCGATATGCTTCATTCTCGTCTTCATTTACTTCTACAACATGGTAAATTCGGTCTTCCTAAGGGAGGTAAACTGGCGCGGGAGGCGGTATGCGCTAAGATAAATACCCCAAACATCGTGCTTCATCTATAGTCCGACCTTGCCGATAGCCTTTTAGGCTTTACCTTTGCAGTGTGTTTAGACAAGTGGTCTAAATGGCTAAGAAAAACTCTTCGGCGGCTGTGGCAGGAGGCATTCTGCTGCTGCTCGGATCGCTGGTCTACCTCTATGTACTATTCTCATGGTACAACAGTGGTACGATCGGCTCATGGCTGAGCGCTGCGCAGTTCCTGACACCGTTCGTTGCTGCGGTAGCCCTGATAGGCTCGATAAGCCTGTTCTTCATGAGCATAGGCACATTGGCAGGCAAGATGGCTGACAAGATGATGATGAACGTTCTATGGAGGTTCGTCATGCTTGAGTCCATCACTGCAGTGATAGTGACTGCTACGAGCTCATCATTCTATGCGGTCATCGGTGCCTTCATTCTGACATACCTCGGTGCACTAGCCGCAGGGATGTAAGAGAAAGGCATTCTTTTTCTTTTTTTCTTTCTTCTTTTCCCTTTTCCATTAAGTAATACCCAGCTCGTGGGCTGCAAGATCTTCCCAAAGGTATTTATTAGTATTTATACTAACTCTATCTACCTACACGAGCAAGCTAGCTAGCCTAGCCGTTGTAGTCCTCTGCCTGGTGAGCCGTTGGTTAAAACCCCAGAACTCATATTAAAGCATGAAATCCTCAGCGACAGCGAGGCGAAGAAGGTCTCCAAGAAATATAATATCGGCCTTGACAAGTTTCCCAGGATCGTTGAAACCGATGTCCAGGTGCAGAAGCTGAAGGGCAAGCCAGGAGACCTTGTCGCGATAAGCAGGAAGGACCCAACAGGAAACTACACCTACTACAGGCTGGTAGTGAAGGACTGAAGGCGATAAAATGGAAAATGGCCATCATCTATTGGAATCTTACCTGTCAACCACATCCATGGTTCAGCAACAGGTCGAGAGCTACAACCGCTTTGTCAGGATGGGAATACACAAGGTCGTTGAGGCAAACAACATGGTTGAGCCCGAGGTCTCTGACTTCGCGATCAAGTTCACCGGGATAAGGGTCGAACAGCCGATGATAATCGAGTCTGACAGTTCGACGCGAAAGATAATGCCCAACGAGGCGATAGCGAGGAACCTGACTTATGCCTCACCGATGTACCTTACGTATGTACCGGTAGTCAGCGGAATCGAGAAGCGCGACGCCGCAGGAGAGGCATTCGTAGGCGAGCTGCCTGTAATGGTAAAGAGCGACCTCTGCTACACGCACAACATGAGCCCAGAGCAGCTCGCGACAGAGGGCGAGGACCCTGATGACCCAGGGGGCTACTTCATAATAAAGGGCACAGAAAGAGTCCTCGTAGGCACAGAGGACCTGGCCCCAAACAGGATAATAACAACCAAGGAGAGCTCGCACGAGGTTGTGTCGAAGGTCTTCTCGACCACGATGAACTTCAGGGCGCGCTGCAGCGTGTCGCGCGACGAATACGGAATATACAAAGTCCTCTTCCCAACTGTAACAAAGGGGATGGACCTCATATTGATACTTGATGCACTCGGCCTGAAGCCCAAGGAGATCGCAGAGAACATAGAGAAGAGCGAGGTTGCGAACGACATGCTCCTAAACATAGACCTCAGCAGCGCCAAGGAGATGGGCACCGCCGATGCGATAATGGAGCTCGGCAGGCTGGCCGCGCCGAACCAGACGAAGGAGTACCAAAAAAGGAGGGCCGAGATACAGCTCGACACGTACATACTGCCGCACCTCGGCTCGGAGCCTTCGGCCAGAGCGGAAAAGGCTGCATACCTGCTCAGGATGGCAGAGAGGTGCTCGCTCGTCGCCTTCGGATACGCAAGGGCGAACGACAAGGACCACTATGCCAACAAGAGGATCAAGCTTGCAGGGGACCTCATGGAGGAGCTCTTCAACAACGCGTTCAAGTTCTTCATCAAGGACATAAAATACCACGTGGAGAGGACAACGGCAAGGGGCCGCAAGCTGAGCGTAAGGACAAACATAAACCCCGACGCGCTCACCGGGAAGATACTCTACTCGATGGGCACAGGATCATGGCCTGCGGGACAGACCGGCATATCCCAGGTGCTGGACAGGGTGAACCTTACCGGAACGCTGGCGCACCTTCGCAGGGTGAAGTCGCCTCTCTCCAAGAAGCACCCCCACTACAAGGCGAGGGACGTCCACGGCACATATCTGGGTAAGCTCTGCCCGAGCGAGACCGCAGAGGGAACGGACGTAGGGCTCACCAAGTATCTAGCGATAACGTCAAAGATAACGGTCGGCGCCGATCACAAGGCTCTTGAGGAGAAGCTCAAGGAGCTCAAGCTCATATAGGTGTTTATGTTGGCCAAGGAATCAAAGGCAAAGGTATACCTCGATGGAAGGGTCATAGCCGAGGCCAAGTCGGGCAGGGCCTTCGCAGAGGAGGTCAGGAAGAACAGGAGGCTGGGCCTCATATCCGGAGAGATAAACGTCTCCTACCTGAAGAAGCTCAATGAGGTGCACATAAACGCAGACAGGGGTCGCGCAAGGAAGCCCTACATAGTTGTGGAAGGCGGCCAGAGCAAGTTCACTCCAGAGCTGGAGCAGAGGCTCCAGAGCAAGGAGATAGACTACAATTACCTTGTCAGGAGGGGCATCATAGAATACCTGGACGCCGAGGAGGAGGAAGACGCATTCGTTGCGCTCTCTTCCGACCAGATCAACCAGAAGACTACTCACCTGGAGATCGACAGGGCGAGCATGCTAGGGCTTACGATGAACTGCTCGGTCTTCCCTGAATACAACTCGATAGGAAGGCATCCGATATCGTCCAACTTCGCGAAGCAGAGCCAGGGCCTCTATGCGATAAACTTCAACAAGAGGTACGACCCAAGGGCTTTCATAATGTATTACCCGCAGGTCCCCATAGTCAACAGCATGGCATACAGGGCGCTGAAGATCGGCAGCCACCCGAGCGGCCAGAACCTCGTAGTCGCGCTTTCCACCTACTACGGATACAACATGAAGGACGCTGTCGTCCTTAACAGGGGGGCGATCGACAGGGGAATGGGAAGGTCGATGAGCTACAAAACATACTCTGACGAGGAGAGGAGGTATCCGGGAAGCCAGCAGGACAGGTTCAAGGTCCCGCCCCCGACTACGGAGAGCTATCTAGGAGAGCACGCATACTCTAAGCTCAGCGAGGACGGGATAGTGGAGACAGAGACCCAGGTAACAGAAGGAGATGTCCTGATCGGCAAGGTCTCGCCGCCAAGGTTCCTCGAGGAGGAGACGAGCTTCGGTGTCGGAGAAGAGAAGAGCAGGGACAACTCAGTGACGCTAAAGGCCGGTGAGGAGGGCATAGTGGACAATGTGCTCCTATGCGAAACCACCAGCGCAACAAAGATCGCAAAGGTCAGGATAAGGACAGAGAGAATACCTGAGATAGGCGACAAGTTCGCCAGCAGGCACGGACAAAAAGGCGTCGTGGCGCTGATAGTCGACCCCAACGACATGCCGAGGACAAAGGAAGGGATAGTCCCTGACCTGCTGCTCAACCCGCTGTCGCTTCCGAGCAGGATGACGTTCGGGCACATGCTTGAGATGCTTGGCGGAAAGGTCGGGTCGATAGGGGCGAAGCAGATGGACGGCACCGCCTTCTCCACAGAGGGGAGAGCCCTAGTGGACGAGTACGGTGCGCTGCTGGAGAACTACGGCTTCGACAAGTTCGGGGACGAGGACCTCTACGATGGAAGGACAGGTGAAAAAATAAAGGCAAAGATATTCACCGGAGTTGTATATTACAACAGGCTCATGCACATGGTCGGACTTAGGCTGCAGGTAAGGAGCAGGGGTCCGGTCCAGATTCTGACGCACCAGCCCACCGAGGGAAAACCCAGAAGGGGAGGCCTCAGGTTCGGAGAGATGGAACGTGACACGCTGGTAGGGCATGGAGCCAGCCTCCTCCTCAAGGAGAGGATGCTTGACCAGTCGGACAAGGCGGATGTCTGGGTCTGCAGGAACTGCGGCGACATAGGATACTACGACTACATAAAGAACCAACCGACATGCCAGACCTGCGGCCAGAACGAGCTGGAGAAGGTCGAGATAAGCTACGGATTCAAGCTGCTTCTCGACGAGGTCAAGTCGCTGCACGTGCTTCCAAGGATAAAGATAAACATGGGTTGACGATTATGCATGCCGAGAGTATCGAATATATAAAGTTCACGACGATATCGCCAGAGCAGATAAAGAAGATGAGCGTGGCGAGGCTGATCGTTCCCGATACATACAACGATGAGGGTTATCCGATAGACAGCGGTCTCATCGACCAGAGGCTTGGGGTCATAGACCCAGGGCTAAGGTGCAAGACCTGCGGCGGAAGGATAAAGACCTGCCCGGGCCACTTTGGCCACATAGAGCTGGTCAGGCCGGTGATACACCCCGAGTTCGCGAAGACGATATATTCGCTGCTCCAATCGACATGCCACAGCTGCCACAGGATACTCGCGACGCAGAAGGAGGCCGCGGAGGTCAAGGAGAAGGTCGCGGAGATAGTCAGCAGCGACGAGCTCGACACAGCTACCGTGCTCAGCACGATAGAGGAGGAGGTCGGCAAGGGGAAGATAAAGAAGCCCAAGTCGGTCAAGAAGTGCCCGCACTGCGGCGCGCAGCAGAGGAAGATAAAGTTGGAGAGGCCCACCTTCTTCTACATCGACAGCAACAAGATGAAGGCTGACGAGATAAGGGACTGGCTCTCCAAGATAAGCGACGATGACCTGAAGCTGCTTGGCATGGATCCAAGCGCTACAAGGCCAGAGTGGTTCGTGATAACTGTTCTCCTTGTTCCTCCGGTCAACGTGAGGCCATCGATAACGCTTGAGTCAGGAGAGAGGAGCGAGGACGACCTCACGCACAAGCTTGTTGACATAATGAGGATAAACCAGAGGCTCGAGCAGGACATAGATGCAGGTGCGCCTCAGATAATAATAGACGACCTCTGGGAGCTGCTGCAGTACCAGGTGACCACATACTTCAACAACGAGACGCCGGGAATACCCGTCGCAAGGCACAGGTCGACGAGGCCGCTCAAGACACTTGCGCAGAGGCTCAAGGGCAAGGAGGGAAGGCTGAGATACAACCTCAGCGGAAAGAGGGTCAACTTCTCGGCAAGAACAGTAATAAGCCCGGATGCCAGCCTGACGATAAACCAGGTAGGTGTACCGCAGAAGATAGCAGAGGTGCTCACGATACCGCTCTACGTGACCAAGTGGAACATCGATGAGGCGAAGCGTTATCTGGAGCGCAAGGAGTACCCAATGGTGCTTAACGTAATAACCAAGGAGGGAATGAGAAAGAGGGTAACTGAGGTCAACAGGGAGGAACTGCTCAAGCTGGTCGAGCCGGGATACGTTCTCGAGAGGCAGCTCGTCAACGGCGACGTAGGCCTCATGAACAGGCAGCCCACACTTCACAAGCTCTCCATAATGGCCCACACCATAAAGGTGATACCTGGAAGGACGCTTAGGATACACGTATCCGCCTGCAACCCCTACAACGCGGACTTCGACGGAGACGAGATGAACCTCCACGTACCGCAGAGCCTTGAGGCCCAGGCCGAGGCGAGGTACCTGATGCAGCCGAGGGACCTCATACTGTCGCCGAGGGACGGCGAGCCCATAATGGCCCTGCAAGAAGACGAGCTGATAGGCATATTCCTGCTGACAAGGGAGGGCGCGACCTTCACGAAGAGGGAGGCGTGCTCGCTTCTTGCCGGAGTTGGCGTGACCGACCTGCCAAAGCAGGCATCGAAGGGCAAGTACAGCGGGAAGGCGATCTTCTCAATGATACTGCCCAAGGACTTCTCGTTCGACGGAAAGCTCGGCGGGGAGAAGATAAGCATAGAGAAAGGGGAGCTTGCGGAGGGCACCATAACAGTCAAGCTGGTAGGGGAGGGCAACGGCGCGCTCCTGATAAAGCTTTTCGAGCAGTATGGCTCGGAGTTCGTCAACACGTTCATACTTAACCTCTCGAAGCTTGCGGTGGCGGTATCTGCGATGATGGGTGTCACTGTAAGTGTGAAGGACTACTACAACGCAGATCAGGTCAACAAGGAGCTCACTGCGATAATCGACGGCACCAGAAAGAAGGCTGACGAGCTTCTCAAGAAGTACAAGGAGAAGAAGCTGGACCAGCTGCCTGGCTACACCAGGAAGGAGACCTTCGAGATAGAGGTCATGGCCGAGCTCGAGAGCGCCAGGACGCTCGCGGCAAACGTGCTCAGGAAGTACGTTGGCCCGGAGAACAATACGCAGCTCATGGCCATGGTGAAGGCCAGGGGCAATATACTCAACTTCGTGCAAACCAGCATGCTGCTCGGGCAGCAGGCGGTCAGGGGAAGGAGGCCGCAGAGGGGCTACAGGGGAAGGGTGCTGCCATACTTCACAAGGAGGGACAACACGCCTGAGGCGAAGGGCTTCATAACGTCCTCGTTCTTCACAGGGCTAAAGCCGGTCGAGTTCTTCATGCACGCGATGGGTTCAAGGGACTCGGCGATGTCGAAGTCACTGGTAATAGCGCAGAGCGGATACCTGCAAAGGAGGCTGATCAATGCGATGCAGGACTTCTATGTGGGAGAGGACCTCTCGGTGAGGGATGCGGCAGGGGCGCTTGTACAGACCATATATGGAGGAGACGGCATAGACCCGTCAAAGGAGAAACTGAGTGAATGATATGGCGAAAGGTAAGAAGGAATCTTTGATAATGACTTCCGGGGAGGCGGTGGGAACGCTTGCTGCGCAGTCGATAGGCGAGCCCAGCACACAGATGATGCTTAGGGCATTCCACTCGGCAGGAATAAGCTCTGTGATAACCACGAGGGGTCTTCCGAGGGTCATTGAGCTGATCGATGCCAGGAAGAGGCCAAGGAACCCAGGGATGATAATAAGGATAGAGAAGAAGATCTCAAAGGACTACGAGAAGGTCAGGGAGATCTGGAGAAAGCTGGAGGATGTGAAGCTCTCGGCCCTCATGAGCGGTTACGACGAGAATCTGAGGTCGGGTGTCATGACGGTGCACCTCGATCCCGAGCGGCTCTCATCGTACGAGATAACGGGAAGGACGATAGCCGCGAAGCTTGGGAAGAGGGAAGACATAACTACGGAGCAGGACGAGAAGGACATAGTCGTGAAGATAAAGAAGAAGGAGGGCGTCAAGTCTACAAGGACGGTGTTCGTCAACGTGCTGAACTCCTCGATAATAGGAATACCCGGGATCAACAAGGCTGTTGTGCAGCAGGACGAGGATGGGACCTTCTACATAACAACATCGGGCAGCAACATCGGAGAGGCGATGAAGATAGATGGGATCGAGAAGGAGGACATCTACTCCAACGACCCGTTCGAGGTCCTCAAGAACTACGGGGTAGAGGCGGCGAGGAACACGATAGCCAACGAGCTGATATCAACGATAAAGGAGGAGGGCCTCACCGTAAGCTACAGGCACATAGGCCTTGTGGCAGACGCGATGACCCTAACTGGGGAGATAAAGAGTGCGGGCAGGCACGGAATAGCTGGAGAGAAGGCTTCGGTGCTGGCGAGGGCCGCATACGAGGAGACAGTCAAGCACTTCATCAACGCCGGCGTATTCGGAGAGACCGACAGGCTATCAGGGGTCGCAGAGAACATACTGATCGGGAAGCAGATAGGGGTCGGGACCGGAAGGATAAGGCTGGGCGTAAGAAAGGAGGATATCAAGAAGCTGAAGTGAGCAGACTAAACATCGAGCACCACCCTGGCCTCCATTGGAGTGCCGTCCTTTATGCCCAACTCGTACTTTGCTACCCCCTTGACTGGAAGCTTTGAATATTTGTCTTTCTTTTCCTTAGCTAGTATCTTGGCGAAGCAGGAAATCCTGGATTTTTCCTTGCCTACCCTCAAGGATGCGACCGCATATGCGAAGACGCCCATTGATTCGGCCGTTGAAAGGGTGTCTTGCAGGGTTCTCCAAAGCACCTCATCAGATTTCCCAACCGCCTCGTCTATGATTATCACTGAACCCACAACCTTGGATCTCTTCAATGCCTTTGTGTCAGCCATTGTCTCAAAAAGGGCCTGCAGCGCGTTCGAGAACAGCTCCTCCAAGTCCTTGCCGTATGCTATGAATTCTACGTCGGCGGTATGGTCTACGAACCTGAATCTCATGCCCTCGCTAGAGTTTATAAGCCTTCCTCTATAAGTATTACTGTCCTATGAGGAGAAGAGTAACTGCTGAAAAGTGATGACGCCCATTTCGACCGAGGACAATTGGTGCTCAGATGGAATATCCCGAAGAAGATGCGGAACGCATTTTCCAAACGCTCATAATAGGTATAGCCTTCATAGTTGGCGCTGCTGTAACCTTCGCGATTACCGGGGCCACCATACTTGACAACGATCCGACATCATACATAATAGTCACGATGCTGATGGGCACCATGTTCATATTCTTCACGCTCAAGGACAAGGCCAAGGTCACGAAGGGCGGCTACGGGATTATCGGTGCTGTCCTCGCGTTCGTGGTATATCTCGTGATACTCTCATATTCAAGGGGGCTCCTCTCATTCGAATTCCTCTCCTACAGGGTGGATGCGCTCCTGCTCCCGCTTCTGCTGATGTCCATAGTCATGGCCGTCGCGGGAATCAAGGGAATCAGGAGATACGCATCGGTGATGGCCTACCTTCTCTTCGCATCCCCGATACTCCTTCTATCAATAATAAACTCAAACTCGCGCCTCGCATCGTTCAGCGCCGGCATAGTGTACTCTGTGCTGAAGCTGCTTGGTACCAGCGTCACCCAGCTGGGCCAGCAGATAATAGCGCCATCCGGTCAAGCGATCACGATAGCATCTACCTGCGTGCCTGTCGGAACCTTCATAGCATTCATAATGCTTCTGCTTCCGATAGCCTACCTTTACACCGGGAATCCTACCCGCAAGACCGCGTGGCTTGCAACTGGTGTGCTTATGCTCTTTGTGCTCAACGTAATAAGGATGATAATACTCGCATTTGCCTGGATGTACACCGGTATAAGCGGGGCCGTACTGGTGTTCCACTCATTCGGCGGAAACCTGATATTCTACATAGCCCTGGTGACTATGCTTCTGACCTACAAGAAGTTCGGTCTCAAGCTCGAACTGGGCCGTGAATGGATCAAGAGGCTGAAGCGGGCGTTCGGCACCTATGACATCGAGGAGAACTACGGAGCGATAGCCTCTGTGGCAATCATAGCCTTGGCGGCGCTGTTGCTCTCTCTTCCATACCTAAGCTCCAGCAATGTCTCAGCCGCCATGTTCACCGGAGCGCCCATACCAAACTCGACATATGACCTGCTGTTCCAAAGCGTATTGTCAAGGGTCAACGCCAGCGGCGTCCCCTATGTCTACGAGGGCAATTACCAGGGAACCATGTTCTTCGAACTAGGGAAGAACAGGCCCTACAACTCCACATACATGATAGTCTCCTTCTACCCGCACACCGAGCACGGGGCCAATGTTGCATTCTACTCCAGCAAGCCGCAGCAGACTTTCTACATACTCAACCCGGGGATCACGGTAACGTCATTCAGCGCCACGTCCAACGACACGCCATTCTACATCAACTATTTTGCCGTGCCGATCGTGGCAGGCGGAAGCGCCTACTCAGCGAACTTCGAGCTCTTTTCTCCCGCAGGTGCGCCTGGCCTCCAGTACTGCAACCCCGCCGAATCATCGGGAATCCCGGAGTACATTGAGTCCAGCATATACAACATATTGTCAACGGGAAGCCCGCAGCACGGCCCGGTGCTATGCTCTACGGAGAAGATCGCGCTCTCTTGAGCTATTTCAGAGGCTTGCCTCTCTTCTCCATCGGGAAGAGTATTACCTCCTTTATTGAGCGCTTTCCTGTCAGCACCATTACAAGCCTATCTATGCCTATCCCGCACCCCCCGGTAGGCGGCATGCCCGTCTCCATCGCCTCAACGAAGTCGAAGTCAAGCTGTTCCTTTTCTCCCTCCTCCTTCATTACCTTACCCTGAGCCTCGAAGTTCTCCCTCTGGACTATGGGATTGTTCAGTTCAGAGTACGAGTTCGCGATTTCCATGCCGTCTATGTAGAGCTCGAACCTTTCAGTCAGCTTAGGGTTTCCTCTCTTCTCCTTCGCAAGCGGCGACATCGCCTTCGGAAAGTCTATCACAAAGGTGGGTTGCACCAAGTCTGGCTGCACAAGCAGGCCGAACAGCTTGTCGTATGCGTGTGCAACATGCCTCTTCCCCTTCTCAAACTTTATCCCTTTATCCTCTGCGGTCTTCATGACCTCCTCGTCCGATTTCTTCTCTATATCGAATCCCAATTTGTCGCTTATGCTCTTCGTGTAAGAGATCCTCTTCCACCTGCCATTCAGCTTTATCGTATTGCCATCTGAATTCTTTACCTCTGTGGATCCGGTCGCTGCCTTGGCAGCGTTCGATACCATTTCCTCGGTAAGTGCCATCATGTAGTTATAGTCGACATATGCCTCGTAGAATTCAATCATCGTGAACTCCGGGCTGTGCGTGCTATCTATGTCCTCGTTCCTGAAGGCCTTGTAGACCTCATAGACTTTCTCCATGCCGCCTATTATCAGCCTCTTCAGGTAGAGCTCGTTTGATATCCTGAGGTAATGCTCCTCGTTGAGCGTGTTGACATGCACCTTGAACGGTGCCGCCTCGTCCCCGGCATAAAGCGGCTGTACCACTGGTGTCTCAAACTCCAGGTAGCCCTTGGAATCCAAAAAGGCCCTGATTGAGGAGATGACCATGCTCCTCTTTATGAAGAGGTCCTTTGCTTCCTGTGACATGATCAGGTCCAGATACCTCTTTCTGTACCTGGTCTCAGCTTGTTGGACCCCGTGCCACTTGTCAGGAAGCACCCTGAGCGCCTTAGAAAGAAGCGTATATTCATCTACATTGACGCTGGGCTCTCCAGCCTTGGTCTTGAAAACCGCTCCCCTGCCTCCTATTATGTCTCCTGCATTGAGCCTCTTGGCGCTGTCAAATGCCTTTTCGCCAAGCTTGGCAAAATCAAAATACAGCTGGATTCTTCCCGAGCGGTCAGCTATGTCTATAAACAGCAGCTTTCCGGCCTTGCGGACGGCCATGACGCGTCCCGCAACAGAAACAGTCTTCCCTTCATACTTTGAATAGCTTTCCCTGATCGCGCTGGAGCTGGCATCAGCGCTGTATGAATACGGAAACGATCCGAAGAGCGTGCGAAGCTCCTCCCTGTCCCCCCCTTTAGCATTAGGCATTGAATCTATAGAATAAGCGAGAAAGGGTATAAAAGGCTGAGGGAACGGCCGAAGCTGGGAAGCGAAAGTAGTGAGGGAGCCGGCCTATAGCCGGCAACCAACTCACTGTGGGGGTGAAACAATTAGCGTGTCGGACATCCTCGTGTCGTACTTGTAGTAGACCTTGTGGCCTAGCTGGTGCCTCTCGAGGAGTCCCTGCTGGTAAAGCTTGTTCAACCTGGCGGATGCTGCATTCCTGCCCTTGTAGCCCAGCTCCTGTTTTATGTCATCGGCGCAGGCAATGTTCTTGAGCTGGACTATCTGCAGAATCTTGGCATCCAATCCAGACACGGGTTGAACCCTTGAAAGTCTGTCCTCTACAGGGGCGAAGGCAGATTGGTCGTCTTGCTCGTATGACCCCGCGTCGCCCATCTCCTTCTCGAGACGGCCTACGCTTTCAGATACAGCTTTCAATATCATCGTGTTCTTCTTGTTCTCGTCAATGACGAGCTTCAGTATCGTGAGCAGGTTGGAGCTTGTCTCGTCCGCCCTTATCTTGCCTTCGAGCATCTCCTTGGCGAGCTTATCAGTGCCCTGCATGTCACTGATCTGCTTCTTTATGCCCCTAAGCTCTGTTTCAAGCTCCTTTCTTGAACGCATCCCAACCAACACCTTGACCCCCTCACGATCCTTCTATGGAAGAATCATGATTCAATCACGATTTAGTTGTGAGACAATTAAGTATATAAAGCTTTCCTAAACTGAATCGAGAAGCGGAATAGCGGAAGTAGTCACGTTTTTAGCTGAAACTGGAATTGAAATCCTGATCAAGAAATATTTTGAAGAGTTAAAGCTCCACTTTGCAGGGGGACTGAAGCGTATATAAAGTTTCCCGGGTAAAGTGGTAATGCCAGTGAAAGCGATGCAACAACTCTACATAACGCACGAGAGGCTGAGGTCTCTCCGCTCCGACCCCAAGATAATCAAGCAGGTCGAGAAGGCATGCAGCTGCAAGATAGCCCTGGCTGAGGACGGGACCATAGAAATAAACTCGAAGGATGCCTTCTCGGAATTCAACGCCAGGAACGTGATCTACGCCTTTGGAAGGGGCTTTGACATCGAGACTGCGCTCAAGCTGGTCAATCCGGAGTTCTACTTCAGGATAATAGACCTTGGTGAGATTGAGTCAAAGCCCGAGCGTGTAAAGCAGCTGAAGGCCCGGATAATAGGCATAGGGGGCAAGGCGAAGCGCTATATCGAGGAGGTCAGCATGGCACACATCAGCGTCTACGGAGATACCGTGTCCATGATAGGCAACATAACCCAGATCTCGGAGGCTGAGACCGCGATCAACACGCTCATAGACGGTGGCACCCACAAGACGGCCTACATAAGGATGGAGGCAATGCACAGGAAGAACAAGGAGTCGGCGATTTCGGCGAGGTTTTAGATGGCGGAGAAAAAGGCAGAGGAGATATTCACAGCTTTCAAGGAGCACTCGATAGCCGAGTTCTTCAAGAAGAACAGGCAGATGCTTGGCTATTCGGGGAAGATCAGGTCACTGGTCACAATAGTGCATGAGTATGCGACCAACAGCCTGGACGCTGCCGAGGAGGCTGGAATCCTGCCCTCAGTGAGGATATCGGTTAGTGAGAAGGGCGAGGACAGATATATGGTCTCAATAACAGACAACGGTCCAGGTATACCTAAGAGCTATGTCGGGAAGGCCCTGGCGACCATACTTGCAGGGACCAAGTTCCATCGGTATGTGCAGCAGAGGGGCCAGCAGGGAATCGGCGCCGCGGGGTGCACCCTCTTCTCCCAGATGACTACAGGAAAGCAGATACTGGTCAAATGCTCCACCGGAACGGGTAAGGGTTACACATGCAAGATCTCCATAGACACAGTGAAGAACAAGCCCGTTGTCTCAGACATGGTTGACATGCCTGATCTTCCTAGGGGGCTCTCTGTAGAGGGGGAATTCGCAGAGGTCAAGTACGAGAACAGCGACCACGGGATACTCGAATACCTAAAGAGGACCGCGCTATCAAACCCTCACGCCGAGATCACGTTTGTAGACCCGACGGGTCAGGAACACAAGTTCCCAAGGAGCGTTCAGGTAATGCCAGAACGGCCGGAGCCAGCCCAACCTCATCCGCTTGGTCTTTATGTAAACGACCTCCTGGAATACGCCCATGCCTCGCAGGAGCGCAAGATATCCTCATTCCTCCAGGAGAATTTCGCGCGTGTCAGCTCGGGTAAGGTCGCTGAGCTCAGGGAGCTGGTCAAGGATGTCGACTTCGACAAGGACCCAAAGCAGCTTAGCTGGGACGATTCCGAGAAGCTGATCAAGGCGTTCAAGCAGGTAAAGTGGATAGCTCCGGAGAGCACCCACATAAAGCCCATAGGCGAGGACCAGATAAGGCTGGCGATGAAGAACATATTCGAGCCGGAGTTCATGCATGTAGTCGAGAGGAAGACCGCGCTGCTCAAGGGCGGGATACCATTCATAGTCGAGGCGGCCGTCTCATTCGGCGGGTTCTCTGGGAGAAAGACCGACGAGGGGCACGAGGCCACTGTAATGAGGTTTGCCAATAGGGTGCCGCTCCTCTTCGACAGCGGGACCTGTGCGATAACCATAGCGGCGAAGAACGTGGACTGGAAGCGCTACAACCTCGACGTGGAGAAGATGCCGCTCAGCATTTTCGTCAACGTCTCATCCGTGCACATACCCTACACGGGTGTTGGGAAGGAGTCGATAGCCCAGGAGGACGAGATTATAGAGGAGATAAGGCTGGCGCTCATGGAGGCGGCCAGGGGAGTCCAGAAATACGTGAGCGGGAAGATGCGGGCCCACCACGAGGCGACGAGGTACAACACCATAATGAGGTACGCAAAGCAGCTGTCACTCGACCTCTCAAGCATAACAAGCAAGGATCAGAAGGCTCTCGAGAAGGCGATAGAGAAGCTGGTCGCAAGCAAGATCCCCCAGGCGGGCGTAAAGGACGAGGAGACAGCAGAGGGCACAGAACAGGGCGAGGCCGCAGAAGAGGAGGAATAGCCCGGCCCAAGGCAAAGATTAAATATCTGGCCTCTCTGATTGATTTTTGTTGATCCAATGGCCAGATTCAACCAAAAGGTCTACGATAGAAGGCACGAAAGGAGAAGTTCAAGGGTTGGCCTTTCCGCTGGGGCTTCATCGGAGTACGATGAGGCGCGCCGCTTGCAGGCAGACCTCATGGCGGCATACTACAGGCTTCATCCAGACAAGGAAGCCCATAAGATGGAAAGGAGGATGAAGAGCGCCGAGCGCGCCGAGATAAGGGGCGTGCTGAGGAGAACCAATACGAGCCAGCTCGGCCAGCCGTTCAAGTCGTTGAAAAGCAGGGCGTTCATGGAGCCGGAAGTCATCGAGCAGCTGAGACAGGAGAGGACAGAAAAGAGGGTTGCCGACGCGGTGATGGAAAGGCGCTCCGAGCTGGCCAGGCTTGTCAGCCTCGAGTCCCGGATGGTCATCATGCTACTCCTCAACAGGGATGTCCCCAAGACTACCGTGCAGCTTGTCCAGGAATTCAACAAGGCGACTGACCGGGTCTGGGAGAGGCCCAACCTTAATACCAGGTTCGCCAGGTTGATGAATGCAACCTTGGTGCCCGCGAAGTTCGTGAAGAGGGAGGAAAACGGCGGGGCCGTCGGATACATACTCGGCCCCAATGGCTCGGCATACGGCCAGGCGATCTCTTTCCTTGCGCTCCAGATGCAGAGGCAGCACCCGATCCACATGCGCGATATTTTCGGCGATTCTGCAAGCCACGGCGATAACTCCAACGGATCCCTGAACAGGTTCCTAATGCTCGAAAGAATCTCGAGGGGCCCTGCAAGGATAAAGGAGCTCTGTGAACTCGTGGAGCTGAAGACCACAAAGGTTAAACGGCATCTCGATCACCTTAAGGGAGTAGGAATACTAGATTTCATCCTCTCGAGGGAGGACATGATCTTCGGGGGATTCGGCAAGTTGCCGCAGAGGCTGGCAGAAAGGGGCCCAGACGGAATCACGATACTCGAATTCAAGAAGCTGCGGGCCCAGATGACCGAAAAGGGCAAAGACATACTGGGTAGGTTGCTGCCAGAGATGGACAGGTCTGCACGCCACAGGTCCGCAGATCCTGGCCTTGTTCAACTTGCCAAGGCATACAGTACAGACCCAAGCAGGCTTGGCCTACTGGCCAAGCCGGCCATAGCACGCCATCTGGCCGGAATGAAAAACGGTCGGAACGGCGAAGCCCAAGAGCTGGTCTAGCAGAATGGAGCGACCCGAGGCGTATTACCCGGTTGTGACTGGACCAAAATTCGCATTTGGCATATTGCCGTTTGGCGGATATGTCCTTATCCTAACCCAGTAAGACGAAATTGAAGCCGACCCGCTCCCCGAGGTGATCTGCGAATGGAACTCGAAGGTCCACGGATCCGGATTTCCCGCAGGGTAACTCAACTGCGAGCCCGTAAGGTAATCATATTGCCCGGTTTCTACCCCCGGAGCCTCCATGAAGCTCCACACATGATAGCCGCCTCCAGGCTGCGGTGAGAAACTGCCCTGGTCGTTTATCCAGCCTTCAAGGCTGAAAATGGCCGTTGTGCCTAGGCTTGCCACATAGCCGAGGAAGTTAACCTGCGAGGCACTGCTGTTGTAGATTATCAGGTCCGCCTCGCCATTTATCGTGGAGGAGCTGAGGCTTGCATAGGTTTCAAGCACACCCCCCACACCCAGCGGGAAGTTCGGATCACCGATTACCGTTGAGGGAGCTCCTCCCCCGGATGCAGTGAGTGTTATTGTAAGACCGTTGTTGATCGTTATTGCAGAGGGATTGTAAGGTTCGACCCAACCAGACGGGACATTCTTTCCTTGGAAATTCACGTAAAGGCTGGGAAACAGAGTTGCCCCATTGTCGTATTGTGCGTAAGTTCCCCCATTGGAGACAGACTGCGATGGCGACTCTCCCGCATAGATGCCATCATATTGGACCGTTATGGTATTCTCCAGCGCCATGTAAACCACCGCATTGCCGTTCGCCGGCACGCTGCCTGGCATCAAGACCCAGAATACCGCGTTCCCTGCTGATTTGCTGCATCCGCTCTCGCACCAGCTGTAGAGCTCTGAACCGGCCTGGTAGAACCTTACGTTCCCAAGATCGCCCGCTTCGTACTGCGAATATGTGGCCGGGTTGAAGCTGATCATCTGCTGGAAGTTGCTTGCAGTAGGGACATTCTGTCCGTTCGAGATGGTCAGCGTAACATATGGGGTGCCCGATGGTATTCCGGGAACCCCTGTATCAACCACTGGGATGGTCACCTGCCCTATCTGCTGTACCGTTCCGCCTCCTCCTAATGGAAGCGTGTAATTGATCCATAGCGTGCCCTTGAAGATGCTCCCTATCTTGGTCCCGGCCGGCACGGGGCAGGTGAAGGTGATGTTCTTGATCTGGCCCGACTGCAATATTATGTTTGTGGTTACCCAGTTTGTCGGTGCTGTGTTGTTCGCCGAGCACCCGACAGCGCTTATTACCTTGGTCTGTCCGATCAAGCCCACTCCAGCCACTAGAACGCCAGATGAGTATAATACAGGTTTGGTGCAAGAAAAGCCCACAGCCACAACGCAGCCCGAAGCCGCGTTGCCAGATCCAATTGCGAATACGCCCAAAGAGTACAGCGTTCCCATGGCGACCACGATCGCGACTATGGCCCACCCATATGTGGTTATGAACTCGATCGCCGACTGGCCTCCAAACCTCATACGTTACCTTAAAACTGCCAGGTATAAAAGTCTTCGCGAGCCGTCCCAGTGCCGCTCACACGGCCTCCTTAAGGCCTTCCGATCCCGAGACAATCTGGTGCACCCTCTGGCGGGATATCCTGAATCTCCTTCCTATCTCTGCAAGCCTCATTTTTGCCCCACTGCCCTCTTCGTTGCTCCTAAGCGCCACGATCTCCCTGTCCCTATCCAGGTTTTTGGAAAGGACCTTACGCTCATACGGCTTTATTTTCCTCTTGCCCAGCCTAAGCATACCCCTAATCTGGACCATATCCTTGCCCTGCCTCCATTGCGAGCGAAGCCAGGACCCGACCAGCCCCTTTAGCTCCAAACTGTATGGCGGCCTTTGGTTCTCCTCCCTAAACAGCCTTACCCTTTCTATCGCATTCCTGAGCCCTTCGCCGTTTCTCAGATAAGGTCTTTTTCCATCACCATTGCCATTTCGACCCATGCTGCCCACTCCACGGCCAGCATCCAGGCTTCCTGCCACCTCATGGACTCCATTTCCAGCAGCCTTGTTCCCGGTTCCAAGCGTGTAAAACACCCAGATAACTATAAGGCACAATATATATAAAATTGTAGTGGGTGAGCTGCCCTACTCCATTGTCTTTCCAGGGTTATCTGCGTCAATTAGCCTTATGAAGTCAGCCGATATGTACATCTTCAGCTTCTCCGCCCCTTCCGAGCTGGTGTTGTACAGCTTGGTCATGAACTCCTCCATGACGTCAGAATTCAGGAAAGCGAGGTATGTCCTGAAGCCTGGGTAAAGGGGTATGTTCTTGAACTTGGTGCTTTCTGAGTATATGACTACGTACTTCCTGTCCCCGTGTATCGTTGCTAATATGTCTGCCTCGTCGCTGATGTCTATGTCCGTGAAGCCGTAGCTGTGGGTGACGAAGTAGATCCTCAGCTTCTTGAACGTTGCAAGGTATCCTATGTCATGCTTGCTGGAGGCCAGCCAGGAGGCAGGTGCGAACAGGTCGTCAGCCCCAACAATATAGCCGTTGACAAGCAAACTGTCCAGTATTGCATCTATGTTGCTGTAGGTAAGCTCAACCGGTATGTTCTTGTACTTGATGTTTACAGCGATGGCCGACTTGGCCTCGCTCTTCGAAAGCGGCATATACTTCCAATGGTAGTTCGCATTGAGCTTCTCGAACACTGAGATCACGTCGTTGGCCTTGAGCTTTATCTCAAGCTTTTTTGCCTCCGGCAGGTTCGGCACGTCGATGTAGAACTCGTCCCTAATGGGCGCCTTCACGAAGGCCACCATTATTACCATCATTATGATTACCACGCCAAGCTCCACGTACTGGGGGTTTAGCCTGAATGGGAATTGCTTCTTCGACACCGTATAGCTGAAGTTCTGTCCCAGCATCCTGAAGGTGAAGTTCTGTGGCCCATTGGCCAGCACGCCCGTCGGGAGCTTGTACGACACGACCCCAGAACGGACCACACCTGAGGCGTTGTAGAGCCTGTTCACCGTAAGGTTGTACCCTACCTCGTCGACCGGCTGGCCCCCGGAAGTTATCCTGAAGATGAAGATACCTGAGGTGAAGTTAGAATAAGTGGGGATTACCACGTAGGGCGGGATGACAAAGTACCCTGCAGCGAGCTCTGTATTGTCCGAGAAGTTGGTCAGCATCATGATATAATGTCCTGGCCCAAGCCCCAGGTTATAATAGTTGTAGAAAGAGGTTTGCGAAGCCGATGAGAAGTTGCTTATGCTCGGGCCCTGTTCGTCCCAGCCCGTCGGGACAAGGTTCTGGTTGAAGATCCTGATGAATGTGGAAAGCCTCGTGGGCTTTACCGGGGCAGAGGTGATGTTGAAGGTTATCTTGACCCCGCTTTCGTTGGGCGTGATATTGCTCGGCATGGAGACCACCCCGCGGGTGTTCATCGCAGGCCGGCTGGTTATATATGTGTATGCGCTCGGCGCGCCCGGGCGGCTTGGCGTTGCTTGTATCGCAATCCTCAAATACCCTTTGCTCAATGTCTGGGGGAGCGTCGTATTGTAGAGCAGGTAAGTGGTGTCATTCACGCCCCTCAGCATAGCAATCCCGATGTCCCCGATCCCTCCCCTGGGGACGATAGATGTCGTGTTGCCGTAAGCATATCTAGGCAGCCAGAACATGAGCTGTATCGCCTTGGCTAAATCCGCCCCAGCTGCCTGCTCCGAGGGCCATGAGGAGAGGGTGTTTGGGAAGGCGGCTATAGACCCGTTGCCAACGTTCTTATATGCAATGCGATGGTAAACCTGACCCTTTTGGAGGAACAGCCAAGTGGGAGACCTGAATGTAAACCCGATGTTGGCGCTCCTTGCGCCTACCGGGTAGGCGGCAAGAAATGGCGGCACCCTGGGTACCGGTATCGGCGATGGCACAACGCCTGGCACTATGGCAGAGGAGAAATTAAGGCCCACGTATAGTATGCTGGTTTTCTTTGCCAGCAGCGTCTCCATGAGGCTGAAGTTGTTGGCAGCCAGGGAGCTAGGTATGAGGCCAGTTACAATCACCAGTATGGAATCATTCTGTATCGTGTCTAGCTGGCCTGCGGAGACGTTGGTGATGTTAGCGTACAAACCGTTCATCCCATACGACTTTATCCCATTAATCATCGTTCTTATCGCAAGGGTGGTGTCATTGCCGCATTTGAAGCACCCCCCTGAGTAATTGAATATGTAAAGGTGAGTGGGCGGTGGTATGGCATATATTCCCCCCTCGGCGTTGAGCACCAGGGCATTGGGAGCATCGTAGGCGACCGAGACATACGGGACCTCAAACCGGCCGTTATTGTAAGAGAGCAGCCCCTGGTTGTTAATGTAGCCGGATATGGAAGGTGCGGAGGTTCCTGCCCCGTTGATCAAGCCGCCCTTCCCGGCCAAGAGGAGCTCTATGTACCCGAAGACCCCTCCAATCAGTATTATGAACGCCACTGCTATGGCAACTGCAACCTTGCTCCTTTTGCTCTTCAACAGCGCCACAGGATCACGCACGCTCGGCCTCTGCGGGGCTCTTTCTCACGAAGATCCGCTCGAATAGCTTGGTGATGGCGTTCTCCCTAGGCTTGCTGCTCTTGAGGAGGTTATACACTTTTATGTTGCGCATCCTCCTCCTAATCTGCACCCTGTATATCATCTCATCCCTTCAGTTCTATGTACCCCAGCGAGACCATCTTGTTGAGTATCGCCTCGACCCTGGTCGGCGTGACCTTGTAGACCCTGCTGAACTCGCCTACATCTATCTCGCTGTTGTGAGCCTCAAGCCACTCCTGCGTCATGACCATAAGAGAGTCGTCAGAATAACTCTCCAGCTCCTTCAACCTCGCCTCAAGGTTCTTGGTCTTCTCCGATAGCTGTGAAGCCTCTACCGAGAGGTTCTTGTTGGATGCCGTCAGCTCAACGTTTATCTTCCTGAGCTCCCTGTAGTCGTTGAATATCGAGTCATAGTTGTTGAATAGGGTGCTGTAGCTCTGCGACATCGAGGCGACGAGTTCCTCCATTGCAGAATCCAGGCACTGGTAGAGCTCAACGTTGTCTACAGAGTAAAGCTCCGTTACCAGCGAGAGGACGCTAAGGGTCTCCCCGAGGGCGTCCATCCTCCTCAACTTCGGGCTGGAGTCGGCAGGAACAGTGTAGTTGATTACGAGCTTGTCCGGGTTAAACTCAAGGAGGACGAACATAAAGGGCCTCTTCTCTATGTCCCTGCTCTCCACTCTTGCAACCCTGAGCAGAGACTCCTTCCTATCGACCTCCAGGGTCTGGACCTGCGACAGCCTCTTGGCTATATCCCGGAAGTCCCCAAGAAGCTTGGCCCTTACCTCTATCTCCTCTGTTTTCGGCTCTACAAAGGCGGTTTCTTCAGGCAAACAGACACCACGGCAGTATTTAGCGCAGGATAATACCCGATACCCTCAACCGGACCATTCGGCGCTTCCCACCATCCCCACACTATCACTCTGCAGGTTTATATATCTTTTTGATTGCTACCGACGGGATTTCCGCGCAGGAGAGGCCTGAACCTGTTCCCCTCGCTTCAAGTCCGGCACATAGCTCACCAAAGACAGTGCATACAGGAAGAGCGTTATGGCCACCCCATAGAACAGAATCCCAAGGTACCTGCCCCCGGAGACCACCGCAAGCGTTATGGTGAATACCACCCCCAACCCCACGTACATGACCCTTCTCCTGACGAACTTGGAGCGCAGCTTCCGATACTCCGGCATGCACTCATTGCAAACGACTATCCTGTAGCCCTTGGCGTTCTTGGTGACGTTTTCCTTGAACCAGCGCATAGCCTGAATCACGTAGTCTTCCTTGACCTCCTCGCCGTTCCTCTCCTTCCCACATATCATGCAGGCCCTTTTCCCCATCATCTAATCACCGAAATCTATGCTGGCGTCGTATATCCTCCCTATCTCCGCGTCTATCTTGCTCTCGTCCACCATCCTGAACACGTTGGCTATGACCACGTCATCCATGCCCAACTTCCTGAGCACGCGCGCGCTCTTCTCCCTTGTGCCGCCCATCCTCTCCAGCGTGGTTACGAATGAGATCGCATTTATGTGCCTGTGCGCCTTGTTGAGCATGTTGAAGAGCGAGAGTATCGACTTATCCTCCATGCCTATGCTGAGCAGCACCTTCCTCAGTTCGTTCCTTGGTATCGTGAAGTAAGACTCAGCCATGGTCACGCCATTATCCTGGTTATTACCTGGTCCTCCACTCCCATATTCTTCAGGAACATCACTATGTTAGAGACCGATATGCCTCCCTCCTTGAGCATCCTGACCAGCGTGTCCACCTTCATCCTCCTGCCGTTCTGCTCCATGCTGGAGAACACCTTCTCTATCTCCTCGGCAGTGAGGTTATACTCGACCAGCTTGTTCCTCAACTCCTCCTTCTCCATCTGATACTCCTTGTCGACAACCTGGGAACCCAGCTCGCTCTCAGTGAGCACGCCAGTGACATCTATCGTGTATATGGATAAGGGCTCCTCGCCGTACACCTTTTCCAGAAGGAATATCTCAGGGAACCTTAGCGAGGTCTGGAAGGCCATGTCCACGGCAGCCTGTCCCACTCCGAACTTGCTTATCTCGGTCCTTATGAACGGGGAGAAGTTCAGCGAGCTCTGCAGGTAGTTCATGAACTTCTCGAACTTTATCCTGAGTATGAACGTGGTGCCTACGTTGGAGAAGATCGCCTCGTTGACGTCAGTCGGGTTCTGCGACGCCACTATGAGGCCGAACTGGTACTTCCTGCCCTCCCTGACTATGGTTATGGCCTCGCTTCTGTCGTCGCTCGCAACCTTCCAGGCCTCGTCGAGCACCACTATGGTCTTGAGGCCCTTGAGCTCGCTCCATCCCTCGCTCCTCATTATCTCCTTCATGGTCTGCAGTATGAAGAGCGCGGCAAGCGCCCTGAACCTCTCATCCGGCAGTGCTGACAGATCCAGCGCGACCAGCCCAGAGTTCGCAAGCTTTCCTATGTCGACGGTACTCTTCCTTGCGAAGAAGTCCTCGCCCTCCCTGGCAAACTGCCTGAGCCTGTATATCGCGTTCTCGAGCTCTGCGGGGTACTCGTAGGTGCCCTCCTGAACCTTCTCCTGCAGGAGCGCGATGACGTCCTTTAGGGTGGGTCCCTCCTTCCCCATCTGGGGCCTCTCGGATGGGACAAATCCGTAGTTAACGTATGACTGCTCTATCGCCTCCTCGGTTATCCTCCTCTGCTCTGGGAAGGAGGATATGTCGGTCAGTATCTCCAGGGAGCTTACTATCTGTTTCGTCCTGTCGATGGGCTTCATGCCCGATAGGTCCATGATGTTTATGTAGTCGCCCTTGCCAAGCGCCACCACTATGCCCCCGCTCTGCTTCACCCAGTTCTTGTACTCCCCCGCGAAGTCGACTATTATTGCGTTGGAGTTCCATATGTAGCTCGCCCTCACCAGAAGGGTCTTGACGAAATAGCTCTTGCCGGAACCGGTTATGCCAACTACCGCGATATGCGGGTTGGTGAGGTTGGAGAAAGACCAGGAGAACGGCACTTCGAATATCTTGGTAGAGCCTATGTATATGGCCTGGAGAGGGTCATTCATCAGCATGTTGGCCGGTGGCTCCGGCGGCCTGGAGAGGAATGCCCTCTTGGCGATCTCATTGCTCATGAGCTGCTGGAGTTTTACTTGAGTCACAAAATCAAATCCTCATGCAAGGTATAAAACATTAGCTCTGCAAGTCGAAGTAGCCCCTCGTCTCCTCGTAGTTCAGGGGTATGGTGAAGCTGAACCTGAACAGCGTATAGAGCTCCCTGCCTATGACCCTCACCAGATCCACGTTCATGGGGTTCAGGGCTATCTGAAGCGCTGAGATCTGCCTCTCCAGCTCGTCGATTGCGGCCTTCTCGCTGACCCCGATCGCGGTGGTCTCCACATACATTATCGAGCCTATCGGCTTCTCTCCTCCAGACACCCTGTCCATCTTCCTCTGGAGCACGTTTATCTTCCTCTGGAGCTCCTGGATAGCCATATTGTCCTTGGCATCCTGCATCACCTTGGAGAGCTGATACTCATAGTAAGACCTCTTCCCCTCAAGCTCGTCCCTGATGTCCTGGACGCTAAGCCCGGACGAGAGAAGGTGATACTTGAATGGGAACTTTATGTTTGTGACCGCGAGTTCCCACCTGAGCGGCGCCTCCATTATCTTGGCCCCTGTGTCCTGCTGCTCGATCTCCTGCTTGAACTCGAAGGCAAAGAGGTTAGCGGTGGCGTATCCGGTTGCGTAGTATATCCCCCCAACCTCCTTCAGCACGGTATTCTGCTGCCTGTTTATCTTGTAACCGAGAGCGGGCTGGAAGGTCACCCCGAGGGTGCTGAATCCCAGAGAAACCACGATGTAATCGGCAAAATTGAGTATCACCACGGTGCAAGCGGTCATGGTGACCAGGAGCGCGGCGAATATGGAAAGAATCCCCCCTCCCATCCTCGCGGAGAAGCTAAGTCCTATCATAAGCACGACCAACGCGAATGCAGTGTATACGATCCCTTCCTCATCCATTCATTCCACCACTCCGTGCTCTATCTTCTTTGTTATTTCTTCGCTTATTGTGGATAGCGGTATAAGGTATTCGGGCTCCACAAGCTTGAGTATCTCGCTGCCTACTATTATGCTGGGTGTCACCCCGAGTATGCTTCCTATCCCGTTCATCAGCTCCTTGGCCTGCTGCTGGGCTATTGTTATGGCCTCATACTCCTTGCCCCCTGTGGCCGACACAGAAGCAAAAGTGACGAGCTCCATGGAGGACTTTGAGCCGACATGATCGAGGATCTTCTTCCACATCGAGAGCTTTCCCTTCGCCCTCTCGACCTGCACCTGGTCGTTCTTCTGGACTGCCACGTTCTCCTCGTTCTCCGCCGCGCCTATCAGCTCCTTTATCTTCTTGAGATAGTCATCCTTGTCCATCACCCTAAGCACGGAACTGAACCTGACTGGTTCCCTGCTGACCCCGACAAGCCTGCTTATCTGGCTTGCGAACCTCTCTCGCTCCTCGTCGTTCATCTCACTGGAGGAGACATATATAGGTATGTTGATGTAGGCCGTCGCTATGAAGTCCTCCGCGCGCTTGGAGACTATGCAGTCCCCGGTCGAGGCCAGCCAATACGGCACCTGGTCGCTCAGCACTATGTGCCTCTTTCTTTGCTTGAGTATGGGGGCTATGAGGTAGGTGTAGTACCTGCAGGAGAAGCCCACAAGCACGCACAGCAGCCCCATACTGAAGACTATGAACTTGAGCAGACCAAAGAGCGGGCCTGCAAACGGGATGTAAGCCGCGATCCCGATTATTATCGCCCCGCCAAGCATGAACGCCATTATCAGCAGCACTTTCGGGTTCATGCTTATCGCATCTGAATCTCAGAGAATCCTTATATTACTTGCTCATCGTATCGGAATCCGGCCTATAGGAAGCCCCTGAGCCTGCCCATGGCTCCCTGCTGGTAAGTGCCTCCTATGATCTTCGATATCTGCACCACGAAAGAGTAGGTGAATGCGATTATGAGTATGGGATAGAAGAGCACCAGCATCCAGAAGCCGCTCAAAGATCCCTGCGCGGCAGTCAGCTCCTGCACCAGCGGGCTCTGCTGCGAGGTTATGGAGCTGCCCGTAACCGTTGTGGCCTGCAGCTGTGCGTTCGCGACGTTGACGTTTGTTATCAGACCCTGGGCGGTAAAGTAGTACACCGCGGCGAAGAGGGACGGCATGACAAGGTAGAATCCTATCGCCAACGCGATCATGACGCCACCCAACCCCCTTGTGGGGAGAAGCGCCCTGAATATCACGCCAGGGATTAGGAAAACAGGGATGGCAGCGACAGAGAAGAACACCAGTAAATAATACTCTCCATAAAGGACCGCCATGCCCTCGACCAGAAGCTTGGAGAGCGCTGCGGCCGGGTTCAGGAACAGCACCTGTATCACGAATGAGAAGACGTTGAGGAATATGTTGGAACTGACCGCCGTGGCCGCCGCAGAGGCAAAGCTCGTCCTCAGAATCCCGGCTTCGGGCCCTCCAACCTGTATGCTGACTGTGGTCAGCTCCGATAGCGGGACATAGGTCTTGTAGAGCGAGGTGTACATTCCCTGGGCGCTGCCTAGAGTTGAGCCCATAAGGTTGAACGCGGTCGCGTAAGGGTTTATGTCCCCGACAAGGGCCCCCGGGCCGAAGCCGAAGACCACGGCGCAGATGTAGACGAAGGCAACCACTATTATCGCGGTCGCGGCTGCCTCATAGAGCTCCGCCGCTCCGTAATTCCGTATCTTTCCGCTTCCCAAGGCAACGCCAACCATGAATATCAGTGATGCCAGCAGGAAGGAGATCATTGTTACCACAAGCATCACGGGGAGCCACTTGGACCATTGGTTGGTGACCTGGTTGCTTATCGGGCAGTACCATGGATACTTATTGTTTATCGTGTTGGCCACCTGCGCCGAGAGCAATCCGCACTTCTGTCCTCCGAAAAAGCTATTGAAGAAGTTAAGCAGCCCGCTAAGCCAGTCAAGCTCAGGGAGGCCGTTCAACGATCCAACCGCAAGATGCGTTGCAGCGCTGCCATGAAGCAGCGGAAGCAGAACAAGGAGAAGATGAATCATGCGGCCACCTACACCAACTCCCTGAACAGCATCGAGAACGACATCCGCTCGCCTATAGCCGTAGAGAAGTCGACAACGAACGCATCGACTATGATCACATTTACCACAGGTATGACTATGAGCCCAGCCAGCAGGTAGCCCACGGAGTCAAAGAGGGTGGTTGCCGATTGGATGAATAATGGCACCGCCGTGGCTCCGAGCGGCCCGCCAGTGGGGGCGAACAGCCCTGCTATCTGCGTGAAAGGGTTCACAAATATGTTCAAAAATGACTGCAAGAACGACAGGCCGCTGCAGCTCACTGCACCGGCGTTTGCTATGCAGTACGAGTTGATTGAGACGTCTATATACCCGTATGTTATCCCTGTCAGGAGCGGGAAGAGGATGCCCAACCCTATGCCGAAGGCTATCATAGCCCCGCCAAAGCTCCTGGATATCCCGAATATCCTGGCGACGAGCCCTATGGCGAAGAAGAAAGACATCAACAACAGGGCGCTGGAGATGAGGACGAGCTGCACCTGGCTAAGCAGCAGGAACAAAAGCACGAACTCCATTAGACTCTTCAGCAACTTGTCGTTCCCCGCGCTGAGTATGTTGGGCACTGAGAACTGGAACTGGATGCCATCCTCCAAACTGAATGGCTGGACCTTCAGGGTCGAGCTCGGTATGACCGCCCTCAGGAAGGAGAACTCCCAAAGCGTCGTGGCTATCGAGTAGCCTGCGTTGTTGAACTGCGCCAAATCGCAAGATGAGAGGGCGTATATGCTGTTCGCAGCGGTGCATCCCTGGGGTACAATGCCCACAGAAGCGAATCCAGGTTCGGGATTCAGCGACAACAGCTTCACCACCACGATGAAAGCTATCACGAGCGCCAGCGACAGCACAGCCTCATATATCTGGATCCTAGACCATTCCTGCATCGCCCTGCTGTTCAACACAGGGGCAATCATGTAGATCAAGGCGGCTATGATTATCACGCAGAGCGCAGCCAGGAAAGCTATCGGGAACCAGGGTATCGGATTGATCGGCAGGCTGGCGATCTGCTGGGCCTGCAGCATGTACCCGTGAAGCGCCAGCAGCATCATAAGCGGGACCATATCACAGCACCCTCTTGAGCAGGCTCTCTGAGGAAAGGCTTGGCGCGCCAAGCAAGTCGGAGAGTATGTCCGCAAAGTCCAATGCCACAACCAGTGATATGGCGATCATCACCGCTATCATTATTGCCGGCCCCATAAATTCGACGATGAAACCGTTCACCGCCCCATAGTTCGTCCCGAACCCTGCAAGACTGGCCAATATGTTGCCCAGGTACGACATCATCGCGGTTCCCCCGCTTTGCTGGCTTGTGCTGTTAAGCAGGTTGTCTATCCCGCTAGAGGAAGTTGGGGAGAAGAGGTTGGATGCGCCAGAGGCGAAGGAAGATCCGTAGAAGTCGTTGGACTGCTGGGACACGATGGAACTCAGCCCGTTCATCGTATAGCTCAGCATCATCGGGAATACGATGTAAAATCCTATAAACATCGCTATGAAAATGCCCCCCGCCGCTCGTGACCACGGCATGGCGCGAAGCACTATGCCCAGGTAGAGCAGGAGCGGGAAGAGCGAGTATATGAGCCCGAGCAGGAAGACCACGGCGAAGATCGCCACAAGGAAGGCAGACATGATTCCCTGGAGCTCGTTCAAGCTGGTCGTTATGATCCCCAGGCCGCTAAGCGGCTTGTCCTCAAAGCCGAATCCCCCTGGTGCCACCGTCAGGTCTACCGAACTGACGAACTGCAAGCCGTAGTTCACTGTCCCGGTGATGAATATGGGCCCTATTACGGCAATAGATGCGCTCCCAAGCATTGCGCAGTCGTTGACAAAGACGCTCCTGGCCGGCCCGTTGAAGTGGACCGTGGGATTCAAGGCCTGCGCACTCCCGCTTGTGGCGAATGCGGTCGCGTAAAACGCACCAAAGAATATGGTTATTAGAGCTGCAGTGCCTACCATCTCGGCAAGCTCAACCTTGACGAAGTTGGTCAGCCTAGGTATCGCCATGACCTGCGAGACCATGTAGAGGATTGCGCTGGCAAAGAGGACTACGAGCAGTATTACGAGCGTCATGCCCACCACGCTCGTCACGCCCTGGGTTCCGGCGCCTATTATCGGGTTGGCCGGTATTATTCCGTTTGCAGTGTTTGTCCCGGCGCACAGGGTCTGCATGATCGGGCTGGCCGTGAAGGCGGCTCCAGCCAATGAGGAAAGGAGCGCAAGCGCCACAACCCCGAGGATTGAGACCCTTGCAAGATCGTAAGCATTCATGGTTTCACCTATATGAACCTCGACAATCCCTCAAGCGTCGTGTTCCCTCCCATCAGTCCGGACAGCCCTATTATCGCGGAGAGCGTTATTATGAGGTTGAGCAGCGGCAGGAAGTACGAGGTCACTCCTATAACCCCATAGGCGTTGAGCATCTCGAGGTTGGTGGCCAGCGCCCCATCGACTGGGCAGTATGCGGGCAGGAAGTAGGTCCCGCTCGATTGCGTAACGCCGGCGCTGATGAGCTGACCCGCCCCTGAGCCGAGGTTGGTCAGCGGGTTAAGCAGGTAGAATATGTCAGCCAGTTCGGCCTCTGCGAGAGGGTTGGGTGGGCCAATGCCCGAAAGCTGCGTAAGTACCAACCCGGGGCCTGCTGGGTTGAGAAGTTCGGTTATATAACCTGCAGTGGATATCGAGGGCCAGCAGTTGTTCGCCTGCGCTATCTGCTGCAAGTTCGGGGGAACGTAGAAGTTCAGTATGTAGTTGCCGACCACCTGGTTTCCGTTCTCTACCGTGACCGCGGGTATCGGATGTATGTTGGTATTCGGAGAGGAGGCGTTGAACCCGTAAGTTACATTGTAGGGCGACGTGGCGCTTATGCCAGGTAGTCCGTTGCCAAGAGTGGCGTATTCTATCAAGAACACGGTTGGGAACACGATCACTGCGCCCAAAGCCACAGCTATGAGGAGGCCGCCTATCTTCCTCGTAAAGAAGGTGCTCCTGAGCACTATTCCCCCGAAGAGAAGGTAAGGCCATATGTAGAGCAGCACCGATATCATCAGGAGCTGGGCCACGTAGGACTCAAACGCTAGGTTGAGCAGGGTTCCCAGGACTCCCATCCCATTTAGCAACATGGAGTAGCCCGCAAACGGCTGATATGTGAGCGACATCCTGAAATATTCCCCGATCAGTGCGCCACCCGGCACAAGGCAGGGCAGCGGGTCCCCCGGGGCGAAGCAGAGCGCCAGGACCGGTCTCAGGTTGGAGAGGAATCCCAGGTAGGCATCGTAGGTGTAGGCCGAATTGAGGTTGTTTGCGGTCTGGGCCGTGAGGTTCGCCGTCACAACGGCCGTGGAGGCGAGCAGGTAGTTCATTTGGTCGGTCGTAGTTGTACCGTCCAGCATATTGCATATCCCGACAAGCTGCTCTCCAGAGGGCGTCTGGGCTCCAGAGAGCAGGGAATTTGTCGATCCCAAGATGTTGAGCTGGTTGGAACTCTCGATGTTCTGGCACATTGTGGACATGGTGCCGGAGCCGAGAAGGCCCGTGGGATTCGCGCTCAATACCGTGTTGCTGATCCCGGAGTAGGTCGCTATCAGCCAGAGCAGAATTGCTATCAGGAATGCGGTGCCGAGGAACTGGTAGTATTCGCCCTTTGCAGACTGCTTGACTCCTTCGTTCGCGAGAATGACCCCTATGAAGTACCAAACCGAGACTATGGCGACGTCCAAAAGAAGGGCCGCAAAGATCAGGGGGCCTATCCCTGCCTCGACACCCGGTATGGCGGTGGGCGCATCGAGCATGAATAGCGGTATCATCATATCACCAGAACCTCCCGACCTCACCTAGGCCTGACCTCAAAGCCTTGTATATGCTAACCGCCAATCCCACCGTCACTGCCATGTCGAGCGCAAACAGTATTATCGACTGGAAGAAGAACTGGGCCATATTGTCTGTATAATTGCGCATCGTGCCTATGAGGTTTAGGCCTCCGACCCAGTACTCGTACGAGCCCGGCGCGGAGAAGGAATTGAAGACGAAGCTGGTTTCCGTGTTCAGCGCATTGGCCCCGCTTATGTCATAGCCGGGTTGGGCGCTGAAGAATCCGCTCGGCGCGACAGTGTTGACGGTCAGCGCACCTCCGGCGTACTGGGCGCTCGGGTTCTTCGTGGAGAATATCCACGACACCGCATAGCCGTCGAAGGCGACCATCATCGGGTATATGATATAAAGGGCCACCGCGAGGGCTATCAGCGCGTTCGATGCATCGCCTAGTCCGGAAGAGAAGAACGACAGGGAGCGCATCGCGAGAGCGGTAGGTAATATGATCGTGAATGCGGAATACTGCATGATCGGTATCGCAAGAAACTGTATGAACATCATTCCAGTAGCAATTATGAGTATCGGGCTGTATACATCAAGGTACATCGAGGAGAACAGGTTGTACAGGTATGATAAGTCACCGCTCGGGATGGTTGAGTATTCGCAGGTTATTATCGAAGTTGGGCAGAGCGAGGTTATGACTGTGCCGAGCAGGCTGCAGCCGCTCTGCTTGGTCAACGCACATTCCAGGAACTTATTTCCCTTGAACAGCGCCTGGCCGTTCAGTCCCCTGAGCAATGCGGCCGGTATCGACTTTATGCCAGATGAGAGTATTGCGTAATTGACTGAGGTGCTGTATATGTTGCTGAGCATGGACAGGCCGTTGTTGAATATGGTGGTGACGTAGTAATCGGCGAAGTTGAATGGGTTCATCTGCCTGCCAGAGAGCTGAGAGCTTACCTGGGCTGAGACGTTGCAGGCGCTGGCAGACAAGGCGAGCAGGGCTCCCAATACGACTATGCTGACGATCAGCTGGATCAGCTCGAACCTTATGAACCCTCTCATCCTGCCCCTGAAGCTGGCCGGGAAGAACCCATTGAGGGAGTAGGCCGCGGCTATGGCCAGCATGCTGATAAGTATCACCAGCACGTTGATGACTATCCAGCTGTTGACGTAGCTTGTAGTGCCCCAGATCGCGCAGGTGCTTATCATTCAACCAGTCCTGAAGGATAGCTTGCTTCCGAATCCGAGCCTGACCTTGCCTCCGAGCATATGGGTTATCGCCCCAGTCACTATTAATCCCACCATTATGTCTATCCCAAGCAGTATCATCTGCAGTATCATTCCCAGCGTGTTCGCCAATATCAGGTTGAGCGAGGGGAATATGCCATATGTGAGCGGTGTTGCAATGCCTGTGTAGTAGCCTGCATCAAGCGCGCTCACCACGTTGGCGTTATTCGACGCGACTGTCCCAAGGGCTATGTTGAGCGGACCATTGATGATTGTTCCGGTTACTCCTGGACCCAGGATATCTCCGTTGATCCCTGTCGTCATAGCAAGCCAAAGGTTGCAGATAAGCCCAGAAGTGAATGGGCAGTTGCCATTTAGGGTCTGGGAATAGGTGAAGGCGTATATGTAGTTGGATATCGGGAGGTTGACGATTAGAAGCAGAGCGGGAAAGACGAGCGAGATCCCTATTCCGGTGGCTATGAATGTACCTCCTATGTTCCTGACCAACGGGAAGGCCCTGAAGATCACCCCCAGCGGTATGAGTATGCCGAGCCCTATCGCCATCAGCTGATAGAAGTATGTGGACAGGACCTGGAATGTTATGAGCATTGGAATGACGACAAGCCCTATTATGTTCTGGGTTATGGAATACTGGCTTCCGGTAGCGGTTATGAAGTTGCTGTTCAGCAGGTTCTCAGACGAGCCGAACTGTATCGAGCCTATTACGTATGGCGGTATGAGCGGCAGCGGGACCCACATTGTCACCGCGAGGCTCTGCAAGACGCCTACTCCCGTCGAAAGCCCTAGGACAGCGGCATATGCCTGGTAAGAGCCATTCAGCTGCTGGGCCAGGAAGGTGCTGTCGGCGTTGTACAGGTTAGCCAGGTTGGTCGAGAGGCTGGTGGCCACTCCTGGGACCTCGCCCTGCTGCCCTGGCAGGGTATACTGTGCCCCAACGAGTATATTAGCGATCGCGCTCAAAATCACGAGGACCGATATTACGACGACAACCATGATGATCGTCTTTATCGTCTCCCATAGCTCTGCCCTGTACCAGTTCTGCATGGAGCCGAAGTTCATCACGTTGCCTAGCATGTAGACTATGGCTACCACCATGAAGGAGATGAGTATCCCTATGGCCATGTACGGAAAGGCGCTAATTATGCAGGTGTCCGGCGCAACGACCTGGCCTGTTATTATGCAGGCGGTGTTGGCGTTTGCCACTGCACCATTCGATAAGATCAGAAAGGAGGACAAGAGTGCGAGCGTGAGTGCTGCGTACCTGAAGGCCGGAGGGAGCTTCATAGAAAATTGATGGCAACTAAGGTATTTAAACTATCCCGACTGGTTGACCGACAGCTTGTAGAGCTCAGCTGACCCATTCACAGCAAGGAGCCTGTAGCTGCCCAAACCCATAACCCCATCGTCGAAGGCGACCTGGTCCATGATTGCCGGAGGAGCTCCCAAGCTGCTGTTTAGATCCACCAGCAGGTACTGCGGGGTGAACCAGAGCGATTGCCCCACATACGCTATCGGGATGACCTCTCTCCTTGAGGCCAGCTGCGAGGTTGCGAAAATCGGGGCGGCCACGCTAGCATTTTGCGGTATCAACTTCATCACTGAATAGAGCTGCCTTATCTGCGCCTCCTGGCCTGCGGGGGTCTGGAAGAGGAAACTCTGGGCTAGATTAAGATTGGGGTTGTCTATTATGAATATCGGAGCCAGCAGCTCTATCAAGATGATAGAGAATACCGCAGCCTGGAAGAGGCGTCTCCTGGTTGGCTCCCATCCCAGGTCCCTCCTCACAAGTACACCAAACCTCGAGGTTCCGTTCCTGATCGCCATGAAGGAAAGCACGACCGCAACGATCATCCCGCCAAGCACAAAGCCGAAATACTGGTACCAGATCAGGAAAAACGCCCCGTCGCCCGCGACAAAGCCCTCGAAGAGCCATGGGAGGGTGAGCATCAGGGTCACCTCGGGGATGAGGAATGCGCTTATGCCAAACCCGACGAACACCACGGCAAGACCGTATACAGCATACGGAAGCGCCACCGGGCTGTGATCTGCCCGTGCTCCGCCAAGCGAACCCGCGCCAGGGATTTCCTGTGATGCGAAGTTGCGAAGTTCCAGCTGCGGCGGAAGGCCATGATAAGCGCCACCCGCATATGCGGCAGACAGCAGGGAGGTCGCATACATGTACGCCGCACCGGCCGCAAGCGAAGCAGCCACGGCAACGGCCGCGAGGATCATGCGCTGCCTCCTTTCCGCAGACGTTTTACCGGCCTCATATATTGACTCGTATAACAGTATTCCCATGCCAAGCGCAAAGGCCACGAACGCTGCGGCCTCTATGCTGCCCAAAAGCAGTAGCAGCGAGACGAGAAAGAGCAAGCGCCTACCTTCCATGATTGAATAGAAGGTCAGCAGTACAACAGGTATGATGATGAATTCCGCATGATAGTCGTAGAAGAGCATGCCGTGCATGCCTGGGCTGACAAGATATGCGATGCACAGCAAAAGTGCGACCGGGCCACTTCCGACAAGTTTCCTTGCAACGAAGAAAACGAGCAGCCCCGTCAGTGAAAGGACCGCGGCCTGGATTAGCAGAAGGGTGAGCCCAGACTGGTACAGGTAGAAGACCGGAAGTACCAGAAGCTGGTCCGGGGCGAGGTGCTGGCCGAAGGAAAGGTACTGCAGGCCATGCACGACTGATGGATAGGTCACGTGGTAATACATATCGTAGGAGAAATGGGCGAGATCGATGTAGGTATGGAACGTGTAATACTCGTTTATGGAGAAGGCAAACCAGTATGCCATGCTCGCCGCGACAAGCGCAATCGCAACGATCAGGAATATCCTATCATTTTTCCCAGCAGGCGGCATGCATCCTCCACCGAAACTTGTTTACGAAACTCTTTAAGCATGCTTGTGCCGGAGGCAGGATCGGTGCGTTCTCTAATCGGACCGTTCAGACCTTGAGCAGGCCAAACCTGTTCAGGTACATCTCCCCCTGCATCAGCATTAGGAATGGGAGCACGAATATGGAGCTGATGATCAGCATCGCGTATCTTGATGGGACTGTGCCAAGCGCATGTATGAACACGAAGTCGAGTACAGTGAACAATATAACCGCCACAACAATCCAGAGAAGGAAATAATCGAACTTCTTGAAGAAGAATGCCATGCTCGCGCGCATCGCCCTCACCAATCCCTTCTCGTCTATCACGATTGAGGCGGGAGCGTAGAACACGAGCGGAGTGAGCACCAGGGCGACCACAGCAGTTATCGGAGCCGAGTAACCAGTACCATAGCTAAGCATGTTAGCCGCGAAGACGAGTATGGAGTATATAAGCAGCGCCGCGAACACCATGCCTGTAAAGCGCTCCAGGCTCCTTATCACCTCTGTCTTGACCTTGGTTCTGGTCCTGCTGTGCTTTGCTATCACGTTCATCATGACCAGGGCAAAGCTGATGAAGACAAGAGAGAAGAGGAAGGATATTATGATGACCGCGCTGTTGAATATGTTGAGGTTCAGGTATATGCTCGATGTCCTAAGGAACACCCCGCCAAGGTCGTTGTAGGTAGGTAGTGACGCGAAGACCGGAACCAGGAAGGCTATCACCAGGGCGATGGCAGATAGGATGACTAACTGCAGGTTTGACAGGTAAGAACTCCAGGTTCGGCTTATTACATTGGCTGGCATACTACCATCTGATTAATCAGGAAAATAAAAGGAAGAGAAGAAATAAAAGAGGGTGGGTTTACCACCCCATTCCATTCATCAAGCCAAGCCAGCACAGACCTGTGCTGCGCTCTGTGCAGCCAGAGTTGCGCTGCTACCGGATATTACCTGCCCGGAAGCTCCAGAGACCTTGACTACCGTGTTCAGGATGAACGGTGCCGCAACAGCGATTGCAACTCCGATAACCCCACCAATAATCATGGCCATTCCATATCCCTGGAATGAACCCCTTGACTGGCTGGGCATCAAGTTAGCACCCGCATATATTGCGCCTCCTAGTATCATCAGTGCAAGACCGATGACGAATATCACGGTTTTTATCGTGTTGAATATGCTGCATATTACCTGAAGGACCGCCGAACTCGCGGCGCTATTTTGTGCCGGTGTTACGAGTGTCATTCCAAGAATGACGCTAAGCGCCACCAGCAGCATACCTGCTGCATCTCCGTATCCAACTCTGTGGAAGGGGTTTTTTCCCATCGAATCACACATTTTTATGAAAATACCTACATCAAATATATATAAATAGTTATCTGTTCTGCCCAACCCTAGAAGGGGGGCATATGTAGAAGTCTGTTATGCTGTAAATCACGCATTCTGCGTATATTCCTGTATCGTTGTACTGGCTAATCGTGAGGCGTGCAGGCCCGGAGCGGGCTACCGCTACCTTGTTGTCTGGGATTCCAGGGCCGCTGACCATCTTGACCTCAGCGCCGCCCGGGCCGTAGATCCCTATCGTATAATTGGTCAGGGAGACACCTGTCAGGGTCCCGTTCCCTGAGAACGTGTATAGAAGGACCCTGAGGGGACCGGCGAAGTTCCCGCTGCTGAAGTTGCCTGAATAGCTCAGGTTTCCGTCCTGAGTTGCAGATGCGCCACTCACCGTTACCCCGAAGGAACTTGAGTACCTCGCATGTCCGAGCGCGATCACAAAGATTGCCGCAAGCCCGAGCACCACGATCGCTAGGCATGCAATCCTTCCATCAAGCGCTGGCGACTCTTTGGATCTCTTGCTGGGCACCTCGAGGGCTGCCACGACCACCGCAGTGATGATGAAAACTGCGTAATACTCTATCCTTCCGAAATCGAGGAGAAGGAACGGAACCAGCGACAGGATTGCAAAGTTTCTCCTTCTACCCAGAACGAGGAACAGTACAAGCGAGGCTCCAACCCCGATGTAAAAGAGGTAGTGGAAATATGGGAGCGGGATATCAAGATACCTTATCAATAGCGTTCCGATCGGCGAGAGCGAGGTAGGCAGGACGCTGCCGCTGCCTATGTTTCCAAGCAGCGTGCTGACGTAGCTACGTCCATCCGCAACGATGGGATAGATATTTATTGCAAGCGTGGCGATACCAAAGATCGCGATGTCACGAGCCACCTTGCGGGGCTTGGACCTCGCAAAATCGTAGACAAGCAGAAGTATCACCGGCATCCAGGCCAATTGCTGCATCGATGCGGCAACGGCGAGGGCCGCGCCGAAGTACCACCTATCCGGAAAGAAGAAGGCGACCAAGAGGGCCGCTATCATCACCATGTCAACAAATGATATGAGCGTGAAGAAGATGAATGGCAGTATGAGGCAGAGGGCTATGATCGCATTTCTTTTGGAACCGCTCCTGGCCCCCAGGTAACCCACCACAGCCAGCAGGACCAAAGCGAATGCAACCTCCTGATAGAGCAATGCCACTGAAAAGCCCTCCAATGTGCCGGAGGCAGCTGCGAAAGGGGCGACGAGCAGAAGATAAAGCGGCGGGTATGCAACTGTCCTGCCCCCTATCTTGCCATCGGTACTAAACGTCACCGAATTTATAGTGCGGTTCTCCAGGGCCGTATAGAGCCCGGCGTTCAAGGAGCCGGAATACGGGTCGTGTCCGCTCAACAACGCCCTGTCAGCGTAATAAGTTGTGAAGGCTGCATCATTCACCCCGACCTTCATAAAGCTACCACTGAGGAAGAAGAGCGCGATGGCGAATACCGCGAAGCCCACCAGGATTGCACCCAAGATCTTCAGCCCCCTCTTCCTGAACCGAAGCAGGATCATGAACCCCACGGTCATCGGCACCAGGCACGCGGCGGTCAGGAAGGAATACATCGCGATGTTCCGGAGTACAGGTACATACTGCAATGGCATGTATCCCATGAAGTACAGGACCAGGATCTCAATTAGAGTGAGCGCCCCGACCGCTGCCGTGAGCAACAGCTGCACTGTTCTGCCTCCATCAGAGCGGTCGAACAGCAGGCACTGGACCATGAATATGATGACAGAGACGGCCGAAAGTGCTGCAACTCCGGTGAATATTATCCCGAAATCCATGAACGAGATGACCTGCACTATGATCAGGAAGGCCGATGCCGCGAGGTATAATATGCAACTGTTCCCAGCGTCGCCTTTCATTGGATCATCTTCCATCAATCTCCGGAATCTTGAATCCCGGATCTGGAGCGAAATCCCTTAGCTCCCTGCAGAGGTCTGAAAACTCCTTCATATGGACAGAGCTGTCCGAAGGCTTGCCGTCCTTCAGGAACTCCTCCACCGCGCCGTCAGTTCCGTTGACGCTAAGCTTGAAACGCCCCTTGTAAACGGCCTTGCGGTGCTTTTCGTAAATCCTCGCAAGCCTTCCCGCCCTCGACTTGTAGTTCTCCGGCATGAATTCCGCGGTGTGTATGTCTCCGAAGGATTCGGAGAACGCAACCTCAGAGGTTATGGCAGAGTCGTCACCTCCGCCTACCACATCCATCACGAGCCTGGGCAGGTCCACGAGCGACTGGTAACCCTTCCTCTTCCTGAACCGCCTGCCTCTCGGATACTTTATTATCAGCGGCACCCTCACGACCTCGTCGTAGAGATATATGCTGTGGTAAAGGAAGCCGTGCTCGTTGAATGCCTGGCCGTGGTCAGAGGTCACTATTATAAGCGAGTCGTCGTACAGGCCGCGCCCCTTCAGCATCTCGATAAGCTCGCCTATCCTGCCGTCGAGGTATTCCGCCTCCTCGACATAGCTCCCCCACAGCCTTTCAAGCGAACGGGCCCCTATTCCCCTCACTTCGGCGTAGTGGTCCCACCTCTCCTTCCTGTTCTCGTTCCTGTACGGCTCGTGCGGTTCCAGAAGGTTTATGAAAAGGAAAAGGCGACGCTGCAGCTTGCTGTTGAAAAGCAGCCTGTTCGTCTCCCCGGATCCCTTGTCGAGAGGGAAGTCCCTGGCCTTAGCCTCTGCCCTTATCCTCATCCATTCCCTGAAGTAGTGCGGTATATCCCCCGCCTTCCCCTCCTTGAGCAGCCTCCCCAATATGATGGGGATGGTGGGCCCGTACTTCCTGAGGATGGCGACCTCCTTGCTGGCCATCCATGGATCAACGTCTATGTTCGCGAAGAAGTCAAATCCCCTGTCAAAATGAGTGAACCGGGAGACCATCACGTTGTTTGATATCCCAACCGTGGCATAGCCCCTGGACCTAAGCTGCTCCTGCAGCAGCGGAGTAGCCAGCTTTTCATTGAGCTTTATGCAGCCGCCTATCTTCACGTCCCTGTCCTCATGGACTCCGTGCTCCCCTGGATACATGCCAGTGAAGATGCTGACGTGGGACGGAAACGTCCAGGGCGAGGGCGCAATGCAGTTCTCGTAGACCATGGAGTCCTTGGCCAACCTTGAAAGGTTCGGGGTCTTAGCAGGCCCCCCATACACACCCAGCACATCCTTCCTTAGCGTGTCGCAGACTATGATAACTACGTTAGGCCCCTCCATGAACAACCCATAAGAATCTTCTATATAATACTTAAAGCTAAGCTTATAACAGGATGTGTTAGGGATGAAAATACTGATCATCGCGCTGTCTGGGGCGGGCGATTTCCTCATGTCCACTCCGATGATAAGGGAGCTCAGGCTCTCGTTTCCAAAGGCGAAGATTGATTGCTTAGTCATGCAGGGCAGGATAAGCTCCGGGATCGCATCATGCGACCCGGACATAGACAGGGTGATATACCGCGACCTGCGCAGGTACGGGGTCTGGAATACGCTCTGGCGGCTGGCGGACCTCAGGGCACGCAGGTATGACCTCTCCATAACTACTTACCCGCAAGCCGTGTGGGGCTACTGGTTCGTGAGCTACCTGGTACATGCGAAGAGAAGAGTCGGGTTTACCTACGATGCCTCTGCGTTCGGAAGGCTGGCCTGCAGGGCGTTCTTCACAGCCCTGATAAGGGAGAGGCAGAGCATCCATGTGGTAGATAACAACATGATGGCCATAAAGTTACTCGGCCTGAGGAGACATCTGAAGAATCCAAAAATGGTTTTCGAAATACCAAAGGGCGCGGCCGCCTTTGCGGCAAGGCTTTTCTCGGATAATGGCATAAGGAAAGCTGCCATTGTGCATCCTGGGTCGGGCACAACCAAGAACTTCGTGCTAAAGCGCTGGCCTGCCGAAAGATTCTCAAGCCTCTGCAAGGGGTTGTACAGGCTGGGCTATAAAGTGATACTGGTTGGCGGTCCTGAAGAAGAGAGCCTAAGGGCCAGCGTGATCGCTGGCTCAGGGCTGGCACGCGGAAAGGAGATATTCGACCTATCCTCCAGCATAGAGAAGGTCGCGGCGGTGATACAGAGGGGTGACCTCGTGGTGTCCAATGACAGCGTAATCGGGCACCTTGCAGCGGCCGTCGGGACAAGGGTAGTCTCGATATTCGGGCCGACTTCAGAAGCCAACACTTCTCCATACACCGATAACAAAGTGGTTGTCTGCATGAGGCCCAAGCAGGTCAGGCCGTTCCGGCATGGCGAGCATGCAATTGCCGCTGAGGCTGCGCAATCAATGAATCTGATAACCGTGGCCGACGTCCTGGCAGCGGTCAGGGGAGATGGGAAATACCGCCGGGGCACCTGATTTGATGGCGGCCTATCCTTCCAGAGACAACAGCATATCACGCCTTGGCGTAGAGACCGCCAAGGGCGGAGCTGCGTTCACCACTGCATCGATAGTCAGGTCAGCGAGCACGCTTGTAACTCTGATAGTCCTGGCGAGGCTGCTATTGCCTTCGGACTTCGGTCTCTACAGCATAGTGCTGGCGCTTGTCACGCTGCTCGGGATGAACACCGACTACGGGGTCGGGAATGCGCTGAAGAAGTATCTCGCCTCCTCCAAAAGGATCGGCAGCGCCAACGAGATAATAAGCAGCGCTTATCTGTCCGGACTCTCTATCTCCCTGCTGATAGCCGTTGGCTTGGCGGTTTCGAGCGGCTACATTGCGAAGGGCATATACGGCGACCCATCTCTTTCCATGCCGATACAGGCCGCAGCGCTAGTGCTGGCGTCGTCCGCGCTGTTCATAATCACCGCATCTGTGCTGCTGGGGCTCAGGAAGAGCAGGGAGGCCTCCGCCGGCTTCCTTGTGCATTCAGTGACGCAGCCTGTGTTTTCCATCGCAATGGTTTTGCTCGGATACGGAATCCCCGGTGCCATCTTCGGCATGGCGCTGGGCTACCTCGCAGCCTTTGCCGTGTCGTTTGCGCTTCTGGTGGTGACGTCGAGATACAGGCCCGTGGCTCCGAAGCCCAACTCTCTGGCAAGGGTGCTGAGCTTTGGCACACCCATCTTCGTCTCAAATGCGGCCAACAACGGAACGAGGAACTTCGGGCTCATATTCCTGGGCCTCTTCGTGAGCTCAGCTGTGATAGGAAACTATGGCGCCGCCTTCAAGCTCGGATCATTCGGGGACGTGATAATTGCGGCGTGCCTGTCGGTCCTACTGCCGGCGTTCTCGCGGGCGGTGTCAATCTCGAGGCTAAGGGGGAGGATTGAAAAGCTGTTCAATGGTAGCCTGTACTACACGCTGCTGTTCCTGCTGCCGCTGCTGGCATACCTTATATGCGTCTCCAAGCCACTGATATTCCTCCTCTTCTCTGCCAGCTATGTCCTTGCCCCGCTCTACTTTTCGATTATCGCGATAGGCATAGTTGCCGGGGTTGCAGGGAGATACGCCGGGACGCTTGTGGTTGGCTACGGAATGGTAAAGCCCTACGCCAAGCTGACGCTGCTGGTAAGCCTGGCCATTGTGCTGATGCTCCTGATACTGACTCCAACGCTGAACGTCTACGGCACCCTGATAGTCCTGTTCGTGGCGAGTCCGCTTCTGTTCACAGTGGCCTTCTTGGCGATGCTGAAGAAGGAATTTGGAATAAAGCTGCACCTGGGCAAGCCGGCGCGGCTTGTAGCGGCCTCACTGCTGCTCGGCCTGCTGCTCCTCTCCATTGCAATCGTGTTAGGCGATGGCCTGGCCATAATAGCGCTGGACGCCCTGGCCACTCTCATGCTCTACCCGCCCCTGATTGCGCTGTTCAAGGCAATCGACAAGAACGACATAGATTTTGTAAGGGAGGTGGGCAATGCGAAGCTGATATCCTGGGCCACAGCGCGAATGGCCGCATACACCGAGTATTGCCTGCGGATCCTTCGGCCGGCTGATGCTTGACCGCAATTTCCGACGATGGTCACCAACTCTTAACCCATCTGTATACCGCGGACCTGAACCACACGGGGAAAAGCATGCCAAAGGGCGACCTGGTTATCCTGTATGACAGCGTGACCACAAACATCTTCGGGATCTGCCTGCCTACCCTAACCTTGCTGCCCTCGTTCTTCACGTAGTAGGTTATCGGAACCTCCTCAACGGGAAGGTTCTGCATCTTCATCTCGTAAAGCAGGTTCACGTCGAAGCTCATCTCCGTGAGGTTCACCTTCTTCATGATGGAGCGCAGGGCACTAGCCCTGAAGAACTTCGCGCCGCATTGCGTGTCTGAGAATCCGAGCCCGAAGAGGAGCCTGACCATGAGATTGTAGCCCCTGCTCGCAACCCACCTGCTCATCGGCATGTGGCCCACAATCTTGCTACCGCTAACGTACCTCGAAGCGATAACACCTTGGACATCATCGCTTCGGAGCGCCTCTATCATTTTCTCCAGCTGGCCCGGGTGCACCGAGGCGTCCGCATCGGCGAAGCCGACAATTTCAGGCCTCGCCGCGAGCGCAGCACCGAATCCGCGGATCAGGTTTATCCCCTTCCCAGAGGTGCCCCGGCAGTCCAGCGGCACGATCCTGCTGTTTTTCCTCGATAACCCCTTTACTATATCCATTGTCCTGTCGCTTCCCTGTACGGCCACAATCACCTTCATCCTTCCGTATCTCCTGAGCAGCGACTCCGATATCATGCCCAAAGTGTGTGATATCCGTTTCTCCTCGTTGTAGGCAGGTATGACAAGGCACACCCTCCCTCCTCCGGAACCAGAAGAACTTATTCGGACACCCCATCCTAATGAAGAATCAACAAACTTAAACCTTCGCACCTCTCGCGACCGCAAAGTTTATTACGCTGGACGCAGCATAGAAAGTGTCCATTCGGGTGTTTGCATATTCATGGGGAAGAGGATAACAGTAGTTATGCCTGCGTACAACGCCGAAAGGACGCTGAAGAGGACCTACCGCGAGGTAAAAGATACCGGAATAGTTGACAGAATCATAGTAGTGGACGATGGCAGCAATGACGGTACGGCACGTGTCGCCGGCACCCTGAACGGCGTCAACCTGATAGTGCACGAGAGAAACATGGGTTATGGCGCCAACCAGAAGACCTGCTACTCCGAGGCGCTCAAGGGCAAGACCGACATAGTGATAATGATACACGCAGACTACCAGTACACTCCGAAGCTCATACCCGCCATTGCATCCCTGATAATCGCAAATGGGTTTGATTGCGTCCTCGCGTCAAGGATACTCGGCGGCAAGGCTACGGAACAGGGGATGCCCTACTGGAAATATCTCGGCAACAGGATTCTCACACTCTCGTGCAACGTTCTCACAGGGGCGAAGCTGTCTGAGTATCACACGGGCTACCGTGCGTTTACCGCGGAGTTGCTCAGGGAGCTGCCGATCAGGAAGAACTCAGACGATTTCGTATTCGACATTGAGATGCTGCTGGAGATAATCGGCAGGGGGAAGAACATAGGCGAGATCGGCTGCCCCACAAAGTACTTTGATGAGGCATCTTCGATAAAACCCCTGAAGAGCATGAAATACGGTTACGAGTGCCTGCGCGAGGCGGCGGTATTCTGGCTATGCCGCAGCGGCGTTATAGGCAGGGGGCGTCTCGCTGCCAAGTACCTAGGTCAGAGCAGACGGGTTAAGAGATGACATGGAATGGAAAAAGGAGCTACCGGAAAGCTGAGCACCCTTGCGAGGCTAGACATGGAACTGCTCACCTCAAGCAACATAGGTGCATTGGAAAGGCTCCGCTTCCTTCTGGCGAAGTACTACGCGGTGGCGGCCGACAGGAGGGAGATACGCTACCTCGGCAGGACCTTCCATTACGACGGCAGGCTTGCCCCTATCCCCCTGCAGATGTACCCTAAGCTTGTGCACTTCCTCTCCAGCAAGATCAACATGAAGAAGGTGAGGACAGTGCTTGACATAGGGGCTAACGTTGGCCAATTCTCCTTTACGCTGAAGGCGCTCTACCCGCACACGGGTGTATACTGCTTTGAGCCGAACAAGACGGCATTCCGCATCCTCGAGGACAACATGTCAGGTTTCAGGGGGACCAGACTCTTCAATTATGGCATAGGCAGGCCGGGCAGGAGGAGGTTCTATTCCTCCCCCTCCTCATCAGGTTTGGGAAGCTTCTACAAGAAAAGGGTGCACCAGTTCGGGCACAAAGGCGACGTTGAGGAGTCCACGGTGAACTGCATTGGACTCGATCACAGGAGCAGGTCAGGTCTGGGAATACCGGGAAAGGCCGACCTGATAAAGATCGACGTCGAGGGCGCGGAAACCGAGGTGCTCCGTCACCTGAAGGGCATGAGTTGTAGATACCTCCTGGTAGAATGCAATGGAAACGATCGGGCCGGACGCATAGTGGACGAGATACGAAGGGCGTTCAGGGCCGATCCGGTCCTGCTTGGGACAAAGGCCCTACACAAGGGATCCGCATCGATGGATTGCCTGTTCAGGCTCGAGTGAGATCAACAGGATGCTACTATACAACCCATTTATAATGGTTATCGCCTATATTATCTAGTCGAACGTGTTACAATGAAGATTCTGCAGTTGGACGTCGATTCGATAAGCTACGAGTTGATAAAACCCGAGTCCAAATTATATGAGGAAAGCAAGGAGAAGGGCGCGACAATCAGCGATGCGCTGGCGCTCCTGGTGAGCGTTGAGGAGGGCGACACCAACGACATCGCAGAGAAGGCAGCGGCAGATTCTGTCGAGTTTGCAAGCAAGAACGGCAGGAAAACGATACTGGTCTACCCGTATGCGCACCTCAGCGACAGCCTGGCTGATCCAAAGACAGCTATGCAGGTCATATCGCACCTATACAAGAGCTGCGAGGGCAAGGGAATAGAGGTAAGGAAGGCGCCGTTCGGATGGAACAAGAGCTTCAGCGTTAGCGTGAAGGGTCACCCGCTTGCAGAGCAGGGCAAGAGCTATGGCGAGGGGGTGCAGAAAAAGGCGGTGAAGAGGCCAAAGGCGAGAGTAAACACCTCGATAGTCAGGAAGAGCGACTGGGCCGGCCTCCCCGATGCCGATCACAGGACGATCGGAGAGAAACTTGATCTTTATAGTTTCCAGGAGGTCTCGCCTGGAATGGTATACTGGCACAACAACGGTTACATAATATTCAAGGAGCTGTTCAAATACATAAGGGATAAGCTCGACGAGTATGGCTACCAGGAAATATCGACGCCTGCACTGGCGAACCTGGCGCTCTGGCACGTGAGCGGCCACATAGACCACTACAGATCGGAGATGTTCACCTTCGAGTCGGGGAACGACCAGATGGGCCTCAAGCCGATGAACTGCCCGTCAACAATAATGGTGTTCAAGTCCAGGAAGTGGAGCTATAGAGATCTCCCCCTCAGGCTTGCGGACTTCGACAAGCTCTATCGCAACGAGGTGAGCGGCGCACTAACTGGGCTCTTCAGGGTCAGGGAGATGACCCAGGACGATGCCCACCTCTTTGTCAGGGAAGACCAGGTGAAGGACGAGTTGGTGAATCTTCTCAAGATGATAAAGGAGCTCTACGAAATATTCGGCCTGTCCTATGACGCGAAGGTCTCTACGATGCCCGACAGCCACCTGGGGGACGAGGCCCTCTGGAGGGAGGCGGAATCTGCCCTCAAGAACGCGCTCAAGGAGAACGGGATGAAGTTCGGGGTGAAGGAGAAGGACGGGGCTTTCTACGGGCCCAAGATCGACTTCCAGGTCAAGGACTCGATGGGAAGGGAGTGGCAGTGCGCCACCGTTCAGCTCGATTACCAGCTGCCAAAGCGCTTCGGGCTCACATACACCGGGGAGGACGGGAAGGAGCACGAGCCTGTGATGATACACAGGGTAATCTACGGATCGCTCGAAAGGTTCCTCGGGGTTCTTGTGGAACACCTGCAGGGCAAGTTCCCCACATGGCTTGCGCCTGTGCAGGTACAGGTGGTGTCGATATCGGACCAGGTATCTAAGTACGCCGAGGAGGTTCACAGCAAGCTCAGGGCGGAAAAGATAAGGGCGGGCCTGGACAACTCCGATAGGACCCTACAGTACAAGATCAGGGAGGCACAGCTGCAACAGGTTCCATATATACTAGTAATAGGGAAAAAGGAGCAGGAGGGCGGTCTGGTCACAGTCAGGGAAAGGACCGGCAAGCAGACCATGGGGATAAAGCTGGACGAATTCATGAAGTCCATAAAGTCCGAGATATCGGACAGGAGATTCGAATTGGGACTGAAGTAGTATGCATGTTCTTGGCGTTTGGGACGGGCACGATTCCGGTGCCGCGCTGGTGAGGGACAACGAGGTCCTCTTTGCGGCGAATGAGGAGCGCTTCACGAGGAGGAAGCTCGAGATAAGCTTCCCGGAGCACTCGATACGGGCGGCCCTGAAGCACGCTGGCCTCAAGCCGCCAGAGGTAGAGCATGTTGCCTTCACGACAACAGAGTTCACCAAGACCCTGGAGCGTGTCATCCCAGGCATGAAGGAGAGCTACTACCAGTTCAGGAGGAGAAGGATACCAAAACCAGCGTTCGAGCATGCAAGGCACAAGCTCAAGTATTCGATCACTACGGTTGGCCCAATTCCCCTCTGCGGGACGGTAAGCTCGTCGATAGTGAGGTCGAGGCTGGATAGGATGGGGTTCAGGAACTATAAGCTCCACATAGTGGACCATCACACCGCGCATGCTGCGACTGCGGCATTCACTTCTGGGCAGAAGCGAGCCATGGTGTTGACCCTGGACGGACTAGGAGACGGGCTTTCCGGGAGCGCAAGCATACTCTCTAACGGCAAGCTAGAGAGGAGTCTAGCAATAAGCGCAAGGGACTCGATCGGCATATTCTACGAGCAGGTAACAAACATTCTCGGGATGAGGGAGCTCGAGGACGAGGGCAAGATAATGGCGATGGCAGACTATTCTTTCCCATTTCCCTTCGAGAAGAACAGGTTCAAGGACTTCTTCGACCTCACGGGGACGCGCCTGAGGGCAAGGTACTCGCCTTCAAGGCAGTACGACATGATATGCAGGACAGCCTGGCAGATGCCCAGGGAGCAGACGGCATACATGGCTCAGCAGCTGGTCGAAGGTTTGCTAATAAAACTGACGAGCAACCTGGTGGATCGACACGGAATCGGAGACCTGGCTGTTGCAGGAGGATTATTCTCCAACGTGAAGGCCAACATGCTTGTCAGGGAGCTCGACAACGTCAAGTCAATGCACATATTCCCGCACATGGGTGACGGAGGCATAGCGCTTGGGGCGGCGCTGCAGACAAGCCATGAGATAACCGGGGCCACGGATTTCGCGTTTAGCGCATACCTCGGGAACGGTTACTCGCAGGACGAGGTGGAGGATGCGCTCAAGGTCGAGAAGTCACTAAAATATTCAGTGGAGGGAAAAGAGGAGCAGTGCAGGCACGCGGCGGAGCTGATGCAGGAAGGCAACTACATATTCTGGTTCCAGAACAGGATGGAGTATGGGCCGCGCGCGCTCGGGAACAGGAGCATACTCGCACCGAGCGACTCCGACGAGGTAAAGGAAAGGCTCAACCTGTTTGTAAAGCAGAGGGAGTGGTTCCAGCCCTTCGCTCCGTCGATGCTGGAGGAAGATGTCCACAAGCTGGTTGAGTACGACAACAAGGGCTTCAACAGGTTCATGACAAGCGCCTACAGGCTCAGGCCAGAGCACAAGGCGGTCGAGAGGTCGGTGGCGCATGTCGATGGGACGGTGAGGTCGCAGATGGTGGGCGAAGAGAACAAAACCTACCAGAACCTGCTCAAGGCGGTGAGGAAGCACAGGGGCTACGGGATAGTGCTGAACACAAGCTTCAACATCCATGGGCAACCAATAGTCATGACTCCTGGGGACGCGATACAGACGATGAAGGAAACGAAGACGAAATACATGTTCATTGACGGCGTCTTCGTGACCAACAGGGCGGTCTGATGGTCCTTGCCGAAGGCACTCTGGAATACATATACACCGCGGGCTTGCTGGTCTCATTCATAGGCATGATAGTCATTGCCGTGTGGAACAGAAGGGAGATTGGGCGCGTGTTACGCGATTCCGGATTCAGGAGGAAGGATCTCCTATTGGCGATTGTGCCTGTTGCGGTCTTTATTTTGATACTTGCGATTGTCGTCAAGCCGACCCAACTCCTCTTCTTCGACGACGCGATCTATCAGGCGATGGGTCTGTCCCTACTGCATACCGGGCAGGCCTGGATGTGCAACTTTGGCACGCCGAACCAATGCTTCAGCGGCCAGATATTCCATGAGCCCATTGGGCTGTCGTTCAACATAGCGATAGGGTTCCTGCTTCTGGGGGTTCATCGGATGTCGGCCTATGCAGTCCAAGCGACGCTGGCGGCGTTGTCAGTATTCATGACCTTCATTGTTGCGTTTGCCCTCCTGAAAGACAGGAGGTCCGCGTTCCTCTCGGCACTGGTTCTGGCCCTGCTTCCTATAATACTGGTCTGGGCATATCCGACCAACTCAGACATGGCGACACTGGCCTACTCCCTTGTATCCGTATTCATGCTCATAGTCCTAATGAAGAGGAAAAACCTGCTATCCCTTGCGGCGTTCCTCTTCTCGCTTTCCGTCCTGCTCTACATGAAGGTCGATGCTTTCGTGTACGTTCCTATTCTCGCGCTCCTGTACATGATCCTATATGAAAAGGGAACAATCAAATCGGTCTCGGAGTCGGCAAGGTCGCTGTACGATAACATACTCAACACGAAGCTGCTCCTGCTCATACTGGTCTTCATCCTGATCGCCTATCCCACTGTAATGTTCGCCTTCTATAACTCATCATCCGACGGGTATGGTTATCAGGGGACCTCGATACAGCTTACGTGCAACAAGACTGTTTCGTACATCAAGGCGAATGGAACGATAAACGTGGAGAACTTCAAGGCCAACATATGCGCCAATCTTTCGTTCTGGGCCAACAGTTACACAAAACAGCAGGTGGCACAGCCGCTGTACCTCACGATACTTGCCATCGTCGGGGCACTTCTGATGATTGCATTCGGAAAGGGACGAATAATGGCTGCACTTGCAATCTGGTTCGGTGTGATATTTCTGTTCTACACAGCATTCTACGCCGGATCCGTAGTGTACGGGGTGGACTGGCGTTTCATGATAAGCCTGATGGCCCCGTTTGCGATCCTCGCCGGGACTGGAATATCCGACCTCTCAAAGGCAGGTGAGGTGCTTGCCTCAAAGGCTAGCAAGGATAAGAGGCTGCCGATGCTGTGCGGGGCGGCGATTTCCATAGCACTCGGTGCATCTCTCTTCTATGTCCTTTACTCCAACTCCGCCTACGTTTTCATCAAGCCCTCCGCAATACAGCAGGCCGGCGACGCGAGATTCTACGAGAACTTCGTCTACAACTCGAGCCACCTGATACCGTCCGGTTGCCTCGTATACACCTACGATCCCACCCTCTTCAACATAAACAACAGGACAGCTACCCAGATGTCCAACATCTACAACTCAAGCTTCTTCAACGCGTCCAAGGCGAATTACCCCTGCCTGGTGCTCGACAAAGGGTACTGGTGCAACACCCCAGGAAACCTCTGCACCCAGGCAGAGCACACCTACAACCTGACCTCGATAGCCAACGCGACATACACGAACGGCTTTACATACGGGTTCTACAGGATCGTCCCGTGAGCAAGCCTCTTCGACCCAAGGTAATCGTTCTACCGGTCTAAATCCCTAAGTCGCCATATTAAGCCTTTGCTGCAATACAAGCTCATGAAGGTGCCGAACACCACCAAACGGGCTGCCCCTAAAAATAAAACTGGATTTAATCCTGCGCTATCCGGCCTCAGGGGATTGGCATCGTTTCTGGTAGCAATATACCATTACGCCCCGTTTCTGCTTGCAGGGATACCAATCCTTTTGCCACTTACCTCTACCTTCTTCATCGGCGTCATGGTATTTCTAATGCTAAGCATGTACCTGCTTCTGAACAGGCTGGACGCCAATAGCGATCTCAAGCACTATTTTAAGAGGAGAATAGTAAGGATATGGCCCATCTACTACTCTGTAGTTATCTTAACGTTCCTATATTTTAATTACAAGTTCAAAACCTTCCTCCTGTCATTGTTTTTCCTAAACTATTTCGTGAACCCATCCGCGCTTCTTCCCACTCCAATTGTTATGTTTTGGACGCTCCAAATAGAAGAGTTCATGTACCTCCTAATACCCCTGATCCACAAGCTGCCAAAAACCGGAAAATTCTGGCTCGGGTTTGGTATGGTGGTCGCCGGTTCTATACTCTCCTTGTTGATGGCGCCGATTTGGTGGGTCCCATATCTTTACTCTGACGTTATTGTCGCTTATGGGATCGGGCTTCTGGTATATTGCATAAATATTCCCAAAAAGATGCGTTATCTGTTCTTAATTGGGATAATCGGGATGGTACTGACGCAACTTGTTGTTAGCCCTCATGCTACTACTCCTATCGAAGGATTGAGATTGCCGCCCTCGCTCTACTTCGTATATTATGTCTACCAAATATTTTTCTTGCTTGTAATCCTGGGCTCCGGAGCCATACTTGCTAACCCACCCAATATACTAGGGAAACTTACAGTACTTGGGGAGGAATCATATGCCTTGTATGCTGTGCATGTTGCTTTTTTGGACGCTTTCGGGGGCATAGGATTTATCATATCA